>CAZAPH010000017.1:19007-37801 GCA_964487105.1 uncultured Akkermansia sp.
AGTGTTGAAAAATCTACGCTTGGAGATATTTCAGCTTTATCTGATCTTAAAAATAAATTAGACGGTAAATAACCGTTTACACAATACTCCCATTACTACGTGTAGTAAAGGGCAACTAAATCCTGCCAAGGTTTTAGTTTTTGAGAGCCAAAATCCCGCCAAAAGCGGGATTTTTGGTTATATAAAATAAATAAGTATGATTAAAATTAAAGCTAAAATAAAACCGGGTTCATTTAAAAATGAAATTAATTTTGATGGAGAATTTTGGTGTATTAAAATAAAAGCCAAACCAATTAATGGTGAAGCCAATAAATATCTAATTAATTATTTAGCAGAAGAATTAAAAATTTCTAAAAGTTTAATTGAAATTGAAAAAGGAAATAACATACCATTTAAAACTATTAAGTTAAACATTACTGATAAAGTTTTTCATCAAATGCTTAACCAGTCCTAAAAACAACCAAAAACTCAATTTGAATTGTTTTCATTTGCGTGTTAGGCGCTAAATGTGTATTGTATAATTTAGCAAAAAACGGACGCTTGCACACAAACCGTTATTTTCGTAACCATTGATATAAATTAAAGAAACATATTTAAACCCTTATTATGCATTATATGGGTTAAACTAAAAAGGCTGTTTTTATATAAAACAGCCTTTTTAATTAGTATAGAATAAATTAATTAGTTATTAATTAATTTTAAAGTTTTAGAATGGTTATTAGCAGAAACTATTTTTACAAAATAAGTTCCAACTGCTTGATTTCTTAAATCAATTGTTACGTTATCTGTACTAGATGTAGTTGTATAAACTAATTGCCCTAAAAAATTATAAACTGTAATGGTATTAGTACCCTCTAAGTTTACTAATTTAGCAATACCGTTTGCAGGGTTAGGATATAAAGCAACATTTGCATTTAATTCATTAGTATAAATACCTACACAAGTAGAAACGGTTTTACTAAATGTTCCATTATCAGACACTGAAAAACCAGAATCACTCATTTTTAAAATTGTTGCAGTTAAAGTTCCGTTAAACGAACCTGCAGCAGTATAAGTTTTAGCAACTAAAGTTGTAGTACCAGTAGTTGTTAATGAAGGTGCAGCATCTCCAAACGCCCATGAATATACTGGATTTGGAGCTGGAGTTCCTGTAAATGAGAAAGGCGCTAACGAAACTAAAAATTGATTCATATTGTATTGTCTATGTCCAATCCAAGGTGATGAAGTGTTTGTGAATTGATTAGATACGTTTGTACACAATGTACCTGTTGGAACGGCAGCACTTGTTGTAACACTATAAGCCACACGTGCAGCAACTAAACCTTCATAATCAGTTCCAGCACCAAAAGCACCAGTAGTAGCTATAAAAATCATTGGAGTTCCTACTCCAACTACACCAAATCCTTCGCCATACTTAGCTGCATTATTTGTACTTGATGATGCAGGAGTTAAGGCATTATTAATCCATAAACGAATTGTATCTTGTGGAGCTGCAGAAATATTTTTTGCAATAATTGCATAATCACCTGTAACAATTGCAGGTGTTGCAAAATTACCTCCAGCAAAAATTGGTGCTGTTCCTGTAGCTGCTACTTGTACAGAAGCAATTGGCGCACCAGAAATTGTACCTGATGGGGCATTATATAAAAATAATCCAACAGGAACAGAAGTTGAAGTTGCATTAGCTTGGCGACTTATTACTGCCTCAGCACCTGTTACAGCTAAGTTACCTGAATTTTTATATATTCCTCCAAAACCTGCAATTTCTGTACTACCTGTAACTACAGCTGCATTTTTTACTGTAATAAATGATAAATTTGATGGAGATGGATTTCTGTAGTAGTGTTTATTAAAAAAATAGCCTAATGTATCAACTACAGCGGCTGAGCTAACTTTATTAGCTGCGTTTGCACTTGGAGCCTCAACTCTGGTTAATTTTTTTGTTTCAATGGTAGATATTCCATCTACTTTTAAATTTTGTGCAGTGCTTAATAATGTTGTTAAAGCGGCTGCAGATAATAGTAATTTTTTAATCATTTGGTTTAGTTTTTATTTATTTGTTTAACAAATATAAATATTTAAACAATTTAGTCTTATTTCAAATTTAGTTTTTTGTCTAAAATACTAAGTATTAAAGCTATTTTAACGATTTTTAATTTCAAAGTATATTAAATTTAGCAATAAAACTCAATTTTTATTAATTTGGTTAATTAAAAAAGGAATTAAATGTTTACAAGAAAAAGTAAATAAATCTTATTTAATTTCCTAAAACGTTAAAGTTTTAAATAAATTGAATTTTAATTTTTGGGTTTAATTTATTTTTAATACCTTCAACTAAACTTTTTAAACATGAAAAAATCTACATTATCAATTTTAACAGCATTAATGGCATTTGGATCATTAATGGCTCAACCGTTTATTGCGGTTACTGCTCCTCCAACTAGCTCAGCTAATGGTACATCAGGAAACAGAGGACCAAATGGAACAGTTGGACACACTGTAATGCGTGGGCAATATTTTGTACCTGCAGGAGAGTTGTCAGCTTTAAGCCCTACAGTAGCGTCATTTGGATTTGTTTTAACAAATGGAGTTTCGGTTGCTGCAAATGGTACTTTAACTGTTTATTTGCAAAATACATCGGCAACTTCTTATACCTCAGGTACTACTTGGAACACTTCTGGTATGACACAAGTTTATAGTGGAATCTATAACATTCCTGCAGTTTCTTCTGCAACTACAGTTGATTTTCCATTATCACCAACTTTTACTTACTCTCCAGGTATGGGTTTAAATGTGGCTTATGAATATACTGCAGCTGTAACTGATGCAGCATTTGCAGTTTATACATGTTGGACTTCGGGTGGGCCAATACAAGGAGCAACAGGAGCAAGTAGTGTTATTTCAGCACCAGTTCTTGGTACAACAGCATTTCGTCCATTGTACAGATTTGGTTCACCAAATACATATACAAATGAAATTAGTGTAAATTATATCCCTAGTCCTCAAGTTATTGCTACACGTGTAAGTACAACACATGCGGTGTCAGCTTTAGTGTCAAATAATTCAAACACGGTAATAAATACTATTGGTGTAGGTTTATCTGTTACCGGTGCTGTTACACATACTGCTGTAGTAATTATTCCATCATTGGCATCAGGCGCAAGTACATTAGTAACATTTTCTCCATATTCATACGCTTCTACATTAACAGGTGTAGCTAACGTAAGTGTTTCTGTTTTATCTGATCAAGATAATACAAACAACTTGAAAACAATTACACAAAACATAAATTGTAATGGGCAACAAGCAGGGCCTGATGTTACTGGTCCGTTATACGGAAATGGTATTGGATTTAATACAGGCCAAGGTTTGTTAACAAATAAAATGACATTTCAAGCAGCATCTACTTTAACTTCTGTGGCAATTGCCATTTCAACTACTACATCAAATTTAAATAATGCTATGTATGCAGTAGTTTCAAATAGTGTAGGAACAGTTATAGCAACTTCAAATACAATTAACATTTCAAATGCTAATTTAGGAACCTATACTTCATTTACATTTGCAACACCTGTTTCAATAAATTCTAATGTTGATTATTATATTGGTGTGGCTCAACCATCAAATTCAGTTGGGTATTTTCCAGTTGCTTCATACACTTCGGCTACTAATTTAACACCTCCAAACACATTGTATTCTCAACCAATTGCAGGTGGTGCACCAGCAGTTCAAAATTCTGCATTAGGCTTTTTAGGAATTAAAGCTATGTTCCAAGGAACTTGTACTTCAACACCTACTGGAATTTCTGAAGTTAAAAACAATGTTGTTAACTTAAGTTTATATCCTAATCCGGCAAAAGATATTTTAACAGTATCAATTGCTAATGTTGATAATGCAACTATTGATGTAATTAATGCTTTAGGGCAAGTTGTTTTAACAGTTAAAAATGCTACTGAAACAAACTCAGTTAACGTAGCTAATTTAGCTAAAGGTGTTTATTTTGTAACTGTATCAAACGGTCAACAAAAATCTACTCAAAAATTAGTAATCGAAAAGTAATTTCGACTAATTTTTAATCTAAACTTAAACGGATACTAATATAGTATCCGTTTTTTTATATATTTGATTTATAAAATTTATTACAATGAAAAAATTAGTTTTATCAACAGTTCTTTTTACAAGTTTAGCAATTGGTTTTACAAATTGCGCAAAGAAAAAAGAATTTAAAAATGAAGATGGTCAATCTTCAACAGATAACAGAACGGTTAACAGCGAAAATGATGCTGTGGTTAGTGATGTTAATACAGTGGTAGGAAATAACTCCTTTTTACATGGTCGTGGAACAAGTTCAAGTAATGCCTTATATTCTGTATTAGGAATTACAGCAACAGGTTACACAATTGATACCGTTGGTGCTTATCAAGGGACAATTAAAATTAATTATGATGGTACGGTAATTAATAACAGAAAACGAGAAGGTTCTATACGCTTAACAGTAATTGATTATGCAACCGGAAAACGTTGGAAAAATGCAGGTTGTGTTATTAAAGTAGAATATTTAAACTTTAAAGTAACCCGTGCTTCTGATGGTAAGTTTGTAGAGTTAAATGGAATTCAAAATTTAACAAATGTTACTGGAGGTACATGGTGGGAATTGTTAATTACTAAAACACAAACAAGCTTAGCAAGTTCTATTACTGGAAGTAATTTAAATGTAACTTTTGATGATGGTAAAACAGCTGTATATAATATTAATAGAAAATTTACATATTCAATTCCAAATAATATATTAACGTGTACCGGCGAGGGTATAGGTTCTCAAGATGGAATGAGTACTTTAGAAAATTACGGTACAACCCGTGATGGCGATGCTTTTACAAGTAATGTAACTACTCCAATAGTTTGGAATTTAACTTGTGGTGCTTGGGCACCAATACAAGGAAATGTAGAGATTAAAGTTGATGAAAAAGAATTTACATTAAAATGTACATTTGGTGTAGATAAAAGTGGAAATGTAGTTGATGTAGGTGCTAATGCTTGCCCTTATGGTTGGAAAATTGAATGGACATACAAGAAAAAAACAAACAAAAAAATTATTGGTTACATTTAATTGGTAATTAATAAAAAAACCCACAAATTATTTTGTGGTTTTTTTTATTTAACCCAAATCATGCATTAGAAATTCTACTACACCTTGAAACTGCTTCAATCTCAAGCGTTTCCTCGATTTTATTTCTTGAAATGATTATAACCATTCCTTCGTCATAAAATCTTTCGGGAACACTTGATATTATTGCATCTTCAAGGTTCGTAACAAATCCTAATGCATAATCTGGGTTTAAACTAAAATGAAAAGTAATTATACTATAATGTAAGTATAACTCACCATTTGTAATAAATAAAAAATCGTTGTATAGTTTTTAAATTATTTGAAGAAATATATGTGTTAATTTTTCTTCAATAAAATTAGGTAAAAATAAAATTTACTTTATTATTGATTTTACAAGTTCTATTGTTGATTTTGAATTTCCTATAAATATTTTTTCGCCATAAATAATTATAGGTCTTTTTAAAAAGGTATAATCACTTAAAATTAATTCTTTATAATTTATTTCTGTTAATTGTTTGTTTTTTAAATTAAGTTCTTTGTATTTTCTTGCGGTTTTACTAAATAAATTTTCGTATGTATTACCTTTATTGTGTAAAAATTCAAGCTCTTGGTTTGAAATGGGTTTAAACTTAATGTCTTGAAATTCAAAAATTTTATTTTTCAACTCTAATTCGGAAATTATTTTTTTACAAGTATCACAAGTTGATAAATAATATATTTTTCTTTCCATTATTCTGCTTTCATTAAAGTTTGGATTTCTTCTTTATTATAAATTTTAGAACCATCTTTATAAATAGTTATAAACGCATCTAAAATTCCAAGTTTAATTACTTCATCTCTAAGTTTAATTGCACTTTTTGCATTAATAAAATTACCAACATTGTAAATATATAAGGCATTAATTTGTTTGTTTTCAATTGGCCAATTTTGAATTGAAGAAAATTTTGCAGCAACGTCGTTAGGTACTTGTTTACTGTAAGCGCCAATTTGTACTTTAAAACACACCCCTTCTTGCGAAGCCTTTATACCATTTTCTGATGTTGCTTCAGGGTAAATAGTAACATTATTTTTAAAAGGTTCGATAGTAAGTGTAGGAACAGAAATTGTTGTATTTGTATTTGCAATAGGGCTTCCCTCTGGGAATATAATTGGATTTTCAGGCTCAACAACAATTGTTGAATCTGTTTTTTGACGGTTTTTATAATCGTTAAAATCTACTCGTTTTCCATTTAGATAGGAACTTACAAAAGCATCTTTAATGCCTGTTTCAATTACTCTTCTTTTGTCAATAATTACTTTATCTCCATTGTTGTATATTCCTGCGGTATATCTATAAAGTCCGTTTGTAAGTTTCTCGGTAAATATAGGAGATAAATTAGCCAATTGAGTTTTTGTTACTTGTTTACTATAAACTCCAATTTGTACAGTGTAAAATAAATTTTTAATAGTTTCAATTTCTTTAGAAACTTTTACTAATTCGTTTGGTGGGGTAGGAGCTGTATTTGGCGAGTTAGGGAAAACAACAGATGCTTTTGGAATATTTGTATTAGCTGTAATGCCGGCTGTTGATGAAGCATTATTATCTATTGTTTTTCCTTCTCTTTCTAAAATAGCTAATGCCTCATTTAAAGCAATTCGTTTTCCATTATAATATACAACAACAAATGCATCGTTATAACCTAATTTTTTTAAATCGTTTTTAACTGCACTTGCATTTTCAAATTTATTAAAATTACCTGCTGTATATCTTATGTAACCATTTGCAACTGTTTCCCCATTTAATGGATTTAAGCCTTTAAAAGCATTATTTGGCAAGGCATTTTTAAAAGCACCAATTTGTACTCTAATCACCAAACCATCAGGTATTTTCGCATTCATTGGTATAGGACGATTGTTGTTGTATGCATTCCCGTTTATAACTTCTAAACCTTCAACTTTAAGTGTGCTTTTGGTTTGATTTACTGTTGTATTATTTGTTATGTTGGTATTTGTATTATTTTTAACATTATTGTTAGTTGTGTTATTAGTGTTGTTGTTTTTTACGGTGGTAGTATTATTTTTTACGGTGTTTGTATTATTTTTTGATACGTTTGATGTTGTAGTGTTGTTTGTATTTGATACGTTGTTATTTGAATTAGTATTATTATTTGCAATGTTGTTTTTAGTATTTGATGAAATTAAACTTAATTGTTTTAATGCTGCGTTATTTGTTTTAGCCGCTTGAGTTAATAATTTATTTTTTTGTTTAACATCAGTTATTTGTGATGATTTAACTAATAACATTTTTGCTTCTGAATTTAAGTCGTCTGCATTTTGTTTTGCTTTTAATTGCCCATCAGATAAGTTATTTGGCATGTTGTTTTTAGAGGTTTCATACTCTAAACTATAGCCATTAACTAAATTTGTTAATGAAGTATTTTGTTTTGTTAAATTTTCGTTGTTGTTTAATTCTGTATCGTTATTTGAAGAGTTTACAGTAATATAATTTGTTTTAATTTCGTAATTAGGGTATGTTGTTTTTAATTTGGCAATTAAAGCGTTTTGTTTTGCTATTAATTCAGCTTCTTTTTCAGTAACATTAGTTATTTTGCCAATTTTTACTGCAACAGCAATAGAGTCGCTTACTTCTTTTTGTAATTCGGAAATTTGATTTTGTAAAGTTTTTAATTCATTAAGCTCAGTGTTGCTTTCATTTGCTTATGTTGGATTATCAGTTTTTAGTTTTGAAATTAACTCATCAATGGCATTGCTATTGGTGCTAATGTTGTTTTGATTTAATTGTTTTGTTAGGTCTAGCGCTTTTAATTTTTCTGTATTAGACTCATCATCTAGTTGTTTTGCTTTTGCTAAAGTTTTTTCTTTTTCGTCCCCTGTTTGGTTATTTGCCTCTGTTTTTAAATCAAAAGATTTAAGCGCTAATTCATCTGCTTTTGTGTTAATTTCATCAATTTGAGTTTTTAACTCGTTTGGAGTTATAGTTTTAGAAGAAGTGTTAGTTAATTTATTAAGTTCACTTAAGGCATTATCAATTGATGATTTAGCTTGTTGGTTTTGTATAGTAAGTTTATTGTTGTTTATAAATTCAGTGGTTTCCTTTAGTGATGAATCTTTAGAACTTATAGTTTGTTTATCAATTATTGGAACATTTACTGTTGAGTTATTAACTGAGTTTAAAGTTGTGTTGTTTTGATTATTGTTTTTTGTTGTTGAGGTATTAGAGTTTGTATTTGTATTATTGTTATTATTGGTTGTTATTGTTGAGGTATTGTTTTGATTGTTATTATTTTGTGAGTTAACTTGTGAATTAGTTAAATCAGGATTTGAGTTTGAATTTGTGTTGTTTTGAACAATAGCATTTGTTTTGTTTTTAAGTTTATTTAATTGATTAATTGCTTCAATTTGTGTTGTTGTAATAGTAATTAAATTATTTAATTGAGTAGTTGTATTAGTTTCGTTTTTATTTTCTTCAAAACCTTTATTTGTAGTATTAATTTTTGAACTTGCATTTATAAATTCAGTTTTGTTAGAAGGTGTATTGGTTATTGTAGAATTGTTTTGTAAATCATTAGTTAACTGATTTAATTCTGTTTGATTGGCTTCGTATAATTTTTGATAAGCAATAATTTTAGATTGAAGCAGTTCATCAACACCTTTGTTTATTGTATTGATGTTTTCAACCGTAGTTTCATTTAAGTTATTGTTTAATGTTGCATTTGTTGAGGTTTCGTTTTGAGCATTTTTTTCGTTTGGATTAGTGGTTACAAAATTTGCATCAGGGTTAGATTTTTTCAAGGTTTCTATCGCATTGGATAATTTTTGAATTGCTTCATTTTCTTTTTCTTCTGCATTTCCTAATGCGCTTACTTTTGCAATTACATTAGGTAAAGACATTGCTTCTTCACGTATTGCTTTTGCTTTATTATAATCAATTACTGCTTGGTTTAATAAAGCACTTACAAAATTCTTATCTGTTTCGTTAGTATTATTTGAATTTAATAATGTTTCAATATTTTTTTTATTTTCACTATACTTAAATTCATTTTCAGTTTTTAATGCTAAAGCGGCTTCTAAACTTTTTTCATTTGCTTTAGTTGTAAGTTCATTAGCTTCATTTCTAAGTTTTTCTTTTTCTTCACCTGTTGTTGCATTAGCTTTTTCCATTTTAACTAATGCTTGGTTGTTTAAATTTTCAACTTCTTTGCTTAATTCGCTATATGAATTTGAAGCGTTAGAAGAATTTGTGTTATTTGTTTTTTCAGTTGTATTTTTTAATTCTGTTAATGTAGTTTTAATAATTTCGTTTAATTTTTTTTGTTTTGTATCTGCTTCATTAATTTTATCATCCGCTTCTATTTTTAATTTTTGTGCATTTTCATTTTGATAATTATTAAAAGTAAAATTTTGGTTATTATAGTTGCCTAAACTGTTACTCAATTCGTTTAACTGATTAATTGTATTGGTATTATTTTCAGTATTTATTTTAGATATTGTGGTTAATGAGTTAGATTTAGTTGTATTTGATGTTGAATTTGTAGTAGATGTAGTAACACTAGAGTTATTAATATTAGTATTATTATTAGTATTATTTAATGCTAATGCTAATTTATTATTGTCTATAATTTTTTGATTATTTAATTTTTTTAATGCCTCTAAACTTTTAATTTCAGAAGTAATGTTAGTTTTCTCCTCTGGAGTTTTTACTTTTGTTAATTCCGTTTTATTTTTAGTAATGGATAGGTCTATCTCTTTATTGAAATTTTTTAACTGAGTAGTACTTTCGTTAATACTAATTTTATTAGTTGGGTCTTTAATTTCTGTTTTATCTTTATAATTTAATGATAAATCATTTGCTTTAACTATATTAGTAGTATTAGTAATTGTTGAGCTTGCATTGTTTGTTGGAACATTTATTGTAATTGGTTCTTTATTTGATATGTTTTCAGTATTTACTTTGTTTGCAAGCGTAAATGGGTTTTTATCAGAATTTAATTCAGCTTTTAGTAGAGCTATTTTAGTTTCATTTTCTTTAATTTGATTTTTTTTGCCGTTTGCATCTTCCTTTAATTCATTAATTCGTTGTTCAATTTCTTGTTTATTTTTCTTTTTTGCTTTTGCTAATTCTTCTTCACTTGATTTTATTTCTGTTTCAATTTCTTTTAAATTTTCTTTAATTGTATTTGTTGTTTCTTCTAAACTTACTAATTGTTTTTCTTTTTCTTCAGATTCAGTTTTTAAGGTATTATAAAATTCATTTGATTTTGTTTTATTTTCTGATAATTTGTTTAACTCAATTTCATATTCATTTAAATTTTTTAATGAATTTTTAGGATCTATACTTTTACCTGTTGCAATCTTATCAAGTTCATTAGCATATAGTATGTTTAATTCAGCTTCTTTTGCTTTAGCTTTTGCATCATTATTTAATAAATTAGAATATTCTTTTAATTTATTTGACGCTTCTTTTAAAGCATCTGCTTCATCTTTTATTAATTGTGCATTTGTTAGAGCCTTATTTTTATCTTCTTCAATTGTAATTAAATTGGCATTTTTAAATGCTTCATCATATTCTTTTAATTTGTTTTCAGATTCAATCATTTTAGCATTGGCTATATCAAACGCATCATTTGAATCTTTACTAAATTGAACAGCTTCATTTTTACTTTCTTCAGCTTCTTTTTTAGCTAAAGCACTTAATTGTTTATTGTCTGTTTTAGTTTGTGTTGTTTTTGTAGTTGTTGCATTAGTGGTGTTGGTTGCAGTATTTGTTGTAGATTGATTGGTTTTAGTTTCTACAGCAGTAGCGTTAGTATTAGTTGTTGTATTATTTACACTGCTATTCTCATCAGTGTTTAAGGTTAATTTGTTTTTACCTTCATTTACATTTAATTTAGCTTTTTCTTCAATTAATTTTAAATATTGTACATAGCTATCATCTGTTGGTGCTTCATCAAAATAGTTTATAATTTTTAATTCGCCTTTTTCGTAACTAATTTTTTGTTTTAATGGTTTACTTGATTGTACTAATGGTAAATTAATCCCTTGCGATTGTGTTTTTAATTCAGGGGTTTCAACTGTAAAAATTAATTTTGCACCATTTGGTAAGTCTAATAGATAATCGCCATTGTCTCCACTTTTAAATTCACCTACAATTTGCCCATTATCCATATTTTTTACAGTAATTTTTGATAATAAACTTTGTTCTTTATTTTCTTTTACAACCGTGCCTTTAATAACTAAAGTTTCAATAGGTTTACGCTCTGTATTTATTTTTAACACATCAATTTTACCTGGAGGTGACTGTCTTCCTGTACTAAAGTAGGCTGTTTTTTCTAATGAATCGGTAACAAATAAATAATCATCATCTGGCGAGTTAATTGGAAATTCTAAATTTACAGGTGGTCCCCAAGTATCATTTTCGCTGTTGTATTCAGATTTAAAAATATCATAACCTCCCATACTGTTATGACCTTTACTTGCAAAATAAAGCACTCTACCATTTGGATGTAAAAATGGATAATCTTCATCATAATCAGTATTTATTGTGCTAAGTTTAACGCCTTTACTATAGGTTCCATTGCCTTGTTTAACAGAATAATAAATGTCTCTTCCGGTTTCTGTATTTTCGCCGTAACTACTGTAGTAAACTTTGTTGCTATTTTTATCTAGGTAAACTACAGATTTATCTTTTTTCTTTTTATCTGCTGTAGTTTTAAAATCATCTGGCTTTGTTAATAATTTTCCGCCTATACTTTTTAAATCATACGTTCTAAAATAATCAGCTTCGTTTAGTTGTTTTTTACTTGTTACAGTTAAATCACTTAAATTACTAAGTAATCTTTTCCCGTATCCGCAAGCTGCAATTTCTCTATCAACTTTAAGTTTTTTTTGTTGACTATTACTTCCTATTTTCTTATACTCATTGTAATATTTTATGGCTTCATCAAATAAATAATTAATATGATTTGCTTTACCAATATAAAATTTTGTTTCTTTTGGCGCATCAGGACTAGAATTTGCAATTTGTAAATACGGCAAACACTTTTTCTTATCGGGTTCGCTGTATATCATACAAACGCCAAGTCTAAAATTTAATTCCGCATCTTTTGGAAAGTTAGATACTAATTGCGAGTACAATTTATAAGCTAAATCATACTCTTCATTTTCAAAATAGTTGTTTGCAGTTTTTTTTGTTTCCTCAATGCTAACTTGCGCTGATATTTTAAATGAAAATAGTACACATAGCAAAATTAAGCTAATTTTAACAAATTTAGCCTTAGGTAATAAAATTCCATGTAAGGTTTTTAGCCTCAGTAACAGCATAAAATTAGCAATAAATATACGCATTTAATTTTAAGATGCAGAAAATTAAATGATTTCATATTAATTAGGTTTAATTTATGTTAAAGTAAATCCGTAAAATGTTTATTACAGAAATTAAAAAATATTGACTAAATTTGCACGAATTTTTAATCTAAAATTCAATTACCATGGCATCAAATTTTATTGCTAATAAGTTTGTTCAAGAAGGGCTAACTTACGATGATGTATTATTAGTTCCAGACTATTCTGAAGTTTTACCTAGAGAGGTAAATACAGCCTCTTTTTTTAGTAAAGGAATTAAGTTAAACACACCTATTGTTTCGGCAGCAATGGATACTGTTACTGAACATCAAATGGCAATTGCAATAGCTCAAGAAGGTGGCATTGGCGTATTACATAAAAATATGAGTATTGAAAAACAAGCCGCACAATTATGAAAAGTAAAACGTAGCGAAAGTGGTATGATTTTAGATCCTGTTACGCTTCCCGAAAATGCCTTAATAGAAGATGCTTTAAAAATAATGGCTGAAAATAAAATTGGAGGTATTCCTGTTATTGATAAAACCGGAAATTTTTTGGGTATTGTAACAAATCGTGATTTGCGTTTTGAAAAAAATTTAAAACGCCCAGTTAAACAAGTTATGACTCCAGTCGCAAAGGCAATTACCGCACCTCAAGGGATTAATTTAAAAAAAGCTGAAGAAGTATTACAACAACATAAAATCGAAAAACTACCAATTTTAGATAAAAAAAATAAATTAGTTGGTTTAATTACTTATAAAGATATTATTAAAATAAAAGTTCGTCCTAATGCTTGTAAAGATGCTCAAGGCAGGCTGCGTGTTGCCGCAGCTGTTGGTGTAACTGCAGATACAATGGATAGAGTTGATGCTTTAGTTGCCGCTGGTGTTGATGCAATAATTATTGATACAGCTCATGGCCATAGTAAAGGAGTTATAAATAAATTAATTGAAGTAAAGAAAAAATATAAAAATTTACAAGTAATTGTAGGTAATATTGCAACAGGTAAAGCAGCTTTAGCATTAGTAAAAGCAGGTGCTGATGCTGTTAAAGTTGGCATAGGGCCAGGTTCAATATGTACTACACGTGTTATTGCTGGTGTTGGTGTGCCTCAACTTTCGGCAATTTTAGAAGTTGCAAATGCCCTAAAAGGCACTAATGTTCCATTAATTGCTGATGGAGGAATTAGATTTACAGGTGATATTGTAAAAGCAATTGCTGCTGGTGCAGGAACTGTTATGATGGGCGGTATGTTTGCAGGTACTGAAGAAAGTCCGGGTGAAACTATAATTTACGAAGGAAGAAAATTTAAATCTTATAGAGGCATGGGTAGTATTGAAGCTATGCAAAAAGGAAGTAAAGACAGGTATTTCCAAGATGCAGAAGATGATATTAAAAAATTAGTACCCGAAGGAATTAGTGGTCGTGTTCCTTACAAAGGACATTTAGCAGAAATTATTTATCAAGTAATAGGTGGATTAAGAGCTGGTATGGGATATGTAGGCGCAAAAGATATTAAAACTTTGCAACAAGCAAAATTTATTAGAATTACAGCAGCGGGCGTTAAAGAGAGCCATCCGCACGATGTTGTTATTACACGTGAGGCTCCAAATTACACTCGTTAATTATGGTTTATCCTATAGTTGTTTATGGCGATCCGGTTTTAAGAAAAGTTGCTGATAATATTGATTCAAATTACGAAAATTTAACCCAGCTAATAAAAGACATGTTTGAAACCATGTATAATGCTAGTGGTGTAGGTTTGGCAGCACCTCAAATAGGAAAAGCAATTCGATTATTTATTGTTGATACTCAACCTTTTGTTGATGATGAAGATAATGACGATGAAAGTGAGTTTACACCAGAAGAACGTAAACAACTTAAATCGTTTAAAAAAGTTTTTATAAACGCTAAAATAATAAATGAAAGCGGAACTGAATGGAAATTTAAAGAAGGTTGTTTAAGTATTCCTAAAATTAGAGAAGAGGTTTCTAGAAATCCTAATATCGAAATTGAATACTTTGATGAGAACTTTAAAAAACATACAGAAAAATACGATGGATTAATAGCTCGTGTAATTCAACACGAATACGATCATATTGAAGGAATTTTGTTTACCGATAAAATTGGTGCGTTTAAACGTAAACTAATTAGCGGTAAACTAAACGATATTTCAAACGGAAAAGTGAGTGCAGATTATAAAATTAAGGTATTTAAACCAAAACGTTAATTTGAAATTAATTTTTAAAATAGTATTAATAGTTTTTTTGTTTTATTCTTGTAATAATTCTGTAAAAGTTATTGAAGAAACCGTACAAAATAATAATGTTCCACACAATAACACCAATCAACAACCTCCCAAACACGATTCTTTGATTTTAAATTGCGATGACTATAAAAAACTTGCGTTTAAATGTGATAGTATTTTATTAAAAGCTATTGATGTAAATGTTGATGTTGCCAATAATGCCATTAAGGATTTTACAAATTTTTCATACTATTGTCATACAGATAGTTTAGCACCAGTTTACCTTATTAAAACAGCACAAGTTGCTCGAAGTGTAAATAATTTTAAACAAGCACAAGTTGTATTAGAAAGATGTATTAATAATTATCCTTTATTTAAAGATAAACCAGCAGCAATGTTTTTATTAGCACAATTGTTTGACGAGCCTAATGAACTTAATAATGAAACACAAGCTCAACAATTGTATCAAGAAATTATACAAGATTATCCAAAATCTACTTGGGCAAAAAATGCTAAAGGCGCTTTAAAATTTATAGGTAAAAGCGATGCGGATATTATAAAAGAACTAAAAAAAAATAAATCAAATAACTGATTTACCTACAAAAAATCTAATTTGGGTTTAAATAAAAAAATATTAACTTAGGTACATCTTAAGATTTTTACTAATATATATTTTTTTAAATAGTTGTTTTCTAAAAACTAACGCGCAGATTTTAATTAATAAGGATAGTATAATTGAATATTCTAAAAAATTTATTGGTGTAAAATATAAATACGCCTCTGCTAATCCTAAAATTGGATTTGATTGTTCGGGTTTTGTAAACTATGTTTTTACACATTTTAATATTCAAGTACCACGCTCATCTAAACTTTATTATAATTTTGGACAAACTATAAAGCTAGATTCATGTACAGTAGGCGACGTTTTATTGTTTCAAAAACCAGGTCATGTTGGTATTGTAATAAAAAATCAAAACGATTCGTTACTATTTATTCATGCTTCAAGTGATAAAAAACATGGTGGAGTAAAAGTGTCTAATTTTAATAGTTTTAATAATTATAAAAAACGGTTTGTTAAAGCAATTAGAGTATTTTAAATTATGAATTATATATTAATATTTTTGGGAGGTGGTGTTGGAAGTTTATTGAGATATTTTATTGGGCAAATAACTTTAAAATATTCACAAAACATTGCATTATCAACATTTTTTTCAAATATCTTAGCCTGTTTTATTTTTGCATTTTTTTATAAACTATCTAACCAATTTGCATTTAGTCAACAATCAAAATTAGTAATATTAACAGGATTTTGCGGTGGTTTAAGTACATTTAGCGCTTTTGCTTTTGAAACATTTACACTTTTACAAAAACAACTTTATTTTATTGCAGTAGTAAATATATTTGCTAGTATAGGTATTGCATTTGCTTTATTTTATTTCATTACTAAAAAAAGTATTTAAACTAATAATATGAATTTTAAAAACAGAAAAGATACTGTATTTATTGTTTTAGCTGGTTTTTTTGTAACTAACACTATTGTTGCCGAGTTAATTGGCGGAAAATTAATTCAATTTTTTGGCACATTTACTCAAAGTGTAGGAATTATTTTGTGGCCTTTTGTTTTTTTATTAACTGATATTATTAATGAGCACTTTGGTAAAAGTGGAGTAAAAAAATTAACCTACATCACTATAGGATTAATTTTATATATGTATTTATTTTTAACCTTTGCAATTCATATTCCTGCAACTAGTTTTAGCCCTGTAAACGATTTAAATTTTAAAATTGTTTTTGGCCAAAGTCAATGGATTATAATTGGAAGTATAATTGCTTTTTTAGTAAGTCAGTTAGTAGATGTTTACATTTTTTGGTTGTTAAGAAATAAAACTGGTAAAAACTTAATTTGGTTAAGGGCAACTGGTAGTACAATTGTTAGCCAACTAATAGATACTTTTGTTGTTCAATTTGTTGCTTTTGTTTTACCTGGTGTATGGTCTATTAATACTCTTTTAATTAACGCTAGTTGGGGTTATGTTTTTAAATTAATTTTAGCAATATGTATAATCCCTTTTATTTATTTGTTTCATTGGCTAATTAACAAATATTTAGAAAAAGATAGTATTGAAGCAAAATAAATATTAAAATATTAACTAATTATACTTTTATCTTTGTGCTTATAGATTTTTTATCTAACTGTAAAATATGATAACTTACACTTTACTTGGTATTATTTTAATTTTTTCCATTATATGTTTTAATAATAGAGAATACATGCATAAATATCTCTTTTATCCATACGGTATAAAAAGATATAAAGAACATTATCGTTTTTTAACTCATGCTTTTATTCATGGAGATATTATACATCTTTTATTTAATTGCTTAGCTTTATTTAGTTTTGGTTTAGCGTTAGAAGACTATTTTTTCCCCTATTATTTTGGTGAAAAATTAGGAAGATTATATTTTTTACTTTTATTTACAGGTGGAATTTACGCTGCTTCTATAACCGAGTTTTATAGAAATAAAGATGATAGTAATTATACTAGTTTAGGTGCAAGTGGGGCAATTTCGGCTATTATGTTTTCGTATATTTTATTAAGCCCCAAATCAACTATAGGCTTATTTTTTATTCCAATGCCAGGTTGGATAGCAGGTGTTGTATTAATTGCTTTAAGTATTTTTTTAATGCAAAGAAAAAGAAAAGGTTTGCATCAGGATAATATTAGTCATGAGTCACATTTTTGGGGCGCAATTTTCGGAATTATTTTTACGCTTATTATTAAACCAAATGCAATTACTGTTTTTTTACAACAAATATGATTTTTAATTAAAATCATGTGTTTTTTACGCTTTGGAATTTTTATAATATTTTTTCAAAAATACTCTCAAGTTAACAATCATTCTATAATTACACTGTAAAAACAACACATTAGCAACAAAACAAATCATAGAGGATAATGTGATAATTTTAAAAAATAATAATTTGACAAATTCCAAAAAAACATATTCCGAAATTGAACGTATTAACGATTTTGTTTTTAAAACTTGCGGATATGAACTTTCAAACCTAAAAGCGGAAATCGAAAGTCAAGATTATTTTGCATACAACTTTCAACTTAACGGACAAAATGTAAAATTTCGTAAAGCAAAAATTACTCCTACAAAAATTGGACAATTTGTAACTTTGTGGAAACGTAACGAAAAGGGAATAACAGAGCCTTTTAATTTTTCCGACAAGATTGAATTATATATTATTGCAACACAACAAAATGAGAATTTGGGACTTTTTATATTTCCAAAAACAGTTTTGTATGAAAACAAAATTTTATCTGGTAATACAAGTGAAGGAAAACGTGGAATTAGAGTTTATCCAACGTGGGATTTGACCATAAATAAACAAGCACAAAAAACACAGTTATGGCAGTTAAAATATTTTTTAGACATTTCACCGGACAAAAAAATTGACTTAACAAAAGCAAAAAAATTACTAAGTTTAAATAAATAAAATAACACTATTTAGTAGAGAAAGAAAAGAATAATACGCTACTTTGGTTTTTTAATTTGTAGGTATTTTATTTTCCCAAGTTAATTTTTTTAATTCAAACCATTCTGTTTGGTCGCCTTCATAATCAAAAGTTTCTTTATAACTAAAACCTAACTTAGTTAATACCTTTTTTGAATTTAAATTTTTAGGGTCAGTTATTGCATAAATAGTATCAATATTCAAATTTTTAAAACCAAAATCTAAAATTGCAATCGATGATTCAGTTGCAAATCCCTTTCCCCAATGTTTTTTCTTAAACCTATAGCCAAGTTCGTAAAAATTAATGTGGTTGTTTAAAGGTTGGTTAAAATACTTTAATCCCGACCAACCTATACATTCGCTGGTTAATTTGTTAATTACAGCCCAACGAGCAACTCCATTTTCTTTGTATTGTTTTTTTAGTGCTTCAATAACTTTAGTTATTTCGTTAATTGTTTTTACAGGATTGTTTTCTATATACAAATGAACTTCTGGGTCAGAGTCCATTTCAAATAAATCATTTTCGTCTGTATATTCTAATTCTCGTAAGATAAGTCGTTCAGTTTCTACTA
>CAZAPH010000018.1:0-37458 GCA_964487105.1 uncultured Akkermansia sp.
GGAGTATAAGAACAAGTTCTACAGGCGAATTGGTGTTTGATAATGTTAAAGTTCCAAAAGAAAATATTTTCACAAACATTAAAGGTTTAAAAGGGCCTTTAGGTTGTTTAAATAGTGCCAGATTTGGAATTGCATGGGGTGTTATTGGCGCTGCTTTGGATTGTTACGATAGTGCATTACGTTATAGTAAAGAAAGAATTCAGTTTTGTAATCCTATTTGCGCATTTCAATTAACACAAAAAAAATTAGCCGAAATGATTACCGAAATTACAAAAGCCCAATTATTAACTTACCGTTTAGGCCAATTAAAAAACGAAAACCGCGCAACACCGGCACAAATTAGTATGGCTAAACGTAACAATGTAAATATGGCTTTACAAATTGCACGCGAGGCTCGCCAAATACATGGCGGTATGGGTATTACAGGCGAATACCCAATTATGCGCCACATGATGAATTTAGAAAGCGTAATTACTTATGAAGGTACTCACGATATTCATTTATTAATTACAGGTATGGATGTTACCGGCTTTAATGCTTTTGGATAATTAAAACTAATTTAGTTTATTAAGCGACCAAAAATGGTCGCTTTTTTTATTTAAGTTTATGAGGCAGTCTATAAAAAAACTTTTCTAAGTGTAAACCAACAAAAAAAGCGACAATTAATTGTCGCTTTTTTTAATTTGTATAATTTTAAACTTATGCACCAATTAAGGCTTTGTAAGCATCAGCAGTAAGTAATTCTGCTACTTCGGTTGCATTGGCAATTTCTAGTTTAATCATCCAGCCTTTTCCATAAGGGTCGTTGTTTACACTTTCAGGGGCAGAATCAATGTCTTTATTACTTTCAATTACTTTTCCAGTAAGAGGCATAAATAAATCACTAACTGTTTTAACTGCTTCAACAGTTCCAAAAACTGCTTCTTTATCAACTGTTTCACCAATTGTGTTTACATCTACGTAAACAATATCGCCTAATTCGCGTTGTGCAAAATCTGTAATTCCTACAGTTGCAATATTACCATCTATTTTAACCCACTCGTGGTCTTTAGTGTACTTTAAATTTGAAGGGAAATTCATAACAAATATTTTTTACAAATTTAGTAGTTTGTACGAAACTTAAAAAAAATGTTTTAAACTGTTTTTATTTTAGTTTTAGTTTTTCAACTTGAATAATTGTTTTGTCTAATTCATCGTAAACAAAAGCAACTAAGTACATGTTTTTATCTTTAAAATTGCT
This sequence comes from uncultured Akkermansia sp., assembly GCA_964487105.1. Classification (GTDB taxonomy): domain Bacteria; phylum Bacteroidota; class Bacteroidia; order B-17B0; family Aurantibacillaceae; genus Aurantibacillus. The sequence goes on from CAZAPH010000018.1 coordinate 1,241, forward strand.
TGGTATTGCGTAATTATCATAAGATACATTCATACTATCATTAACTGCAATAGGTGTGTTTTTAGCGGTTACTCCCCAAGAGCCATTTAAACTTCCACGTAACATGTGCATAAACACATAATTTGGAACTAAATCAGGGCTAAGTAAATAATCTCTTTGCGGACCAATAATACTATCTTCCATTAACACTAATGAAATTTTTGTGTTATTGGGGTGCGTAGCTTTAAATTTAACTTTAGCCATTGCACTAAGTTGTCTGGAGGTTCCATCATAATTTAAAAAAAGTTCTAATTTTACTTTTTGAGCTTCTTTTTTGGCAAGCTCAACATAACCTTGCCAAGCACCTTGTTGTTTAATTTTACCAGAACCATAATCTTTTCTATTTACCATTCCGTTTGGGTTACCAGCAGAGCTTACACCAAAGCCTGAAGATCCATCCCAATCGTTACCAACGGTTGTTGTGTATGAAACCGGAAATGTAAGGTTAGTTCTTGCAAAAAAACCCGCATGCACAGCTATAACAACAATAGTGTCTTTATAAAGATCTCCTAAATTTTCACCAACAACTGCCGCCGGAGGACAGTTACCACATTGTTGCCCAGTATAATCTTCAACCAATACTTTTTTAAAATTACATTTTGCAACATTGTTTTTAGAATAGTAAGTGTACGGATTTACTGTAGAATTACCATTACCAACTGTTGGGTTTTCAATTGGATTTTTTACTTTATCGCAACTAACCAATGTAATTGCAAAGCTTATTATTAATATTGAAAATTTTAATTTCATAATTTATTATTGTAAATATACTAAAAACTACTGGTAATTGAAATAGCAAACCCATTACTGGCAGGTACATTTCTACAAACTCCACCAACACAAAAAATACCTGCTCTTTGTTTTCCATAACTCATGCTTATTCTATGAGGCCCTGAGGTGTAACCTGCACTTACTAAAAAATAATGTAATTTTAAATTATCAACTGGGTTTCCATAATTATATTGGTCTAATACAGCAACAAAAAAATGTGTGTTTGGCGTCCATTCTACCATTGCTGTAGCCCAACTTCCTAAATTTAAAGTATCGCTATTATCTCTAAATAAGCATTGTGTTTCAAACCTAATGGCTGAATTAGATTTATATTTATAAGTAATATCCACCACACCAATATTTGAAATGATATTATTATAACCGGCATTTGGAGAACCATACTGAACTATGTTTTTATTGTAAAACTGGTTGGCATACATAAAAGTTCCTTTTAAATGTTTAGTAAATTTTTTATTTATTTCAACAAAAAAATCATGGTAATATTGTTCTCCAATTTCGTTATAATTTGTTTTGTACAATTGCATAGTTGTATTGGTATCATTAACACCAATATGTTTTAAGCCATTAGCTTGCGAAAAATTTAATGTTATTTCAGTTCCATATTTTCCACCAAGGGCAGTACCTTTTTGAAATTTATATTGAATTTCTGCTAATGCTCCAATTTCGCCTCTTGGTTGAGTTGCATAAGGATTATAGGCGGGCATTAAATAGGTGTGTTGTTTAGTAGTGGCAGGTAAATAATTAATAAGTAAATTTTGCAGACCAGCATCTCTATCGCTCCTAAACCCAAAATTATCTATACGTTTACCTTGTAATAAAAAGGAAAAGCCTTTAGTGGCGTAAGATGTTGAAATAAATAATGCTTCGCCATTTTTATAACTATAAATTGTTTTACCATTTGCAACGGCTTTGTTATCATTGCTTGGATCATTTTCTTTCATTACATATTCACCATAAAAATTAAAACCTTCTCTTATAATATTTATTCTTCCACCATAAGCACCAACATTTTCAGGTAAATTATAGGCAGGGTCTTGGTCTGGTTGAAACTTGCTTACAAAACTTCCACCTAAAATAACTTTTGTTTTGATGTTTGAAGCTAATGAATCTAAGGCTTCGTTTATATTTACTTCACCATCAAAACCACGAACTATGCCTTGCCCTAAAGTAAAAAAACTTCTTTGTCTTCCTACTAAACCTTTAAAAGTAAAGCCTTTATAAGGGTTAGAAATTACACGAATTCCATCTAATGAATTATCGTACAATAAACCGGGTTCGTAATAAGTTCTAAAAATTAAACCGCTTCCAAATTGTTCGTATATATTACCTACTGTTACATCTAATAAATTATCTTGATAACGAGCAAAACGATTAACAATGCCTTGCCCTTTATAGCGTTGGTCAAATCCTTGCATTACATTATTGTAGGCTTCGTATCTAACACCTGCGCTAAATTTGCCACGTTGATAATTAATATTGCCAAAAGCGTTAGAGAGCATTTTTTCAGGCACTTTAGGTGCACCAATTAAACTATCTGGGTTATAGTATTGCGCATCAATTTGAAAATTACCATGTATGGAATTAACTTCATCTGAAATAGTTGATTGCGAAAATACATTAAATGGATTTAGAGTAAAGATTAACAAAAAAGTAGCAAATAAGCTACTTTTAAAAGATGTGTTTTTCATTATGCAAAGAAAAACAAATTTTCAGAAAAAATTAGATTAATGACTTAACTTTTCGCCATTCATCACTTTTTTAACATTCTCGTGTAATTTTTCTTCATCACCTTCGGTATAAGAGTTATGGCTCCATACAATTTTACCAGTACCATCAATAATAAATGTATGAGGTACATTATTAACATTCATGGCTCTTTTAAAATCTTGATTTTCGTCAATATAAACTTCATACTCCCAACCTTTACTTTTTACATCAGTTACAACTTTACCACTACTACGAGCATCATCAATGCTTATTGCAATTAATTTTACACCTGTTTCTTTTTGCCAATCAGCGTAATTTTCGGCTATTGCATCTAATTCTTTTTTACAAGGTTTACACCAAGTAGCCCAAAAACTTATAATTATTGGTTTACCATTGTTTGTAAATGTTGTACTACTAATTTTGCTACCATCTAGTTTTTTTAAGGTTGCAGTAGGAATTTTATCACCATCTCCGGCAAAAGCGGTTAAATAAATTAATGAGATAAAAAAGGTTGTTAAAATGGTTTTTTTCATGGGTTTAATTTTACGTTATTAATCAAATTTTAAGCCAAACTTAGTTTTTTAACATTTTTAATAAAGCTCCTAAAGTGTTTTTTAGTTCGGTTCGTGGAACAATTTTGTCTAAAAAGCCATGTTCAAGCACAAATTCAGCAGTTTGGAATCCTTTAGGTAAATCTTTACCAATTGTTTCTTTTACAACACGTGGTCCTGCAAAACCAATTAAACTACCTGGTTCGGCAATATTTAAGTCGCCAAGCATGGCATAACTTGCTGTAACTCCACCTGTAGTTGGGTCAGTTAATAAAGAAATGTAAGGTATTTTATGTTGAGCTAATAAACTTAATTTTGCTGATGTTTTAGCCATTTGCATTAAACTAAATGCTGCTTCCATCATACGAGCGCCACCGCTTTTGCTAATAATTAATAATGGTGAGTTTGTTTTAATACAAAAATCAATTGCTCTCGAAATTTTTTCGCCAACAACACTTCCCATACTTCCACCAATAAAGTTAAAATCCATGCAACAAATTACCAAAGGTAAATCGTTTACAGTTCCGTATGCACTTCGTAAAGCATCGTTTAAATTAGTTTTTTTAATAGTATCTGCTAGTCTATCTGTATATTTTTTTGTATCAGAAAACTCTAAAGGGTCTCCACTTACTAAATTTTCATGTAGTTCAGTAAATTGATTATTATCAAAAATAATTTCAAAGTATTCTTTACTACCAACACGTTCGTGGTATTTACATTCACTACAAACATATTTATTGTTTGCATGATGTTGTGAATCATGTATTTTTTTACACGAGGGGCATTTGTACCAAAGTCCTTCAGGGGTTTCCTTTTTTTCTTTAGTTGAGGTAGTAATACCTTCTTTTAATCTTTTAAACCAACTCATTTTTTAAATTATAAAATATAAATAAAGAAATAGAAATTTACGATTGACTATGCAATTGTAATATTACTATCTAGATAAACATCTTGTATTGCATTTAATAATGCTATACCTTCATTTATTGGTTTTTGAAATGCTTTTCTACCAGAAATTAAACCTTGACCACCAGCTCTTTTATTTATTACAGCAGTGGTAACAGCTTCAGTTAAGTCGCTTGCGCCTTTACTTTCGCCTCCACTATTTATTAATCCCATGCGGCCCATATAACAATTGGCTACTTGGTAACGGCATAAATCTATCGGGTGATCGGTTGTTAAATCAGAATAAACTTTTGGATGAGTTTTTCCATGACCAACTGCTAAATAACCACCGTTTTTGTCAGATAATTTTTGCTTTATGATATCCGCTTGTATAGTAACACCTAAATGATTGGCTTGGCTAGATAAATCTGCGGCTGTATGATAATCCACGCCATCTTTTTTAAATGCAGAATTTCTGGTATAACACCATAAAATTGTTGCCATACCAAGTTCATGAGCTCTTTCAAAAGCTTGTGCAACTTCAATTATTTGATGATGACTTTCTGGCGAACCAAAATAAATTGTTGCGCCAACTGCTACAGCTCCCATATTCCAAGCATCTTCAACTGAACCAAACATAATTTGGTCAAATTTATTGGGGTAAGAAATTAATTCGTTATGGTTTATTTTAACTATAAAAGGAATTTTATGTGCATATTTTCTAGATACAGAAGATAAACCACAATAAGTAGAAGCAACAGCATTACAACCACCTTCAATAGCTAATTTAACAATATTTTCACTGTCAAAATACATTGGGTTTGGTGCAAAACTAGCACCTGCACTGTGTTCAATACCTTGGTCTACTGGTAAAATACTCATATAACCAGTATTAGCTAATCTTCCTGTACCATACAGTTGTTGTAAACTTCTTAATACTTGTGTGGTGCGGTTGCTTTGCATAAATATTCTGTCAACAAAGTCGGCTCCTGGGATATGTATATTATCTTTAGGAATTCCTTTACAAGTATGGTTAAGTAAACTATCAGCTTGAGGGCCTAAAAGTTGTGCAATTTTATTTGCCATATTAATTAAATTTTAAGGGTACAAATATAATAAAAAAACCCCGCCAAATGTTTGGCAGGGCTATAAATTGATAATAATTTATTCAGCAACCATTACCATTTTAAATGGTACATTTATAATTGCTTGATAATCTTCACCAGCTTCTAACATATCTTCATCATCTTCCTCATAATGCCAATTAATTGTAACTGCACTTCCTCCTTTATGTATGCTTTCTAATTTTTTAAACACATCTAAAATACATTTAGATGATGATGTATTGAAATATTCAAGTTGAACATTTACAGTTGTAGCAGATTTAGCACCATTTGAGTATTTGTCTAATGAATCTACTAAAGGTTTGTAAAATTCAATTGAATTTTCAGGAATTGAACGACCTTTTATTTCAAGTACTCCTGAGTTTAAGTCAAAACTGATACTAGGTGTTTTAGGCGTGCCTTCAATTGCGTATTTGTCCATAGTTTATATTTTAATTATTATTTGTTATTTTTATATTTAGTGTAAAGAAAGAAACTTTCTTGTCAATTTCCAAAAAATTATATCCAATTTTTTCACCAGTTTTTCGGGCAATATCTATCATTCCTAAACCACCCCCACCTTTTAACGACATTTCTCCGTTATTTAACACTTTTTTATAGTATTCTTTTAATTCTTCTTTATTAAGTGCGTTTACATCATCTAATCTATTTTTAAGTGTTGGTATATTTTCGTTAAGGATATAATTTCCTGTAAAGATAGAGTATTTACCATTTTCTCTACCAATCATAAATATAGCAGATTTGCTTCGGTCGGTATCGTCTTCGTTTATTTCATCTAAATGATGATATAAATTTTGCAAGCATTCAACCAAAACATTGTACACTTTCTTTTTTATTTTGGGTTCTTCTTGCATATTCTCCATTTTATTTTCCATTATTTGGAGAATTGAAGTTAGAAGATCGGACGTAATCTCTCCCTTAAACGACAATAAAATATTATTGCGTTCCATTTTATCGTAAATATCAAATACGTCTACCATAGCGTCGCTATTTACTAGTGTTGTAATATTATTTTAATTTAAATTCTACAGTATTATCATTAACGGTAAACGTTGCTTTATCATCACATGTTCCGTTTCCAAAATCTACTGTACGTGTTTTAAAGCCTTCTGGTGTTAAGCTAGTTGCACCTTTATCTATAAATTCACAACTTTTATGTTTAACTAATGGGTTTGATGCATCTGTAGATACAGTAAATGGTTTGCCTTGTCTTGTTATTCCATTTGCTGTGCCCCACATCATTGTTACTGGATCAGTATTTCCTGAAACACCATTTGGATAGTGTTTAAATGTTCTATTAAATGTATATTTAATTGTCCAATCAGAAGTTGTACATACACCATTTACCAATTTTACATTATATTCAATGTATTTAGGAGCAACAGTATTATTTGTAATTGTTGTTACAACAATACTATCACAAGCGTAATTAATTTTGTTTAATGTTTTATGGTTTTGTAATTTAATAACTACTTGGCTACCTGCTTTAGTTAAAGGGCCAGTAAAGTAAATTGTCCAAATACCTGTACGTACTTTATTATCTGAAAAAGATAAACTGCAAGTTGTAGCTGTGTTTGAAAAATCTAATTGATAAACCGGCATTTTGATGTATTTACCATTTAATAAATTTGTATCAGCCATAGGGAAAACCTTACCATTAACTGTTGCAGTGGCTACTTCATTTAAAAAGTTTAAAACATTACAAGGGGCAGAACTTGTTCTAATATTGTTCGCACCTGTTCCTTTTGTGTTAACAGCATGATTATTAACAGTTGGCATAATGGATGCATATTCCTGATCTGCCACTGCATTATCAACTGCTGATTGGGTTTCGTTATCTACTTCAACAGTTTCTTTTTTGCGACAACCCACTAAAGTAAGTGTTGCTGCTATTAATGTTAAACCTATTAAATTAAAAACTTTTTTCATTTAAAATTATTTTTGTATTACAAATATATAACAATTTATTTAAATTCCAATACCAATTACTAAAACATCATCAACTTGTTCGTGTGTACCTTTCCAATTTTCTAAATTTTGAAGTAGAAGGTATTTTTGTTCCATAATTTCTTTGTTTTTAATATCTATTAATAAATCGTAAAAACGTTTAACCATAAATTTTTTGCCTTTATCACCACCAAATTGGTCGGCGTAACCGTCGCTAAACATATAAGCCATACTATTTGGTGTGTAATTTATTTCTTTTGTTGTAAAAATTCTATCACTTCCTAGTTGAACACCACCTATTGGGTATTTATCGCCTTCGTATTTAACAAAATTTCTATCACTATCAATTATTATTAAAGGTCTGTTTGCGCCCGCCCATTCAATTTTTCCAGTAGTTGAATGTATGCATATTAGCGAAACATCCATTCCGTCATTAGTATTAACTTCGTTGCTGCCTTGCCTTAATGCCATTTGAACGCCATGATGTAATGCATTTAAAATTTCTCCAGGCTTTGTAATTCCTTTTTCAGATACTATTTGGTGTAAAAGATTATGGCCAATCATACTCATAAATGCACCGGGTACACCATGCCCAGTACAATCTACACATGCAAATATTTTACAATTATTTTTTTCGGCAAACCAATAAAAATCGCCACTTACAATATCTTTAGGTTTATAAAGTATAAATGATTTATTAAGTTTATTGTAAATATTGTCTCTTGATGGCAGTATTGCTTCTTGAATACGTTTGGCATATTGAATACTACTCATTATATCGTGATTTTTTTCAGCTAATTCTTTTGTTCTTTCTGCAACTTTGCTTTCAAGTATTTTATTTTCCTTTTTAATTGCACGAGTTCTAAATTGAATAAAGGCAATTACACCTGCTGTTCCAAAAACACCAACCAAAATATAAAACAACAAGGTTTTCCAAAAGGGCGGAACAACAGTAATGTAAATTTCATAAGGGGTTTCATTCCAAACCCCATCATTGTTACAGGCTTTTAATTTAAAAATGTAATCGCCGCCGGCTAATTCTGAGTAAGAAATGTATCTGATGTTTGAGGCTTGGCTCCAATCGGCATCTTTATTTTCTAGTTTATATTTAAATTTATTTTTAATAGGATCAGTATAATCTAGTGCAACTACCTCTAATTGAAAGTAATTCTCGCGCCAATTAAGTTTTATGTATTTTTTGCAACTAATTGTGGTGTCAAACACAACTTCGTTACCTCCTCTTTTAAAACTAATAACAAAACTTTTTGGAAGTTTATTGTTATTTTTTATAGCACTTGGCCTGTAAATATTTATACCATTAGTGCCACCAAAGCAAATGTAGCCGTCATTTGAAAAATAGGCAGCACCGGAGTTGTACTCTGTATTTACTAAACCATCTTTTACACTAAACGTTTTAAAATTAATATCTTTTTCATTAGTTAGCGGATCAAATTTTATTAAACCATTGTTTGAACTCATCCAAAACTGACCTAAACTATCTGAAACAATAGAGTATAAATAACTATTTGGTAAGCCTGATTTTTTGTAAAAATTACTAAATGTATTATTAGCAAGCAATTTACTTAAACCTGATGTAGTTGCAAACCACATGTTACCTTTTTTATCTTGGTTTATTGCCAATACAGCGTTTGAAGCTATTTCATTTGATTTACCCGTATTATTGTATTTATTTTTTATATCAAGCTTAGCGTTTAAAACAGAACCATTTAATTGATAAACGCCATCTTCATAAGTACTTATCCATATATTATTGCTTTTATCTTTAAATAAATAATATACACTGTTGTTTGGTAACCCATTTTCAGTTGTGTAAATAGTTTTTTCGAAAGTTTTTAAGTTTAATTTAATTAAGCCATCACCATAGGCAGCGCACAATAAATTACCTTTCCCATCGGGCATAAGCGAAATTATTGTGCCGCCAAATTTGGTGTCAAAAAATTTTGTTATTTTATTAGTGTTTCTATCATACCTTATTAAACCAATGCCCCATGTGCCAATCCAATACACATTTGCATTTTCTTTATAAATTGAAAGTGCAGTATTTGTACCTATATGCTTAGAAATATCAATTGTATTTTTAGTTTGGATATTTAAAAATTTTAAATTTTGGTTACCGCCTATTAATATTTCGTTTTTGTTGGCACTTGCAAAAGCATAAATTTCTTTAAAACTTGAAAAATAAGGTTCGTTAGGAAATTTTTGTGTTTGTTTAAAGTTTACATTTACTCCAAATGCTGCGAGACCTAACCAAATATTTTCGTCTTTATCAATTACTACAGCTTTTACATTTTGGCCAGTAAGTCCATTTTTTTGTTCACCATTATTGGTTTTTTCACTAACAGAACTTATTTTTTTTATTAAATCGTAAATATAAAAACCATTGTTTGTTGCCACATACAATTTGTTATTATGTGCTTGCATACTTTCAATAAAGTTTGCGCCATTAATTTCAGTGGTTTGTTTAAATTTAATATTTTCATCAATTAAATTATCATTCGGGTCAAGTTTAAAAATTCCTGTACCAGCGGTACCTATGTATAATTTGTTGGCGTACTCACATAAACTGGTAATATTATCTAATTCAACAATATTAAATTTAGAAATGTCATCTTTAGTAACATTAACACGTTGAATTTTTTCGTTACTAAATTGCCATAAGCCTAAGTTTTTTGTTCCGATGTAAGTTTTTTTATTAAAATGCAACAAGCTGGTAACATAAGGTATTTTATCAACTCCAAAATTTATTTTTTGTGCAACTTTAGTTAAGTAATTAAATTTAAAAAGACCATCATCGCCCCCTATAAGAGCTTCGCTGTTTGAAATTTTAGTAATGCAATTTATTTTACCACCAATTAATTTATTTTTTTTAAGCGACAAAAATGATTCTGTTAAAGGGTAAAATAAGGTTATCCCCTCTCTAGTTCCAATAATAATAAGGTTTTTATTGATTTGATTAATACAATAAATTTCGTTACTACTTAAAGATTGTTCTTGATTATCAGGATCATTTTTAAATACTTTTATTTGATAACCATCGTATTTATTTAGCCCATCTTGAGTACCAAACCACATAAAGCCTAAGCTATCTTGCATAATACAACTAACAAAAAGAGAACTTAAACCATCTTCATTATCAATATATTTGAATTTTAATTGTTGGGCATTTAAGCTTAATGTTAATAAAATAAAGATGAATATGTATGTTTTTATTTTCAAACGAATTAATAAAAATACAAAAATAATTAATAGATTGTTTTTAAATGATTAATTTTAGTCGATTTACATAATGTTTAATAATTGACTAAAATATTAAGAATAGTTAATCGTTTTAACTTAGGTGGTATAACCTATAACGTTACGTATTTAAGTAAATATTTACCTAAAAATTATGAAACCAAGTTAATAGGTGGTCCTGAAGAAAAAGGGGAACAAAATTCGTTATATATACCAGAAAGTGTAGGTTTAAAGCCTGAATTAATTTTTGAAATGCGAAGAAGCATAAATCCTATAAAAGATTTTATTGCTTATCAAAAAATTAAAAAAATAATTAAAGCGTTTAAGCCAGATATAGTACATACCCATGCTAGTAAAGCAGGTTTAATTGGGAGATTAGCGGCAATACATTGTAAAGTACCTGTAATTGTACATACATTTCATGGGCATGTTTTTAATGGTTATTTTTCAAAATTTAAAACGGCAATTTTTAAAATAATTGAAAGGTATTTGTGTAAAAAATCAACTTCAATAATTGCTTTAAGTGAGTTGCAAAAAAATGATTTATGTGAAGTGCATAAAATTTGCCCTCAAACAAAGGTTAAACTTATTCCTTTGGGTTTTGATTTAGTGAAATTTAAAACAAACGTAGAACAAAAAAGAACTTTTTTTAGGCAAAAATACACTATTGACGATAATGAAATTACAATTGGAATTATAGGAAGGTTAGCTCCAATTAAAAATCATTTTATGTTTTTAAATTCAATAATTCAATTAAAAGCAAATTGTCAAAAATCTTTTAAAGCCCTTATTATTGGCGATGGAGAAACAAGAACTGAATTAGAAAATTATTTAATAAAAAAATCAATTACATTTAATACACCAAATTCTTACCTCCATTTTATAGGTTGGGTTAAAGAAGTTGATGTTGCATTAGCTGGATTAGATATCGTTTGTTTAACTTCAAATAATGAAGGAACTCCAGTTAGTATAATTGAGGCACAAGCCGCAGGAAAATATGTAATATCTACAAATGTTGGAGGAGTTAAGGATATTTTAGAAGAAACATCAGGCAAGCTTTGCGAAGCAGGCGATGAAAAATTATTTACTAAACATTTAATAGAAACAATTAATGATTTTAAGAATTGTGACGCTAAAGCTAAATTAGCTATGGAAATTATTCAAGAAAAATTTTCATATTTGAGATTATGTGATGATATGGATAAACATTATCAAGCGCTTTTAACTCAATAAATAAACACTTTCACTCATTTTTTTAGTGTTTTTACATTTTTTTTTAATCTTTAGCCCACGTTTTGTATCTAACAATCGTATAGAATAAAAAATAGTTATTGTATGAATACGCAAAATTTAACAATTCCAATGTTTCCTTTAAATATGGTTTTACTACTTGGCGAAACAACTAAGTTGCATATTTTTGAAGAGAGGTATAAACAATTAGTAAATGAGTGCTTTGAAAATAATGCCTCATTTGGAATACCATTTTTAGATAAAGAAAAGGTTCAGGTATATGGAAGTGAAGTTAAAATTAAAAGAATTCTTAAAAAGTATTCTGACGGTTCGATGGATATACTTATTGAAGGGATAGGTGCATTTAAATTACTTGAATACTCAAAAAAACTAACTCCAAAATTATATGGAGCCGGATTAATTGAATCGCTTAATTATAACCAAAAAATAACTTTAAATGCTTTACAAGATACTTTAGTTAATTATTTTGGAAACGTTCAAAATAAATTTATTGATTACGAGTTAATTGGACGGATGAATGTATTTAGTGTAGCAGCATCATTACAATTAACGCATCAAGAAAAATACAATTTAATTACCAGTAAAAACCCTCAGTTTTTGTTATTAAACCAAGTAAAATTTATTACACATGTAATTAATATAGAACATTTGTTAAGAGATAGTTATATTAATAATTAATGCTTGTAAATAACAAATAAAATAAATAAAATTGGAATAGAACTTAAAAACATTCCCAGGTAACCTTTTGGTATTTTTTCTTCATCATAAAAATATTTAGTATTTAAAAAAATATTAATACCAGCCGTTATAAAACCCAATATACAAATAGGTAAACCTAATTTAATGTATTGAATTTTATAAATACTTGCGGTAGCAATAATACCAAGAACAATAGAGGTGTAACCACAAATTTTATAAATAAACCCTAATTTCATTTATTTTTTATTTTGGGCATCAACAACCGAAATAATAACCATGTTTACAATTTCTCTAACACTGCTTCCTAATTGTAAAACGTGTACAGGTTTATTTAAGCCCATTAAAACAGGACCAATTGCTTCTGCACCACCCAATTCTTGTATTAATTTATAGGCAATATTTCCTGATGCTAAGTTTGGAAAAATAAATGTATTTACATCTTTATCAACTAACGTACTAAAAGGAAATTGTTCTTTTAATAAGTTATTATTTACAGCAAAATTGGCTTGTACATCTCCATCTACAATTAAACCTGGGTAATTTTTGTGTAAAATTTCTACGGCTTTTCTAACTTTTGTAGGAACTTCTCCTTCAGCACTTCCAAAATTAGAGTAGCTTAACATGGCAATACGTGGTTTAATGTTAAATTGATTAACTGTATTAGCGGTTAAAACAGCAATATCAGCTAATTCTTCAGCAGTAGGGTTGGAGTTCATAGTTGTATCTGCAAAAAAGTATGGTCCTTTTTTAGTAACTATTATATATAATCCGGCTACTTTACAAATACCTTTTTGTACACCAATTATTTCTAAAGCTGGTTTAATTGGTTGACCATATTTCCGGGTTAAACCACTTATCATTGCGTCTGCCAAACCTGTTTCAACCATCATGGCTCCAAAATAATTTCTATCGCGCATTAATTTGGTTGCATCGTGTTGTGTAATTCCTCTACGTTGACGATTTTTCCAAAGTACATCACCAAATTCTTTTCGTTTTGCTTCATCTTCCATAATTGGGTCAATTATTAACATGTCAGATAAATCAATACTATTTTCGTTGGCGATGTTTGTAATTTTTTCTTTATTACCTAATAAAATAGGTTTTGCAATTCCTTCATCTTTTACTAATTGTGCCGCTTTTAAAATTTTATAAGTATCAGCTTCAGTAAACACAACACGTTTAGGATTGTTTTTAGCTTTATTAGCTAAGCTTCTAATTAATTTATTGTCTTTGCCTAAACGATTTTCTAAACTTGATTTATAAGCTTCCCAATCGGTTATTTTATATTTGGCAACACCGCTATCAATTGCTGCTTTTGCTACTGCCGAAGAAACGGCACTCATTAATCGATTATCAATAGGTTTTGGAATAATGTAATCTGCACCAAAACTTAAATTTTTACTGCCATAAGCTAAATTAACATAATCTGGAACTGCTTCTTTTGCGAGTTCAGCAATAGCCCTAGTTGCTGCTAATTTCATTTCTTCATTAATAGTATTAGCTCTAACATCTAAAGCTCCTCTAAAAATAAACGGAAATCCTAATACGTTATTAACTTGGTTAGGGTTGTCGCTTCGGCCGGTTGCTACAATAATATCTGGTCTAGCAGAAATAGCATCTTCATAACTAATTTCGGGAGTGGGGTTAGCCAGAGCAAAAACAACGCAGTTTTTATTCATGCTCTTTATCATATCTTGGTTTAAGATATTTCCTTTACTTAATCCTACAAAAACATCAGCTCCTTTTATTGCTTCAACTAATGTGTTAATTTTAGTATTTGATGATGCAAAAAATTGTTTGTATTGATCTAAGTCTGTACGCCCTACATGAATTACGCCTTTACTATCAAGCATTGTAATGTTTTCTTTTTTTACACCTACAGCAATGTACATTTTAGCACAAGAGTTAGCGCTTGCACCTGCACCATTTATAACAAGTTTTACATCACTCATTTTTTTACCGCTTAATTCAATAGCATTAATTAAACCGGCGGCACTAATAATTGCTGTACCATGTTGGTCGTCATGCATTAAAGGGATATCTAATTCTTCTTTTAAACGACGTTCTATTTCAAAACATTCAGGCGCTTTTATATCTTCTAAATTAATTCCTCCAAATGTTGGTGCAATATTTTTTACAGTTTGAACAAATTCATCAATATTTTTGGTATTAATTTCTATATCAAAAACATCAATATCTGCAAAAATTTTAAACAATAAGCCTTTGCCTTCCATAACAGGTTTAGATGCTAAAGCACCAATATCACCTAAACCTAAAACTGCGGTGCCATTACTTATAACAGCTACTAAATTTCCTTTGGCAGTGTATTTATAGGCATCTTCTGGATTTTTTTCTATTTCAAGACAAGGTTCAGCAACACCTGGACTATAAGCAAGGGTTAAATCTCTTTGTGTACTGTATGGTTTTGTTGGAATAACTTCAATTTTACCGGGGCGTCCTTGCGAATGATAATCAAGGGCATCTTCTTTTCTAAATTTTGACATAATAAACAGAAATTAGGAAAGCGAAAGGTACATAAAAAGCTAAGAAATAACAAGTTTAGTGTTTTAGAGGTCTTTTTTTAACTATTCCGCCTCTTATATCTTTAACACTGTGAGTAACCATAAAAATATTTGGTTCAATTTTTTCGAGTTCTGTTTTTAGTTTACTAAATTCAATACGTGTTACTACTGTGTACAAAATTTCGCGACTCTGTGCTTCGCCAGTTTTCCCATATCCACCTTTTCCATTATAAACGGTAACACCATGTTTCATATTATTTACAATCATATCTTTAATTTCTTTAGAATGAGTAGAGATGATTGTAACTCCAACATATTCTTCAATACCCTCTACAATAAAATCAAGTGTTTTAGAAGCTGCTAAATATGTAATCATAGAATAAAGTGCAATTTCAACACCTAATAAATAAGCAGCTACAGAAAATATAATTACATTAAAAACTAATACAATATCACCAATTGATGCTCCAATTTTTCGACTAATAAAAATAGCTAAAACCTCAGTACCATCAATTACTGCACCACCTCTAATAGCTAAACCTATACAAGCTCCTAGGAAAAATCCCCCAAAAACGGCTATAAGTAAATTGTCATGTGTGACATCTGGAAATTGAACAAATACTAAGACTATTGAAAGTAAAATAATAGCTAAAGAAGTTTTAATAGCAAAAGATTTTCCTAAAACTTTATAGCCTAAAATAATAAAAGGGATGTTAACAATTATGATAAATATAAAAAGAGGCAAATTAATTAATTGAGCAAGTAAAAGAGAAATACCCGTTGCACCACCATCAATAAAATGATTTGAAAGTAAAAAGCCTTTAAAACCAAAAGCAGCACTAAATACACCAGCTATAATTAAAAAAACATCTTTTAATAAACGAATTAAAGAAATTTTAAATTTACGATAGCCTTTTGCAAGTTTATAATTAGAAACCAATAACCCACCACCCATGGTAATTTTACGGTTGGGGTTATCAAGCTTAATGGCACGAATTAATAATTGCTTCCAAAAATTTATCATTTAAAATTTTAATTAAAGTTGTTACCAACCTAATATCCATGCAAACATTAAAGGCGCAACTATAGTTGCATCACTTTCAACAATAAATTTTGGAGTGTTTATATCTAATTTACCCCAAGTTATTTTTTCGTTTGGAACTGCACCTGAGTATGAACCGTAAGAAGTAGTTGAATCTGATATTTGACAGAAATAACTCCAAAATGGAATGTTTTCCATCTCCATATCTTGATATAACATTGGTACAACACAAATTGGAAAATCTCCCGCAATACCACCACCAATTTGAAAAAAGCCTATGCCTTTACCCGAACTGTTTTTTACATACCAATCTGCTAACCAAGCCATATATTCAATACCACTTTTCATGGTTGTTGCTTTAATTTCTCCTTTAATTACATAGCTAGCAAAAATATTCCCCATTGTACTGTCTTCCCAGCCAGGTACAACAATAGGTAAGTTTTTTTCTGCTGCTGCAAGCATCCAACTATTTTTTGGATCAATTTCGTAATATTGTTTTAATTCGCCGCTGTTTAATATTTTATACATGTATTCATGAGGGAAATATCTTTCACCAGCTTTATCTGCATCGTTCCATATTTTATGAATGTGTTTTTGTAAACGACGGAAAGCTTCTTCTTCAGGGATACAAGTATCTGTTACACGGTTATAATGATTTTCTAATAAATCCCATTCGTCTTGCGGACTTAAATCTCTATAATTAGGTACACGTTTATAATGCGAGTGTGCCACTAAGTTCATTATGTCTTCTTCTAAATTTGCGCCAGTACAAGAAATTATATCAACTTTACCTTGTCGAATCATTTCTGCAAGTGATTTGCCTAGTTCGGCTGTACTCATTGCTCCTGCAAGAGTTACCATCATTTTTCCGCCTTCAGTTAAATGTGTTTCATAGCCTTTTGCGGCATCAACAAGTGCCGCTGCATTAAAGTGTTTGTAATGGTTGGCAATAAAATTTGAAATTGGACCTTTTGATGTAATTGAATTTGTTGACATGTTGAGTTTTTTTTAAGAAAAACAAATTTAACAATTTAATTAAAAATAAAAGCCAATTCTTTTAGAGAATTGGCTTAAAAAAAATTAATTTTAAATTTAGATTTTATCTATACTTACAGCATCATTGTTGTTAATTTTAATGTTAAACAAACCAGCACGTTTAAAATTATTTACAAAAAATTCTTTTGGATTTGCACTTTTTAATACAATTGTAATTGCATGAAAATCGCCAGTTACTTTACCAATTGTAACACTCTCAATAGTTGGATTTTTTCTAAGTGTTTCTACAACTGAGTTAACAAATTCAACGCTACCAGGTTTGTAAATTTCGAAATTTAACATGGTAATTGATGAGAAAAATTTATCGGCATCAACTGCATTAGGGTTTTTAATACAAATAGTTTTATCTGGTATTGTAACCGCCTTAGTTATTGTAGTTAATTTATTAGAAGCAGTTGCAGATACAACTACTGTACTTAATAATAAGCTTAACGCAAAAGTTTTAATTAATTTCATAGTTATTAGTTTTTGTTAGGTAAATTTACTCAAAAATTGTACCACAAATTTAAGATTTACGTTTTTTAAGAAAAAATTCTTTAATCAATGCTTCGCACTCTTCACTCAATACACCGGTAATAACTTTTGTTTTAGGGTGTAAAATGGATTGATTTAATTGCGAAAAACCTTTTTTAGAGTCGCCGGCGCCATAAATTATATTAGAAATTTGACTCCACGCTAAAGCACCAGCGCACATAAAACAAGGTTCAACGGTTACATAAAGTGTACAGTCAATTAAATATTTACCGCCAATATAATTTGCAGCAGAAGTAATGGCTTGCATTTCGGCATGGGCTGTAACATCTTTTAATTGTTGAGTTAGGTTGTGAGCTCGTGCAATTATTTTATTTTCAGCAACAATTACTGCACCAATAGGTACTTCATCTTTACTAAATGCAATTTTAGCTTCTTTTAAAGCTTCAAGCATAAATTTTTTATGATTTTCCATTAATTGCAATTACAGTTTGTTGTAGTGCTTATATCATAAATTTTGGAAATAGTATCACAATCTTGTATTATTAGTTTGTAATTGTATTTGTTTTTAAACTCTTCTTTGGGTTGTATAAAATATTCTCCATAAGGTTCTTTATGTACTTCACTTAAATCGTAATTAACTTCAAAATGGCGTAGTTCTATTTTTAAAAGTAATTCGTTTTTAATTAAACATTTAAGTTTGCATTTAGCTTTATCAGAAAGCACAAAATCTTGATAAACTAATTCTTGCATTTTTTGTTCGTTTGGGCTAACGCAGCTTCGTGTGCCAAACATTGCATAAACCATAATTAATCCAATTCCAAAACCAATGCCGTAAAATTTTAGTCTGTGTAAAAATTTCATGGTGTAAAGGTGCTAATAAATTAAGTTTTTTACTAATAAAAAAACCTCAACTTAATTTAGTTGAGGTTTTTTTAGAATTTAATTTGTTAAATTTATTCGGCAACTACTTCAAAGTTTACATTGGCTGTAACTTCTTTAAACAAACGAACTTTTGCGGTATAAGTTCCTAATTGTTTAATTGTATCTTCGCCAAGTTCTATGTTTTTACGTTCAATTGCGTATCCAGCTTTCTGTAAAGCATCTGCAATTTGTATAGTAGTAACTGAACCAAAAATTTTACCACTTTCGCCTGCTTTTGCACCAACTTTAATAGTTAATGCTGTTAATTTTTCAGCATTTGCAGTAGCCTCTTTTCTTAATTTATCTTCTTTAAAAGCTTTTTGCTTTAAAATTTCAGCATGCATTTTTTTAGCGCTTTCAGTAGCTAAAATTGCCATTCCTTTAGGGATTAAAAAGTTTCTGCCGTATCCGTTACGAACTTCAACTTTATCATCTTTAAAACCTAAACCTTTAATATCTTGTTTTAAAATAACTTCCATTGTTTTTCTTCCTTTAAATTATTATTTCATTAAATCAGCAACGTAAGGCATTAAAGATAAGTGACGCGCACGTTTAACAGCTTGCGCAACTTTACGTTGAAATTTTAGAGAAGTACCAGTTAAACGACGTGGTAAAAGTTTACCTTGTTCGTTCACAAATTTTAATAAAAAATCTGGGTCTTTATAATCAATATATTTAATACCGCTTTTTTGAAAACGGCAATATTTTTTCTTTTTAACCTCATTTTGTTGAGGGTTTAAGTATCTAATATCTTTTGATGTGCTCATTTTTTTAATTTAAAACGTTAAACCATTAAGCGTTAGCGCTTTCTTTCTTTTTAGTTTTACTTTCGGAAACTTTTCCTCTACGTTTTTCAGCATAAGCTACAGCATGTTTATCTAAAGCTACTGTTAAAAAGCGTAAAATACGTTCATCTCGTTTGTAAGTTACTTCAAGGGTATTAATAATTTCTTGCCCTTCTCCAGTAAACTCGATGAGGTGGTAAAACCCTGTTGTTTTCTTTTGAATTGGGTAAGCTAATTTTTTTAAGCCCCAGTTTTCTTCGTTCACTACCTTGCCTCCCAAATCGGTAATGGTTTTTTTAAATTTTTTTGCGGCCTCCTTTGCCTGATCATCAGACAAAACGGGAGTTAAAATGAAGACCGTCTCATAATGTTTACTCATTGTTTTATAAATTGGGGTGCAAATATACATATTTTTTGTGAAATAATTACCTAAAAACATTAAAATTAACAAATCACATTTTAAATTTAATAATATGAAAATCAGAATGTTGTGTTGTTGCACGGGTTAAATTTAAAATTTAGTTCACTATTTTATTAAAAGTTATAATTAAATAGTATTAGTTTTTATGATTGTAAAGCTTATTTAAGTTTTACGATAAGTTATTTTGTGTTATAGATAATTTAAGTTTAATTAAATTTGCAAATTATTTTATATTAATTAATTAAAATAATTTAAGATTGCATTTTTATTATTATTAATAACTACAATATAACTAAAAAAGGTTATTTACGTTTTTTGTTTTTAATTACAATTTCTTTTTTAGTTGTTGTTAAAATTAATGCTCAAAACGATAGCATAATAGTAAAAAAAAATAAACCTTTTTACTTTGGGTTTCCTATAGTTTATTATACTCCAGAAACTAGATTTGCTTTTGGCGCAAGTGGATTTACTTCTTTTAATTTCAAAAAGGATACTATAGGGGCTTCTCAATCTAGAGTTAGTTTTATAGGCATTTATACACAAAATAAACAAATGCTATTTTATGCACCATTTAATTTGCTTTTTAAAAATAGAGAATATCAAACTTATGGAGAATTAGGTTATTATAATTTTAATTATTTGTTTTATGGCATAGGGAATTCATCAAGCTTTAATACTGAATTATATTATTTAAAGTATCCAAGACTAAGAATAGCATTTTTAAAAAAAATTCGGCCTAATTTTTTTGTTGGTGTAAAATATTTATACGATAATGTAAGTCTTTTTTATTTAGATACTTCAGGTTTATTAATAAAACATAATATTATAGGGAGTAGGGGTGGAGTATTATCTGCCGGCGGCCTAACAACCATTTATGATTCGAGAGATAATATCAATTTTCCCAACAAAGGAATTTATTTAGATATATCAATTGTTTCTGGTGATAAAATAATTGGGAGTAATTTTAATTATACAAAAGCAACAGTTGATTTTAGTAAATTTATAAACTTAAAAAAGAACATATTTGCTTTTAATTTTTATTCGGTTTATACATTAGGTTCTGTACCGTTTTATCAAATGGGAGTATTAGGTGGAGTAAACAGAATGAGGGGATTTTATGAAGGAAGGTATAGAGATAATCAATTAATTTTACTTCAAGCAGAGTATCGCCGGATAGTTTATAAACACTTTGGAGTTGCATTATTTGGAAATGCAGGACAAGTTGCTAATCAATGGCAAATGTTTAATTTAGTTAATACACATTACACTTATGGTGCAGGTTTACGATTTGTTTTAGATAAGAAACAAAAAATAAATTTAAGGGTTGATGTTGCCATTGGTAAAAATAAAATTTTGCCTTATTTTACAATTGGCGAAGCTTTTTAATTTTACCACACAAAAACTTATTTAAAATTGTTTATATATTCTGATAGTTCTTTTTTACTACCACTAAGCGATAAATTATTAATTACATTAAAATAGTTTGATTTGTCGATAGTTTGAGCGTAAAGATGTTTCGAAAGATCTAATTTGTTTCTTTCTAAATAAAACACATTTAATGTTTTTACTACTTGAGCAGAGTTTACATTTTTATTTTTTAAAAAAGTTTTGGCTAAGCTCAATCTGTTTGTTTCAATATGTTCTTTTTTTAACATGTTAATTATACCACTAAACTCACTTTCGCTTATTACCGTAGGTGTTGAAACAGTTGTAGTTGTATTAGTATTAATAGTTTGATTTTGCGTAGTAATTGTGCTTGTTGTTTCTGTTGGAATTGCAATAATTACTGAACTTCCATTTATTGTAGGCGTAGAAACTGCAGTATATGTAGGAATAAGTGTAGGTGTTGTAACTGTATTATCAGTGTTATTTAAATTAATTAAGCTTTTACTTTCTAATATTAACGAATATTTATTAAACATATCTTTATTTAAAACATAAGTACTTAAATAGTTTGGTGAGCTTGATATTGTATATAAAATAGGGCTCGATACACCTGCAATTAATAATTGAACTGTGTAATTTTGTTCTGTTAAACAGGTGAAAGTAAGGTTTGTTGTATAAGTATTTAATAATCTTACACCGTTTATTGTTGCAATAAATTGTTCTTGTTTCGAAGCAACATTTTTAATTTTTAACATGCCACAATCTTGTGAACTTAAAATATTAATAAACAAATTACTTACAATAAGTGCAAATAATAATTTTGTTTTTCTCATAGCATTTTATTTTAAATATATCCTAATTTACTAATTATGTTTAAATTTATTTAAGTCGATTTTGATTTGTAAACTAAACATAATTTTAGTTTAAAATTAATGTATAATCTTATTATTTTAAATCTTCTTTTATTATATTTAAAAAATTATATTAATTATGCTACAATTACAAAATTATATTTGCGGTCAATGGGTGGCTGGCACTGAATCCGGTCAAGAATTATTTAATGCTATTACTGGCGAAGCTATAGCAACTGCAAGCAGCAAAGGATTAGATTTTGCTAAAATGTGTGAATTTGCTCGTACAGTGGGCGGACCCAAATTACGCAAAATGACCTTTCATGAGCGTGGTCAAATGCTTAAAGCGTTGGCTATGCATTTACAAACAAAAAAAGAAGTGTTTTATAAAATCAGTTGGGCAACAGGTGCTACACGCATTGATAGTTGGGTAGATATTGAAGGAGGATTTGGGAATTTATTTACTTACGCTTCTTTACGAAGACAATTTCCAAACGAAACCTTTTGTTATGATGGTGATGTTGCCCGTTTATCAAAAAACAATACGTTTATCGGCCATCATATTTGTGTGCCAAAAGAAGGTGTAGCTATTCACATCAATGCTTTTAACTTTCCTGTTTGGGGAATGTTAGAGAAAGTAGCAGTTAATTGGTTAGCCGGC
The DNA here is from genome assembly GCA_964487105.1 of uncultured Akkermansia sp. Taxonomy (GTDB): domain Bacteria; phylum Bacteroidota; class Bacteroidia; order B-17B0; family Aurantibacillaceae; genus Aurantibacillus. The sequence continues at coordinate 23,610 of CAZAPH010000018.1, forward strand.
GTTCCAGCAATTGTAAAACCTGCAACATTAACTTCTTTTTTAACAGAAGCAGTTGTTAAAGAAATTATTGCTAGTAAAATTTTACCAGAAGGAGCTTTGCAATTAATTTGCGGAAGTGCAAATGGAATTTTAGATCATGTTCAAAACCAGGATGTGGTGACCTTTACAGGTTCTGCTTCAACCGGTAAAATGCTTAAATCGCACCCACGTTTAATGGAAGAATCTGTTCATTTTAATATGGAAGCTGATTCATTAAACTGTTGTGTGCTTGGAACAGACGTTTCTCCTACAATGCCCGAGTTCGACATTTTTATTAAAGAAGTAACACGTGAAATCACAACTAAAGCAGGTCAAAAATGTACAGCAGTACGTCGTATCATTGTTCCAGAAAATTTAGTTGAAGATGTACAAATTGCTTTAGGAAAACGTTTGGCACAAAATATAATTGGCGACCCTAATGTGGAAGGTGTGAGAATGGGCTCATTAGCCGGTAAATCACAATTAATTGAAGTAAAAGAAAAAGTAGAATTACTAAGTAAATCACAGAAAATAATTATTGGTGATTTTGAAAATTTTGAAGTAAAAGGAGCTGACAAAACAAAAGGATGTTTTATGCCTCCAATTATTTTTTTAAACGAAAAACCATTTACAAATACCGATTGTCATAATATTGAAGCCTTTGGGCCTGTAAGTACCATTATGCCATACAAAACAATTGATGAAGCCATCACTTTAAGTAAATTAGGCAAAGGTTCATTAGTGAGTTCAATTGTAACAGCAAGTGAAACCATTGCTCGACAATACACTATTGGCGCAGCTTGTATGCACGGCCGCATTTTAGTTTTAAATGCAGAGTGTGCTAAAGAAAGTACCGGTCATGGTTCGCCAATGCCAATGTTGGTGCATGGTGGACCGGGAAGAGCAGGAGGTGGCGAAGAAATGGGTGGAAAACGCGGCGTATTTCATTACTTACAACGCACTGCTATACAAGGTTCACCAAGTATGGTTACTGCAATTTTAAACAGCTATCAGGTAGGTGCCAAACAAATTATTAAAAACGTGCATCCGTTCCGTCAGTATTTTGAAGATTTAGAAGTTGGCGAAACAACCATTACACCTTTGCACACCGTTAGAGAAGAAGACATTGTAAATTTTGCAAACGTTAGTGGCGATAAATTCTATGCACACTTGCAACCCGAAGCATTGGAAGGAACAATATTTAAACGCACCGTTGCGCACGGTTATTTTATTTTATCTAAAGCAGCCGGTTTATTTGTTGATCCACCAAAAGGTCCGGTATTATTAAATTACGGCATTGATGAATGTCGTTTCACTCGCCCTATTTATCCGGGCATGACAATCGGCGTGAAATTTACTTGCAAAGAAAAAATTGAAAATGATAAACCATTAAAAGCTGCAAATGGTACAGATGTAAAAGTAGGAATTGTAAAATGGGTAGTTGATATTTATGATGCCAGTTCAAAAGAAGTATTAGAAAAATATGATGCACTTGACCAAGCAGGGCAAACGGTTGGTATTGCAACTATTTTAACGATGGTGAAATTGAAGAAACAGAATTGATAAAAAATTAAAACAAGAAAATTACCGTTTATATTTTTTATTTAAACAAATACATATTACAATCAAACATTAACTTAACAATGAGTAAAAATAAAATTGTTGTTTTTTTAATATTTTATTCTGTTCAGTTTTTTTCTCAGAATAAAGCTATAGATTCTTTAAAAAATATCATAGCACAGTCAAAAGTTGACACTATTAAATTATACAATTTAAATAGATTGATTGAAATTTTACCTGACGGCGATTGGCAAAAGTGCAATGTTGAAATGGGCAATATATCAAAAAAAATTATTAACGAAAAAAAAGCTGATGAAAGAAGTATTCATGTTGCTAAAAAATTTTATTCAACTTATTTAAATAATATTGGTTATGATGCGTTTCAAAAAGGAAATGTTCAAAAATCAATTGAATTTTATCATCAGAGTTTAAAAATGTTTGAAGCAATAGGCGAGAAGTATGACGCTGCAAATGTTAATAATAACTTGGGTTTTATATATTTTAATGAAAACGATATGACAACTGCATTAAAATATTACTTAAAATGTCTAAAATCAAATCAAGAAATTAAACACAAAAATGGTATAGCCGTATGTTACAATAATATTGGATTATGTTATTATACAAAATTAAAAGCAGCGATTGGTAAAAAAGGAAATACAGACTCTGTAAGATATAATTTTAATAAAGCATTTTGGTATTTCACAAACGCAAACCAGTTACAAGAAAACGGTAATGATAGTTATGCTTATGCTATGTCTACAAATAATTTAGGAGTAATATTTGGAGTTAAAGGAGATCATTATAAAAGCATAGGAGAAAAAAAAGATTCAGTGATTTATTTTCTTAAAAAAGCAATTTCATTTCATGAGAAAGCGCTTAGTTTATTTGAAGATTTTGGTAATATTGGTGGTATTTTTGAAGCTAAGAATAGTATTGGATATATATATTATTTATTGGAGGATTATGATAGAGCCTTAATTTATTGCAAAGATGCGCTTAAGGTAGCAGAAAAAAACAAATTACCACAAAAAATTAGTTTAGCAGCAAAACACTTATATCGTATTTATAATAGTGTAAATAATTCAAAAGATGCTTTAACAATGTATGTTTTATATATACAAATGAGAGATAGTATAGCCAATGATAAAAATCGAAAATTATTAATTCAAAAAGAATTTCAATATGAATATGAGAAAAAATCAATTGCAGATAGTGTTAAAGTAGTTGAAGAGAAAAAAGTAACTGACGCTCAGCTAAAACAAGAACAAACACTCCGTTATGCACTATATGTAGGCATTGTAATAGTTTTTCTTTTTTCGATGTTTTTATATAATCGCTTTAGAGTTACACAGAAACAGAAACACTTAATTGAGTTAAAAGAACAGGAAACACAAAAACAAAATATAATAATTACCCAACAAAAACATTTAGTTGAAGAGCATCAAAAAGAAATTCTCGATTCCATCCATTACGCAAAACGAATCCAAAATTCATTATTAGCTCACCATGAATTTTTGAATGAAAACTTACCAAATAATTTTGTGTATTTTAATCCCAAAGATATAGTAAGCGGCGATTTTTATTGGGCAACAAAACATGGCGATAATTTTTATATAGCAGTATGCGATAGTACCGGACATGGCGTACCAGGCGCCTTTATGAGTTTGTTAAACATTGGTTTTTTAAGCGAAGCCATAAATGAAAAAAACATTTTAGATCCACATAATATTTTTAATTATGTTAGAAAACGATTAATTGAAAGCATAAGCAAAGAAGGACAAAAAGATGGTTTTGATGGTATTTTGCTTTGTATTAATCAAAAAACAAACACTTTTACATACAGTGCAGCCAACAATGAACCAATATTAATTTCAAACAATAATTTGATTGAATTAGAAAAAGATAGAATGCCAGTAGGAAAAGGAGAGAAGATAAATGAATTTACACTCCATACAATAAATGCAAAACCAGGAGATTCACTTTATTTATACACTGATGGATTTGCCGATCAATTTGGAGGGCCAAAAGGTAAAAAATTTAAATACAAAACATTAAATGAATTACTATTTAAAAACTCACAATTACCACTGAACGAACAATTAGAAAATCTTAAATTAGAATTTAATAATTGGAAAGGAGATTTAGAACAAGTAGATGATGTATTAATTATTGGATTAAAATTGTAATGAAATTTTAAAGTAATTTAGTTTAAAGTGAACGGATATTCAATAATTATGAATAAACTCTTAACTCTATATTTTGTTATTCTGTGTTCTGTTTCGGTTCACAGTCAAAAACACGTGATAGACTCACTTATTAACTTACTGAAAAATGAAAAAGACAGCGCTAAAATTTTCATCATTATCGACGAGCTAGCGTGGACCTACTCAAATAAAAATGCGGATAAAGCCATAGAATATGGTGAATTATCATTAAGTTATGCGAAGCAATTAAAAAATAAAAAAAATATTGCTTATTGTTATAATTCTTTAGGTACCTTTTATTTAAACAAGCCTAACTTAGATAAAGCCATGTTTAGTTATCAGGAAAGTTTAAAATTGTTGGAAGAATTGAATGATTATGCTAATATATCGAAAACGCATAACAACATTGGCAACATTTATCAAAAAATTCAATTGGATGAAAAAGCATTGAAGGAATATAAATTAGCCTTAGAATTCAGGAATAAATCAGGAGGTAGTCAATCTCCGTTAAGAATTTACATGAATCTTGGTGCAATTAATTATAAAATGAAGAATTTCAAAGATTCGAAATTTTATTATGAAGGAGCTTTAAAAGTTGTAGATACAGTGAAGGATATTAAAACATTGCCCTTACTCTACTCTAATTTGGGGGTAATTGAAAGGCATCAGAATAATTACGCAGGCGCCATGCAATACTATTTAAATGCCGAAAGAATTAGTTACAAGATCAAGTTTATTAACCCTGACTTGTACTCAAATATTGCTGCCCTATATGAACATGAAGGAGAATATTATAAAGCTAATGAGTATTTGCTGAAAGCTTCTGATATTTTATATGAAAGAGGGGAAATGGATAAAATAAAGCACTTTTATGCAAATTTAGCTATTAATTATACCTACCTAAATAAAGGTGATTCTGCCCGTAAATACTTTGATAAATATATCAAACTAAGAGATTCTTTGTACAAAGACCAGTCATTAAAAGCAATAAATGAAATTTCCGCGAAATACGAAACAGTGAAAAAAGAACATCAAATTGAAATGATCACAAAAGACAGGGCATTGCAGGATTTGAAAATAAAGGACCAGTCGTTACAATTGGTGGCAGAAAAAATTGAAAAAGAAAAGAAAAATCAGGAAATCACCTTACTGAATCAGGAAAAATCATTGAAAGAACTTCAGATCCAAAAGGAACAAATCAGGATTGAAAAAAATAAAAGAGAAATTGAACTGTTAAATTCGCAAAAAAAATTATCGGAAGAAACAATAGATCAGCAAAAAACAATTTCATATTTCACTGTAACAGGCCTTATTATGGCTTCAGGATTAGCTTTTTTTATTTTTAAAGGTCTTCGGGAGCAACGGAAGGCGAACAAATTGATTTCGGAACAAAAAAGCATGGTTGAGCAACAAAAACATTTAGTTGAAGAACATCAAAAAGAAATTCTCGATTCCATTCATTACGCAAAACGAATTCAAAATACTTTATTAGCACATCATGATTTTTTAAATGAAAACTTACCTACCAACTTTGTTTATTTTCAGCCTAAAGATATAGTAAGTGGCGATTTTTATTGGGCAACAAAACATGGTGATAATTTTTATTTAGCAGTTTGTGATAGTACCGGACACGGTGTACCAGGTGCATTTATGAGCTTGTTAAACATTGGTTTTTTAAGCGAAGCCATAAATGAAAAAAATATTTTAGAACCACATAATATTTTTAATTATGTTAGAACACGATTAATTGAAAGCATAAGCAAAGAAGGACAAAAAGATGGCTTTGATGGAATATTATTGAGAATAGATAAAACAACAAACCAAATTACTTATTCTGCAGCTAACAATGCTCCAATACTAGTTTCAAACAATCAGATTGTTGAATTACCAAAAGATAGAATGCCAGTAGGAAAAGGAGAGAAAATAAATGAATTTACACTCCACACAATAAATGCAAAAATTGGAGACATTTTATATTTATACACTGATGGATTTGCCGATCAATTTGGAGGACCAAAAGGAAAAAAATTTAAATACAAAACATTAAACGAACTGTTATTAAATAATTCTCATTTAACTATGAACGAACAATTAGTAAATTTAAATTTAGAATTTATTAATTGGAAAGGTGAATTAGAACAGGTTGATGATGTTTGTATAATTGGTATTTATATTTAATATTTTAAATAGTATTGTTTTTAAGGATGATTTTAAAAAAAAAGTTTTATTTATTTTTTTATTTAATTATTGTAAGTGTTATAATTAATGCACAAGAATACCCTGTTAAATACTTCAACCTAAAAGATGGATTGCCCCATTCAATGGTTGCTGATATTTACCAAGATAATGAGGCAAATTTATGGTTCCCTACTTATGGCGGAGGAATATCTAAATTTGATGGCGAAACTTTTAAAAATTATGGTTTACAAAATGGCCTGTCAAATTTAGTTACACGAAGTATTGTTGAAATTGGTAAAAAAGAATTTTTAATCGGAACTATTGGTGGAGGATTATTTTTGCTTAAAAATGATACAGTTGTTAAAGTACATACTAAATTAAATGCAAAAGAAATATTTCAGGTTATTGTTGACTCGAAAAAAAACATTTGGATAGGAACCGAAAAAGGATTAATTAAAATAAAAACTGATTTATCAATTGAAAATATATCGAAAAAATTTAACCTACCAGAGTATGCAGTAGTTTTTGTTAATGAAGATAAGCAAGGAAATATTTGGTTTGGTTATGATTCAGAATATGGTTTATTTAAATTAAGTAACAATAAATTACTTTCTTTTAATAAAGAAAATGGCTTAACTAATGAAAGGATTTTAACTGCATTTCATGATTATTATGGGAATACATGGGTAGGTGCAATTAATGGATTATATCTAATCTCAAAAGGAAGTAAATTGGCTGTTAAAATTAATAATGACCAACTTCCTAAATATTACTTATTCAGTTTTGCAGAACCTCAAAATGATATTTTAATTATTGGCTCTCAAGATGCTGGAGTTGTTGTTTACAATACAAAAACAAATAAAGTTCTTAAAACAATTAAAACAAATAATGGATTAAAAGTATCAACAGTATTTAGAGTTTTTGCTGATAAAGAAAACAATATTTGGATTTCAAACTGGGGCGAAGGTATTGCAAACATTTACTTTAATGGTTGGTCAAAATTCAATGAAAAAAACGGGTTACAAGACAGAATGATTTATTCACTAAATACTATAAATAATAAATTAGTTGTAACAACTGCCTCTGGAGTGTTTATTGAAGATAATAATTACTTTAAAAAAAAATACAACAATAATATTAATGGTTCTGCAATTAATTTAATTAATTATAATAATTACGTTTTTGTTGCAACAGAAAAAGAGCTAATACAAATAGATAATAAAACACAAAAAACAATTAAAAAACATAATTACGAAGGTGTACGCAATGCCGTAATTGGTAGTGATAAAAATATTTATTTTACAGGGTGGGGATGCGGAATTATGAAATTTGATGGCAATTCTTTCAAAACAATCGAAGATTCAGTTGTCTCGAGTATTAAATATTTTTATTCATGTTTTAAAGATTCTAAAGGAAATCTTTGGTTTGCATCTTCAGGTGCTGGTTTATTAGTTTTTACAGAAGGTAATTGGAAAAGATATACAACAAAAAATGGATTACCAATTGATATAATTACCTGTATTACTGAAGATAAAAATGGTAATATTTTAGCAGGAACAAATGGGGGTGGAATTGTAATTATCCGATATAATAAAATTAATGTTATTAACTCATTAAAAGGTTTACCCTCAAATATCATTAACTCATTATTGGTAGATGAGGAAAATAATTTATGGATTGGTACGCCAGGAAATATTGTAAAATTAAAATTAGCTTCAGGAAAAATGGAAATTATTTCTACCGAAGTAGGGTTTGAAGGAGATTGTTTAAATTCAAGTATTATCGAAGTAAATAATAAAATTTTATTTGGTACTAACAATTATTTGTGGAAGTTTGATAAGCAAGATATTATAAAAAGAAAAAATAATCTTAAAGTAATAATAAATGATTTAAAAGTTAATGATGTTAAAATTCAAAACAATAATTCATTTAAGTATTATGAAAATAAATTTTATTTTAATTTTCATAGCTCCCAACTATATAATAGAAAAAATATTAAATATGTTTATCGGCTTTTAGGATTAGATTCTGTTTACACAAAACAAAATACCATTAACGAAATTACTTTTCATAAATTACCTGCCGGAAGTTATACATTTGAAGTAAAAGCAGTAATAGACAAAACTATTTATTCAGAAAGCACAAAATATTCTTTTAATATTTCGCCCCCATTTTATAAAACATGGTGGTTTATTATTTTAAATATTATATTAGTAATTGCTATAACTAAAATATTTATTAATGTACGAGAAAAAAAATTTGTTGAAAAACAAAAAGAATTAGAGCATATCGTTCATCTAAGAACTGTTGAAATTTCAAACAAAAATAATGAACTTGAAGAAAAACAAAAAGAAATTCTCGATTCCATTCATTACGCAAAACGCATTCAAAATACCTTATTAGCACATCATGATTTTTTAAATGAAAACTTACCTACCAACTTTGTTTATTTTCAGCCTAAAGATATAGTAAGTGGCGATTTTTATTGGGCAACAAAACATGATGATAATTTTTATTTAGCAGTTTGTGATAGTACCGGACACGGCGTACCAGGTGCATTTATGAGTTTATTAAACATTGGTTTTTTAAACGAAGCCATAAATGAAAAAAATATTTTAGAACCACATAAAATTTTTGATTATGTTAGAAAACGTTTAGTTGAAAGTATAAGTAAAGAAGGACAAAAAGATGGCTTTGATGGAATATTATTGAGAATAGAAAAAACAACAAACCAAATTACGTATTCTGCAGCTAACAATGCTCCGCTATTAATTTCAGAAAATCAAATTATTGAATTACCAAAAGACAGAATGCCTGTTGGAAAAGGAGAGAAGATAAATGAATTTACACTCCACACAATAAATGCAAAAATTGGAGACATTTTATATTTATACACTGATGGTTATGCCGATCAATTTGGAGGACCAAAAGGAAAAAAATTTAAATACAAAGCATTAAACGAATTACTTTTAGCTAACTCAACAACACCTATACAAATTCAAAAAGAAAAGTTAAATACCGAATTTCAAAATTGGAAAGGAACATTAGAACAAGTTGATGATGTGTGTGTTATTGGAATTAAAATTTGATACAGTGAAAAAATTTATTTTTATAACAGCTAATTTATTGTTTTTGATTGGATATTCACAAGAATATAATTTAATCGATTCATTATTAAAAATAGTTAGAGAAGATAAAATAACTAATTTAGTTATTGATAGAGCCTTATCCGTTCCATATAATAAAATAATAAATGACTTAAATAAAAATTTAGTTGTTTTTGAAACTATTGAAAAAAACAATTTACTCTTAAAAGATAAAATTAAACATGGCGATATAAAAGAAAAACTAGCTTTAATATATTATCTAAAAGGAAATTTCTCAAAATCAATTCAATATCATCAAGAGGCCATTAATTTATTTAATAAAGCCGGTGATAAATTAAGAGTAGCAAATGTAATTGCAAGGCAAGCTTATGAAAGTAAAAAAAGAAACTTAAAAGAATCTATTCGTTTAATGAGAGAATCCGTAAGTTTACTTCGAAACTTAAATGCAAAGCAAGATCTTAGTTCGGCTCTTAATAATTATGGTGTATTATTTGAAATGAGCCACCAATTAGATTCTGCAATGTTTTATTATACTGAAGCTTTATCTATTCAAAAAGAATTAAAAGACAGTATTGGTATCCCTTACAGTTTAAATAATATCGCTGGTATTTATATCTTAAAAAAAGATATAAAAGAAGCAATTAAAACAATTAATCAATCTATTGAGATTAGAAAAAAATTAAAAGACGATTTGGGCTTGGCTTGGGATGAGTATGCACTGGGTGATTTTTTTAAATCTCAAAAGAATTTAAAAGAAGCTCAAAAACATTTTCATAAATCTCACCAACTAGCAGTAAAAACAAGTTATCTTGATCTGCAAAGTAGAAATTTAAAATCTCTTGCAGATATTCTTGCAGAAAAAAATCAATTTGATTCCGCATATTATTATTTTAATTCATTTTTTTCTATTTATGACAGTTTATTCAATATTAATACTCAAAAACAATTGCTTGAAATGGAAACTTTGTACGAATCTGAAAGAAAAGCCTCTCAAATAAAAGAATTACATTATGATAATGAATTAAAAGAAAATGAATTAAATAGCAAAAATAATATTCAAAATTTATTATTGCTTATTATTGGATTATCGCTAGTTGTTGTTGTAATGATATTTAGAGCTTACATGCAAAAAAATAAAGCTAACAAAATCATTAGTAAACAAAAATTAGAAACTGAAAAACAAAAACTACTTATTGACAGAAAACAAAAAGAAATTTTAGATTCAATTAAATATGCTAAACGTATTCAAGAAGCGCATTTACCTAATCTTAATTTTTTAAACAAGCATTTAAAGAACAAATCCTAAAAATGCTTAACATTCACATTTTTAACTATTTACATATTGTTTCTTAATTTCTTAAAGTAATATTGTTAAAAAAATGAGTGTAAATTATTTAAATTAGTTTTGTAGTAAGCGTTATATGGTTATTTTTGTGGCAAAATTTTAAAATACAATAAAAAATGTCTGACATTTCTAACAAAGTAAAATCAATCATCGTTGATAAATTAGGTGTTGATGAAAAAGAAGTAACTCCAGCTGCGAGTTTTACAAACGATTTAGGTGCTGATTCTTTAGACACCGTTGAGTTAATTATGGAATTTGAAAAAGAATTTAACATTGCAATTCCTGATGAACAAGCAGAAAAAATTAGTACAGTAGGCGATGCTATCGCTTATATTGAAGCTAACGCAAAAGGATAATTAATTATATGCAACCAAAACGTGTAGTAGTAACAGGCCTAGGAGCAATTACTCCCTTAGGAAATAATGTAAATGATTATTGGACTAATCTTGTAAATGGTGTTAGTGGGGCTGCGCCTATTACACGTTTTGATGCATCTAAATTTAAAACGCAGTTTGCCTGTGAAGTTAAAGGATTTAATCCTGAAGATTATTTCGATAAAAAAGAAGCAAGAAAATTAGACGCTTTCTCTCATTATGGTATAGCCGCTAGTGTTCAAGCTTTTGAAGATAGTGGACTTGGTGCCGATGGAATTGACAGAAATGAAATTGGTGTTATTTGGGGAAGTGGAATTGGTGGTTTAGATACTTTCCAAACAGAAACATTTGCCTTTGCAAAAGGTGATGGAACCCCTCGTTTCAACCCATTTTTTATTCCTAAAATGATATCTGATATTTGTAGTGGTCATATTTCAATGCGATTTGGTTTGCGAGGCCCAAATTTTACTACAGTTTCAGCTTGCGCTTCTTCTACAAATGCTTTAATTGATGCTTTTAATTACATCCGTTGGGGAAAAGCAAATGCAATTGTTAGTGGAGGAAGTGAAGCAGCAATTAACGAAAGTGGAATGGGCGGTTTTAATGCTTGCCAGGCTATGAGTACTAGAAACGAAAGTCCTTCAACTGCATCTCGACCTTACGATAAAGATCGTGATGGTTTTGTTTTAGGTGAAGGTGGAGCAGCCATTGTTTTAGAAGAATATGAGCATGCAATTAAAAGAGGAGCCAAAATATATGCCGAAATTATTGGCGGTGGAATGAGTGCAGATGCTCATCACATTACAGCACCTCACCCAGAAGGTTTAGGTGCAAGCTTAGTAATGCAACGTGCATTAAAAGATGCTGAAATTAATCCATCTGCAATTGATTATATAAATACACACGGTACAAGTACACCTTTAGGTGATGTAGCCGAATTAAAAGCCATTGTTTCTGTTTTTGGCGATTATGCTTATAAGTTAAATATAAGTTCAACTAAAAGTATGACTGGCCATTTACTTGGTGGCGCAGGTGCTATAGAAGGTATTGCTACTATTTTAGCAGTTAAAAATGATATTATCCCTCCAACAATAAATTTTACAACTCCCGATCCTGAAATTGACGCTAAATTAAATTTAACATTAAATAAAGCTCAAAAACGAGTTGTTAATGCCGCAATTAGTAACACCTTTGGCTTTGGTGGTCATAATGCTGCAATTGTAATAAAAAAATATAACTCTTAATAAATTGCCAATTAAAAAATTTTTTAATCGTCTGATAGCTAACACTAAAGGTGATGATAAAGAATTTAAAAGTTGGATAAAGTCAATCACTGGGTATTCCCCAATCAATTTAAACTTATACAAACAGGCTTTTAGGCATAGTAGTTCTACAAGCAAAACTAATACATTGCAAAAAAGCAACGAGCGTTTAGAATTTTTAGGCGACGCTATTTTAGGAAGTATAATTGCTGAACATTTATTTAATTTATTCCCTAAAGAAAACGAGGGTTTTTTAACACAACTACGAAGTAAAGTTGTTAATGGGCAACAACTAAAAAAATTAGCTTTAAAATTTGGCTTTAACGAGTTTTTAGTGGCTACTTTAAGTAAATCTGAAACAGTAAAAAGTAGTGCCTATGGCGATGCATTTGAAGCCTTTATTGGCGCAGCTTATTTAGATTTAGGGTTTGTTAAAACTAAAAAATTTGTAATTAAAAATATAATTTCTAATCATATAGATTTAAAAGAATTAACCGAATTAAATAACGACTTTAAAAGTCAACTACAAATTTATTGTCAAAAAAATAAATTAAAATTAGAGTATGTATTAGTTAATGAATCTGTACATAAACAAGGTAAATTGTATAAAATTGAAGTTAGAATTGATGGAAATGCATATACTACGTTTGAAAACTTTAGTAAAAAAATTGCCGAACAAAAAGCAGCTGAATTAACTTTACAGCAGTTTAATGAACAAAAAAATTAAATATAGTTTAGATTCTGAATTTGAAGATTTTAATTTTTTGTTATTTGGTATTTCAACAACATTAGATCAATACAGTGTAATTTCACAAATTAATAATTTATTAAAAATTGATTTAAGTTTACAAATTATAATCCCCTATTATTTAAAGGATAACGGTACATTTAATTATAATTTATACTCATGCGAAGTACCCGAACTTTTTTTAGAATTTAATTTAATTGCTAATTTAAGTAATTTTGAAACTACACCTGAAGCGTCAATTACAAACGATTTATTTACAGGCCATGCTGTTGAAGAAAGAGCAAGGCTTATAAAAGAATTACCAAAAACAGATTATTTTATTATAGTTAAAGGGGAGCAATTATATGCTTATGAAAATAAAATATATGATAAACTTAAACAAGTAAATTATTTTACTAAGGTTCAGCAAATACAGCCTGATGAATTAAAGAGCGCAAATCATTTATTATTTTAGTAATTATTTTATTTTAAGCTCTTGTCCTAAACTTAAATTATTATCTTTTAAATTATTAAGCTCTTTTAAGTGATTAATACTTACGTCATATTTTTGTGATATGCTATACAAAGATTCGCCTTTTACAACCTTATGTGTTAAACTAGTTTTAGAAGCAGTTAAATTTTTATCTTCTGTTTTTTTATTTTCAACCAATTGTGTGCCCGCCTTAATATCTAATTTGGAAGGTTTATTTTGTGATTCTCTAACATAAACTGTTAATTTTTTACCAGTACGTACACCTTTTCTGCCTATGTAATTCCAATTTTTTAAATCAGCAACTGTTACACCATATTTTCTGGCAATACTGCTTAATTTTTCGCCATGTTTTACAGTATGTATTTTTTTAATTTCTGAAACGTTCTCAATTATTTCGCCATGTTGTTGTTGAGATTTAATTGCGGCGTAAATACCTTGTTCGTTTGTTAAAAATAATCCTATTTTATCTTTAGGTAGGCATAATATATTACCACCAGCAGGAATAACGTTTTTTCGGTACTGTGGGTTAAAATATAAAATCTCTTCATTGCTTATATCTAAAGCTTGCCCTATTTGAT
>CAZAPH010000019.1:0-1355 GCA_964487105.1 uncultured Akkermansia sp.
TACGTATAAATTGCAATGGATACAAAATTGACATTAAAGATTAACGAAGACATTATCGAAAAAGATAAACAATATGCAAAAGAAAAAAAAACTAGTCTTTCAGACTTAATTGAAAATTATTTGCAAAAATTAACCAATGACAAGAAAAGCAACAAGGCAATTACACCACTTGTAAAAAGCCTTTCAGGCATCATAAATCTCCCTAAGAACTACAACGACAAAAAAGATTATACCAACAACTTTATAAATAAATACAAATAAGTGGATAAGGTTTTTGTAGACTCAGACATTGTTCTTGATCTATTAAGCGCACGACAACCGCATTATAAATATGCCGCTGAGTTATTTTCGCTTGCCGACGAAAATTCAATCAAGCTTTATGTTTCCTCATTAACTTTTGCAAATGTAAATTATATTTTATCAAAGCAACTTTCAGCAGGGCAAGCTAAAAAAATGCTTTTAAAATTCAAAACGCTTATTAATGTATTATCAGTTAATGACAAAATTATTGAACTCGCTTTATCTTCAGATTTTCATAACTTTGAAGAAGCCATTCAATATAACACCGCTATTGAAAATGGTATAACAACTTTGCTAACAAGAAATCTTAAAGACTTTAAAAAAGCAGAAATTGCAATTTTGACAGCTCAACAATATTTAAAAGTAATTGAATAACGCTTGCCTATACCAGTAAGCAACTACACAATGCGGACTAACGAAGTAATTTTTTGCTTATGATTTAGACTGCTTCGTAGAAAAGGGTATTTTATGTAAGCAAAAAGCAAGCATGGTGTTTCAACCCAGAATTTATTGGATTATTTACCCCCTCCTACGTTCAAGCAATATCATCATCATTAAACTTAATATCAAACGTTCGTCATCATTCGGGTTTAGGTTAGATAATTTTTCAATCTCAAATTTACGTCCAAAAAACGAAGGGATTTTTTTTAATCTTAATACATTCGTTTCTCCTTGTTTAACAAGATACTTTGGGTTAAATAAATAGCCGGTAAATAGTCCTAAAATTGGAATTTCACCTAATAAACTATCAAACACTTTGGCCCAAGCATTCTCTTCGCGTATTATAAAATCGCTTGTTGTTAATTGATTATTAAATATTTCGTAATGCGCTTTCCATATAGAGGCCCAACCTTTACGGGCAATTTTTCCTATTTCAACACCATTTTTATAAAACGAATAAGTGGCTGAAAAATCTATCCATTTGTTGGCTTTAATCACATACAACAAATTATTTTGATTTTTATCAGAATACACATTAATCTCATCAATAAGTTTAAATAATTTTTGTTTTACGTAAGCAATGGTGTTGTTATTATTATCTGTTGCTTCAAAAT
>CAZAPH010000019.1:1365-37273 GCA_964487105.1 uncultured Akkermansia sp.
ATTAAATTTAAAATGTATGGGAAAGTTTATAGTATTCATTTCTTATATTTTAAGGTATTAAATTTTTATTTCGTTTTTTATTTTTTCAACTATATTAAATACTGCAGGACACACTAAAGTATTGTTATAGGTTAAATTTAATATTTGCCGTATATTTTTTCTGTTCGTATGTGGGTATTCTTTACAAGCTGTAGGCCTGTCTTTATAAATTTTACAATAATTGTCATCATCTAAAAAAGGACAAGGTGCACTTTTTAAAACAAAATCGCCATCTTCATCCATAAACAAATATTGTTTAATAAAATCGCCTGGTTTAATTTTTAATGCTTTGGCAGCCCTTTCAATATCTATTTGATAAAAAATTGGCGACGTAGTTTTACAACAATTAGCGCAGGTTAAACAATCTGTATTATTAAAAACAGCATTATGCGCTTTATGAAAAACATTATCAAGATTAATGTTTTTTTTTGTTTTTAGTTTTTTTAAAAAAGTTTCGTTCTCTTTTTTAAATGAAACCGCTTGTTTATTAAACAATTTTATATCTATCATAAAACAAAAAAGGTTGTATTAAACAACCCTTTTAAATTTACTTTGCTTTTTTTGCGGCTTTTTTAGCAGGCGCAACTTTTTTAGCAGGTGCAGCTTTTTTAGCAGGTGCTTTTTTCTTTTTAGGGCGACTTACTCCAGAAGTGCCAATGTGTATTTTACCACGTTTTGTTTTTTTATCTCCTTTTCCCATAAAAATATGTTTATGCCATAAAAGTAAAAAATTATCTTTACCAAACAAAATATTGAAACAATCCTTTCATAAACACGAACGTTTAAAAAGTAAAAAACAAATCGATTTTTTATTTAAACATGGTAAGCATAGTAATGCATCGCCAATTAAAATAATTTATTTATTACAAGATGTTACCGTAACAAACACAAACAATAAAGTTATGTTTGTTGTGCCAAAAAAATTATTTAAAAATGCGCCTGATAGAAATAAATTAAAACGTAGAATGAGAGAAAGTTATAGGTTAAATAAGTTAAATTTTAATTCAAGTTTATCTCCTAAAAATAAAACAGCAATAATTGCATTTATTTTTACACACCAACAAATACAAGACTATAATTTAATAAACACAGCCATTCAAAAACTACTTAATAAAATTAGCTTAGTTTAATAAAATTTAATTACGTTTATAGTCTTAGGTATTTTCTAAATTATATAATGGTAATGCTACTTGCAAGAAAGCTTGTTTCTGAATATAAGACTAGTTGTTAAACCCAGATTTTGCAGTTGTTTTGAGTTGGAATAGAAGTTCTATTGCAAATTCTGGGTTAAATCAAAGCGGTATTAATTGTAATATTTTATTTATTTTTATATAAAAGCCTAAAAATCAGCTTGTTTTATTACATTTTTTTTAAAATTTTGCCAAAAAAACACTATCTTTGCACTCCAAAATTTTTGAGAGATGAATATTACAAAACACGAAATTGACAGTTTAAACGCAGAAATTAAAATTGCAGTTACCCCAGTTGATTATGAAGGTAAAGTTAACGATGCTTTAAAAAAAGTTCAACGCCAAGCAAGTATGCCGGGTTTTAGGCCTGGTAAAGTGCCTGCTGGATTAATTAAAAAACAATACGGCACACAAATTTTAGTTGATGAAATGAATAAATTGTTGCAAGAAAGTATTTATAAATATATTGAAGAAAATAAAATCGAAATTTTAGGAAACCCACTCCCTAAAGAACAAGCTCAAGTTGATTTTGAAAAACAAAAAGATTTCGAATTTGTTTATGAAATTGGTATGGCTCCACAATTTAATATAGATTTAAATAAATCCCATTCATTTAATCACAAAACCGTAAAAATAGATGATGCTTTAATTGATAAATACATTAAAGATATTCGTAAAAATTATGGTAAACCTATTAACCCAGAAATTTCAGGAGAAAAAGACGTAATATTTGTTGATATTAATGAGTTAGATGAAAACAACGCCATTAAACCTGGTGGTATATTTAAAAGTACAAGTATAAGTTATGAAAGATTAACCAACGATAAAGCTAAAGCAAAAGTAATTGGTTTAAAAAAAGAGGATAAAGTTATTATTGATATTAATGAACTCTACGAAACAGCAATTGATAAAAGCGTAAGTTTAGGTATAGATAAAGAAGTTGCAGAAAACATTAAATGTAATTTACAATTAACCGTAAAAAATATTGCAAGGTTAGATGAAGCCGAATTAGACATAGAACTATTTGATAAAGTTTATGGCGCAGGAAATATTAAAACAGAAGAAGAATTTAGAGAAAAAATAAAAACTGAATTAGGATTAATGTTTAATGCAGACGCTGATCGTTTTTTAAAAACAGAAATTGAAAAAAGCTTAGTAGAAAAATTAAATTTACAATTGCCTGATGCTTTTTTAAAGCGTTGGTTAAAAGTTGTAAACGAAAAACCTATTACAGAAGAAGAGTTAGAAAAAGATTATCCTAATTATACCAAAGCTATGCAATGGAAATTAATTGAGAATAAAATAATTAAAGATAACGACATTAAAGTTAATGCTGAAGAAGCAGCCGAAGAAGCAAAATTATTTATCCGCTCGGAGTACGCAAAATACGGGCAACAACCAGATGAAGATGAGGTAAATAAAATTGCTAAAGACTTATTAAGCAGAGAAAAAGAAGCACAAAAAATATTTGAAAATCTATACTCTAAAAAAGTATTAGATATCATAAAACAAAATTGTACACTTACAACTAAAGAAGTAAGTTATGATGATTTTTTTAAAAACAACTAAATATTAAACCCTCCGCTAAAATGGAGGGTTTTTTGTTTTGTTAATTTATTTATATTTGAAAGTAATGAAAAATTTTTCCTTAATTTTTAGTATAGCTGCATTGTTTTTAGTTTCATGCGGTTGAGAAAATACAAACATAAACAATACTAACACTTCACAAAACAACACCATAGAGACTGTAAAAAAAGTCCCAAACATTCAGTATAATATTATAAAAAAAATTCCACACGATACAAGTTTATTTACAGAAGGATTATTTTTTTATAATAAGCAATTATTTGAAAGTACAGGTTCGCCAGATAATATACCTGAAACAAAATCGTTAATTGGTACGGTGGAAATACCCAGTGGAAAATTTATTAAAAAAATAGAAATCGATAGAACTAAATATTTTGGCGAAGGCGCTATAATTTTAAATAATAATCTGTATCAACTTACCTATAAAAACAAAACTGGCTTTATATATAATGCCTCTAATTTTGAAGCAAAAGGACAATTTTCTTACTTAAGTAACGAAGGATGGGGTTTAACTACAAATGGAAAAGATTTAATTATGAGCGATGGCACAAATATAATTACGTTCTTAAATCCACAAACTTTTACAATAACTAAAACTATTGATGTTAATGAATTTAACGTTGCAATAGATTATGTAAACGAATTAGAATATGTAAATGGGTTTATTTATGCTAACATTTATATGAAAAATGAAATCGTAAAAATTGATGCCGAATCTGGAAATGTGGTTGGTCGTTTAAATCTCACCCCTTTATTACAAGAAGCACAAAAACGTTACCCCTACTCATTAGAAACAAATGGCATTGCATTTAACCCCGAAACAAATACATTTTTAGTTACAGGTAAAATGTGGCCTTATTATTTTGAAATTGCTTTATTAAACTAAATTACTTGGCTTCTTCTTTTGGTCGCCACATAATAGCAACTATAATTAAAATAAAGCCAATTAAACAAACCATTGGGGCTAATGTAATTCTTTGAAAATCAAAAATAGCAGGGTTAAAAACATTAGGATCATCGCTTCCGCCCCCAATCATTAATAAATAACCAATAAAAACAATTACAGTACCCGTAATTAATAATAAATAATTTTTCTTAGAAAATGGTGTTGTCATAGTTTAAAAAGTAAATATACTACATTATAAACATTTACAAAAGGATATTTAATGCAATAAAAACGTTAATTTTTTGTAATATTGTATTTCTTTAAAATTATGAATAAAGTTGCATTAATTACAGGCGTTACCGGTCAAGATGGCGCATACCTATCAGAACTTCTGTTAAGTAAAGGATATACCGTACATGGCATTAAACGCCGAAGTAGTATGTTTAATACCGATAGAATTGACCATTTGTACCAAGACCAACACGAAAAACACATAAACTTTAAATTACATTATGGTGATTTAACCGATAGTACAAACCTAATTAGAATTGTGCAAGAAGTACAACCAGATGAAATATATAATCTTGCCGCTCAAAGTCATGTTAAAGTAAGCTTTGAAACACCAGAATATACAGCAAATGCAGATGCTATTGGAACATTACGCCTTTTAGAAGCTATACGAATTTTAGGTTTAGAGAAAAAAACACGATTTTACCAAGCCTCAACTAGCGAGTTATATGGATTAGTTCAAGAAATTCCCCAAAAAGAAACCCCTCCTTTTTATCCACGTAGTCCTTACGGTGTTGCTAAACTTTATGGTTTTTGGATTACAAAAAATTATCGCGAAAGTTATGGCATGTATGCTTGTAACGGAATTTTATTTAATCACGAAAGCCCTTTACGTGGCGAAACGTTTGTAACACGCAAAATAACACGCGCTGTAGCAAAAATTAGCTTAGGCCTACAAGATAAATTATTTATGGGGAATATTGATAGTGAGCGCGATTGGGGCCACGCAAAAGATTATGTAGAGGGCATGTGGCGCATGTTACAACAAACAGAAGCCGACGATTTTGTTTTAGCCACCGGAGTAAAAATTACAGTTCGCGAATTTATAAACATGGCTTTTAAAGAAGTGGGAATAACCCTTAAATGGGAAGGGAAAGCCGAAAACGAAAAAGGAATTAACATTGCAAATGGTAAAACATTAATTGAAATTGACCCAAAATACTATCGTCCGGCTGAGGTTGATTTATTAGTTGGCGACTCAAGTAAAGCAAAACAAAAATTAGGATGGACACCAACATACACCGTACAACAACTTTGTAAAGAAATGGTTGAAGCAGATGTTGAGTTATTTAAACGCGATAAATATTTAATTGAAGGCGGACACAAAGTTTTAAATTATAAAGAATAAATACTAAGCAAAAATTAAATGAACTTAAATTCTAAAATATACATTGCGGGGCATAATGGTATGGTAGGTTCTGCCATTAAACGAAATTTAGAAAAAAGAGGTTATAAAAATTTCATTTTAAAGTCAAGTAAAGAATTAGATTTAAGAAATGCAAATGCAACAACACATTTTTTTGAAACCGAAAAACCAGAATATTTTTTTTTGGCAGCAGCAAAAGTAGGATGCATACAAGCAAACAATACATACCGCGCAGAATTTTTGTATGATAATTTAATGATACAAAACAATGTTATTCATAATTCATTTTTAAATAAAGTAAAAAAATTAATGTTTTTAGGATCTTCGTGTATTTATCCTAAACTAGCTCCTCAGCCCTTAAAAGAAGAGTATTTATTAACAGGGTCTTTAGAAGAAACTAACGAACCTTATGCAATTGCAAAAATTGCAGGTATAAAAATGATTGAAAACTATAATCGCCAATACGGTTGTGATTATATAAGTGTAATGCCTACAAACATGTATGGCCCTAATGATAATTATAATTTAAACAATTCGCATGTTTTACCAGCATTAATCCGTAAAATACATGAAGCTAAAGAAAGTAACGCTCCATTTGTAGAAATGTGGGGAACCGGAAAACCTTTACGAGAATTTTTACACGCCGATGATTTAGGCGATGCTTGCGTTTATTTAATGTTAAATTATAGCGGAAATAAACATGTAAATATTGGTTGTGGCGCTGATATAAGTATTGGTGATTTAGCTTTGTTAATTAAAAAAATTGTTGGGTATAATGGTGAAATTAAACATGATTTATCTAAGCCTGATGGAACACCAAGAAAATTAATGGACGTAAGTTTTTTACATAGCCTTGGCTGGAAACATAAAATAGAACTTGAAGAAGGAATTACACAAGTGTACCAAGATTTTAAAACAAAATCAAATATTAAAGTTTGGTGAAAATTTAATGTTGTTAAACATCAGATATTTATTATTTATTCTCTTTATTTTTTCTTGTTACTTAAATTTAAAAGCACAATTTTATAATCTGCCAAATAATTATTTTTTTGATAAACTAACACAAAAAAAACTTGCTAAAAAAGATTCTTCAATTCACGAATCTATGCAGCCTTATATCCTTTTTTATAACCAAAACTATTCTTTTATAGAAGATTCTTTTAAACTTTTTAAATACATTGTAGATGACCCAGCATTAGATGCAATGTTTAATAAACATGTAATAAAAATTGAACCAGAAAAATTTGATTTTAAACTAAAACTAGACCCAATAATTGGAATTGAAACAGGAGTAAATGCGGCAACAGACTCATTAGTAAGACTATTTACAAACACAAGAGGGTTTATTGGAAGTGGACAAATAGGTAAAAACGTTTACTTTGAAAGTATGTTTGCCGAAAATCAAAGCCAACTTCCTAATTATTTAAATACCTATGCTGCCGTTTCTCAAATAATACCAGGGCAAGGAAGGTGGAAAGGATTTAAAAAGAATGGGTATGACTACGCCTATTCTAGCGGTTTTGTTAGCATACAAACAACAAAAAACACCAACTTACAATTTGGAAGTGGTAAGCATAAAATTGGTAACGGTTACCGTAGTTTGTTTTTATCTGATAATGCCTTTAATTATCCCTATATAAGATTTACACAACAATGGTTAAAGGGCAAATTACAATACACTAACATTTATGCCTCTTTAATGAACTTAGATTCTGCCTCAAAACATCCAACTCCAAATGCAGAAAGACTTTATCAAAAAAAAGGAGCTTCTTTTCAATATTTAAGTTATAATATCTCTAAGTCCTTAAATATAGGCTTATTTCAAGGGATGATATGGCAACCTGGTGGCAATAAAAATCAACAAAGCTTAACTTGGGAATTTTTTAATCCGCTTATTTATTTTAATACAATTTATTATGGCCAATCAAATAAACAAAATATAATTTCAGGAACTGAAATTAAATTAAAGGCAACCGACAAATTAAACTTTTACAGTCAATTTATTATTAATAATTTAAATTCAACGAATACCGGGTATCAAGTTGGCTTAAATATTTTTGATTTATTTAAAATATCTAATTTAAATTTAACCATAGAGTATAACCAAGTTAACTCTAAAACTTATCAAAGTACTTATCAAAAAAACTTACCAGATAGTATAATTTTGCCTTATACTAAAACAATGAGTTATAACGCTTTTACACAATACAACCAACCTTTGGCCTACACCCCATTAAATGGTAAAGAATTTATTGCTTTGGTTGATTATAGGAAAAACAGATTTTTTGCCAATATAAAATTTAATAATTTAATACAGAGCAGTTTTAATAATAATAATCAACTAGTACAAAACACCAATTTTAAAATCGGTTACTGCATAAATCCGGCCTATAATTTAAATATTAGTTTAGGCGCAAATTATAGAAACAATATTAATAGTAATGCCTTAATTAGTAATCAATATACTAATTATGTGTATATTAGCTTAAAAAGTAGTTTGTTTAATTTTTATACCGACTTTTAATGTTACAATTAATCCTAGTTTTTTTAACTTCTTTTATTGTAGTTTTATATGCCACGCCAGCATTAATAAAAGTTGCTATTTTAAAAAGACTTATTGATACTCCAAGCGAAGAAAGAAAAATCCACAAACGCTCTGTTCCAACAATAGGTGGAATTATTATATATGCAGGCACTTTATTTTCATTTTCGTTATGGTATAATATTGAAAATTTATTTTATAGTGAAGCTATTTTTCAATCGGTAAAAGAATTTCAATTAATTATTGCATGTAGTTTAATTTTGTTTTTTGTAGGAGTAAAAGATGATATTATAGGTACGGCTCCCGTTAAAAAACTTTTTGCACATATTGTAGTTGCCTTAATTTTAGTGTTAATGGGCGACATTAGAATTACAGGGCTTCATGGAATTTTTGGAATAAACGAAATTCCCTATTGGGCAAGTGTATTTTTATCAATATTTACATATGTTGTTGTTGTAAATGCATTTAATTTAATAGATGGAGTTGACGGATTAGCTGCTGGAGTGGGTTTTATAGCATCTTGCGTGTTTGGTATTTGGTTTATTTTTGCAAATTACTATCCATATGCTGCATTAGCATTTGCCTTAGCTGGGGCATTGGGTGGATTTTTAATTTTTAATTTTTCGCCAGCAAAAATATTTATGGGCGATAGTGGCTCATTAATAATTGGAATGTTTATTAGTGTTATTGCATTTAAATTAATAGAATATCCAGTTCAAAATTTAGAAGGTATTTGGGTGTTTTGCAACAAACCTGTAATTGCAATATCTGCATTATCATATCCTTTAATTGATACATTACGCGTATTCGTAATCAGAGCCGTTAAGGGTCAATCGCCATTTGCTGCCGACAGAAATCACATTCATCATTTATTGCTTGATTGCGGATTTAATCATGTAAAAACAGTTATAATTATATATGTTTTTACAATTTTAAATGTTTGCATTACTTTTTTATCTGTTTATTTATATTACGCAACACTTAGTTTATTAACTACAATTTTATGTAGTATAATTTTTTTATTTAGCATTATTTACTTACGCAAAAGTAAAAAACGAAAAAAACATAACCATGTTTAAGTTTATATTTAACGGACTAATTTTTTTTCCACTAATTTTTTTAAGTCAAAATAATTGGACTTTGCAACAATGTATTAAACACGCCTTAAACAATAATATAAATTTAAAACGGCTTGCATTAACAACAGAAATTAATAAAAATAACACTTTACAAAGTAAAGCAAATGTATTACCAAATATTAATTTAGGGGCTGCGCATACCTATAATTTTGGTCAAACAATAGATAGGTTTACAAATTCATTTGCGAATACAATGGTTTTATCTCAAAATTTTTATGGTAGTACAAATGTTTTATTATGGAACGGGCTTTCACAATATAATAACATTAAGGCTAATGAATATAATTATTTAAGCTCAATTGAAAATTTAAAACAAACACAAAACGATATCGCATTATCAATTGCTAGTGCATTTATTAATTTAGCATTTGCCGAAGAATTAATTAAAATATCTGAAAATCAATTAAACTTAAGCAAAGAACAATTAGAAAGAACTAAAAAATTAATTGTAGCTGGTTCTTTAGCAAAAAGTTACGAATATGACTTATTAGCACAGGTTGCCAATGATGAAAGCAACTGCGTTAATTATTCTAACAACTATCAAATAGCAAAATTAAATTTAGTGCAATTAATGAACTTAGATAGTAGTTCAACTTTTGAAATTACCTTGCCAAAATTTGAAATTTCAGAAAACAATCTACTCTCAAACGATATAAATTTAATTTATGAAACAGCTCTTAAAAATCAACCTAATATAAAAGAGGCAGATTATCAAATTCAAAAAGCAGAAAAAAATTTATTGGCGGCTAAGGGTCGAATAAGTCCGAGTATAAATTTAAGTGGTAGTATAGGTACCGGCTATTCTGGCTTAGCAAAAGAAATTACTAGTGTTAATTCTTCTACACAAACAATAGGAATTACTACAAGTGGTGATTATGTTATAGGCCCATCTTATGAACCAAATTACAGAAATAAAAGTTTTTCAGATCAATTTAAAGATAACATAAACAAAAGTATAGGTGTAAATATTAATATTCCTATTTTTAATGGTTTGCAAACACACACCGCCATTCAAAATGCAAAAATAAACGCTTTAAATTCTAAGCTTTCTAGTGATTTAGTTAAACAAAATCTATACAAAACTATAGTGCAGGCTTATACCAATGCAAAAGCAGCATTAAAAAAATATATTGCTAATCAATTAAGTTTAAATGCAGCCAACGAAAGCTTTAAGTATGCTCAACAAAAATTTGATGCCGGAACAGCAAATGCTTTTGATTATAGTAATGCTAAAAATAGAGTTTTTGTAGCCGAAAGTAATTTATTACAATCTAAGTTTGATTACATCTTTAAATTAAAAGTATTAGATTTTTATCAAGGTAAAGAGCTTACTTTGTAATCAATATTATGTTTTTGTAAAACATCATTATAATTAGATTTACATTTACTATTTAATTTCCGTTTTAATTTTTCTTGTTTTTTTAAATACTCTTTGTTTGTTAACTTAATTTGCCCAATATAAAATTTTAAACCAAAATTTAATCCCCAACTAATGGCATTTAAATATAAGTTGTTTTGAAAAAGACTATATATCCCAAAAGCTGATCCTCCAATTAATGCCATGCTAGTTAAGCCTTTTAAGGGTTTTCCTAATAAAAATAATCCACCACCAGGAATAATTCCGCTTGTTAGCATATACCCTTTACCTTTTTTATAGTTAGAATTAAGTAATTTATAAAAACAATTTAAACAAGATAAATTTGAATCAAACGCTATTATCTTTTTATAATACTGTGCAGATTGAATTGAATCGAAATTCACATAAGTTAAATAACCTAATAAATTTGAATTAAAACTTAAGCTGTCAAAATTAATACGATAAATATTAAAGTTTTGAGCGGCTAAAGTAAAATTAAAGTTATCTAAACAAATTAAAGTGCTATTCCAGTAATATTCTTTCTTTTTTATTCTAAAATTTCTTTTTTCTAACCTTAAGTAGGTCTGATAGGCGTTAAAATAATTTTTAATTTTTAAAGCATATTCAAATTTATAAAGTAAAACACTATCTTGCTTCGAAAAGTTTTCAGTTTCAAAAAACTGTTTTTCAAAAAGCAATAAGCTGTCAAATTTATTAGCTTGGGCCAACGAATTAACTTTACTTAAAATTAAAATAATTGTTATAAAATAAATTCGCTTCATTAAAATAAATTAATTTCTTTTCTTTCTTCATTATTTTAGCTTCATAAAACGAACCATAAATATTAGAAATGTAAAATAATCCACCAAAACTCATCATAAAAATGGAATAGGGGTTTTTAGTTCCATATTTTTTAATAGACTCGGCAGTTTGTAAACCGTATCCGGCAATTGAAATTAAATTAATTAAAAATAATTTAGGTTTTCCATTATACCATCTTCCTAATCCTGGAACAAAGGTTGATAGTATTGCTGCTTTAAATGGTTTTTTAAAATTTGTTTTAACCAATGTGTAATAAGAAGAGTTATACTTATCCATTAGCGCACTCTCTTTAATATAATTTAATTTACTTCTGTTAACTACTACTAACATTTCTTTATCACAAACCGAAAGAGGTGTTTTTAAAACAGAATCAAACCAATTATAAAAATTTTTATGGTTATTTTGTTTTAACCAAAATTTGCTTATTTCACAACGGATTAGTGTGTCATTTAAAAAACTAAATTTTTTGTTTTGAATTTTATAAACAGAATCTGGGTTATTTATAAGCATATAATAATCTATTAATAAAAAATTTAAGGTATCATCATTTGTTTTAATAGAATTAATGTATGAAAAGTACTCTGTATTAAGGTTATTTGCCTTTAAGTGTTTACTAAAATCTAAATTAACTTGTGCTTTAATAGTATAAACACAAATCCAAAAAAATAAAACAAAAAATTTATTTTTTAAGGTAATGTTCATTAATAATTAAATTGTTTTGGGAAATAAAATAGGGGTTTGTATCTTCAATAGCAAAAGGAACACAGCTAAGTAGTTGATTTAACCCAATAAATGTACCTTTTAAAAACCCAAACGTGTTTATGCTCTGTTTAGTAAATTCGCTACAGCTTATTTGATAAGAACATTTTGCTTGAATTTGTTCGCTAATAATATTTTGATATACAAATAAAGCGCCTGTTCCTATATAACCTATAGGATTGTATTTAAATTTAGGTTTAACAAACAATTTATTTTTAATTAATGGTTTTTCAAAAAATAAACTATCAATAAATTTAGAATGTTGCGCATAATTAAAAAATGGCACGTTAAAAACGCCAATTAGTACTATTAATCTTAATTTTTGATTTAATCTGCCCATACTTTTGTTCCTTCGGTACAATTTTTACAAATATCTATTTCTCCTCTGCTTTTTAAAATCAACTGCCTAAACTTATTATAAGATTCACTTTTCCAAATAGTTTTAAAATCAGACTTAAATAAATTCCCTAATTGATATTTAGCATCTTTATCAAAACAACAAGGCACAATTTTGCCATCCCAAGTAATTACACAAGAAATCCACATTCGCCAACATTGATTTAATAATTTATTTTTGATTTGATATTTTCCATTTTTCAAAATATATCTGGCATAGTTTTGATTTTGTGGAACTAAATCATGAGCCTCTTCAAAATTATACAATTGTGCCGTTTTTATTGTTAGTTCATCAACCCCATAGCTAAGTGCTAAATCCCGTATATCTTTAATTTGATGTTCATTGCTTTTAAATACAACAAATTGCCATACAATCCATAAATGTTTAGCCTTTAATGCTTTTTTAGCAGAAACAATTTGTTTTGTGCCTTCTAAAACTTTAGCTAACGCACCACCCACTCTGTAATTTTCATAAACTTCTTGAGTGGCGCCATCTATTGAAATTATTAATTTATTTAATCCGCTCTTAACAATATCATTTGCAACTTGTGCATTAATATAATGTGCATTAGTGCTTGTTATTGTATAAAGATTTTTTGAATTGGCATATTTCACCATCTTTAAAAACTCAGGATTAAGAAATGGCTCACCTTGAAAATAGAAAATTATACTAAATAAATGTTTTTTTAATTGATTTATTTGGTTAATAAAATTAGTTTCATCTAACATTCCAATTGGTCTTGTAAATGAGCGCAAACCACTAGGGCATTGAGGACACCTTAAGTTACAACTTGTTGTTGGTTCAAAACTAATTGAAATGGGTAAACCTAAAATTATAGGTTTTTTAAACGCTTTAGACAAATAAAAACTAACATATAATTTAACAGCATTTAAAATTTTATAAAAACTAAGTTTTTTAAAAATATGTAAATAATAGTGTAACAAAATTTATGCTTTATAAATATACACTTAAATAAAATAATCTGTTTATTTTTACAAAAAATGAACTTACATAAAATAAACTATTATATCTGTTTTATTTTAAGCATACTTTTAACTGGATGTGCTCAGGTTGTACCTTTATCAGGTGGTAAAAGAGATGTTACAGCACCAAAAGTGCTAAGTACAACTCCCCTAAATCAAACCATTAATTTTAATGAAGATAATATTATAATAAAATTTGATGAATTTATTCAATTTAAAGATGTAAATAATGAGTTTATAGTTTCTCCAACATTAAAAACAAAACCCACAATACAAAGCATTGGAAAATCGCTAATAATTAACTTAAATAAAGAAGAGCTTTTAAAAAACACAACTTATAAATTAAGTTTTGGTAACTCAATTAAAGATATGCAAGAAAGTAATCCACTAAATGATTATGAATTTATATTTTCTACAGGTAACACAATTGATACCTTAAAACAATCAGGTCAAATTGTTGATGCCTTAACCAAAGAAGCGGAAACAGAAATGATAATTGGATTATATGATTTAAGTTCATTTAATGACAGTACAATTTTTAAATCAACCCCATTATATTATTGTAAAACTAAAACCTCTGGTCATTTTCAATTTAGTAACTTACCTAACAATACGTTTAAAATAATTGCATTTACTGATAAAAATAAAAATCTTTTATATGAACCTGAAGTTGAAAAAATTGCTTTTAGTAATGAAAATATATTACCAGGTAAAGACACTACTATTTTTTTAACAGCATTTACTGAAACTCCACATAAAACATATATTAAAAAAATCAATGTAATAAATAACGGTAAAGCTATAATCACGTTTAATAAACCCATTACACCTAAAGTTAATTCATTAAATTCTAATATAAATTATTTTAGTTCAACAACAAAACCAAAAACAGACTCGTTATTAATTTACTCTTGGCCCTATGTTGATACATTAAAATTAAGCATTAGCGATGATTTTTTTAATTTTAAGGATACAGTTAAAATCATCTATCCAAAAAACAATAAAAAAAATATAAAATTTCCAATTTCAACAAGCCTTAGTAATAAATTATTGCCATTTGAAACAAACCTTACGCTTACGTTTCCGCAAGTAATAGATACTAGTTGCATTAAACAAAATCAAATTTTTTTATTTGAAACAAAAGATAGTTTAAAACTGAAAAAAGACTTTAACTTAGAATTTGTAAATGGGAACAGTTTAAAAATAAAAGCAGCGTTTTTAGAAGACAAAGCGTATAGTTTGAAAATAGACACTAATACTTTTTGCACATTTAATAAAAACTATAATGATTCACTAAGCCAAACTTTTAAATTACAAGCAAAAACAAGTTTAGGGAATATTAAATTAAATGTTTTATTAAATAAAAAGCAAAACTATTTAATTCAGCTAATATCGCCACAAGGCAATGTTTACAAGCAAACTAATATTTCTTTTGCATTAAGCGAAAGCAATGAAAAAATAATTTATTTTAAAAACATAACACCTGGAAATTATAAATTATGGATTGTTTTTGATGATGATAATAATAAAGAATGGACAACAGGAAATTATTTAAAACAAATTCAACCCGAAAAAATAGAAATATTTGAGAAAGAATTAAAAGTAATTTCAGATTGGGAAATTGAAGAAGAAGTTACGATTAAAAAATAAAAATTGTGATAAAATAAATCAGTATCTCTGAAAGCATTGTAAATAAACAAACACAGGCGTTCGATGTTTTTTAAAAATAACAGATGTGTTGTTTGTAAAAAATAAATTTAAAGAGAAACATTGCTATTAACAATTTCAACATTTTGTTGTTGAAAAAATAACTCCTTAATAATTAGATAACATTAAAAAATTTATTTACTTCGTATCAACAAATCTCAAAAACAAAAAAACATGGCAAAAAAAGCAACAGCTAAAAAAGCAGTGAAAAAAGCAGCTCCTAAAAAAGCAGCTAAAAAAGCAGTAAAAAAAGCAGTAAAAAAAGCAGCTCCTAAAAAAGCAGCTAAAAAAGCAGCTAAAAAGAAGTAATAAAAGCCCCCGTTAATCGGGGGTTTTTTGTTAAACATCACTTATAAAAACCTTATTGTTACAATAAGGTTTTTTTATTTATAATTAAATACTAGTCATTAAAAAAATTAAATTAATTTTACGATTATTAACTTATTAAAAAACAAAGCATGAAAAAACTATTTTCAACTTTAGCAATTGCAGGATCTGTTTTATTTTTTATCGCTTGTGGTGGAAAAAATAAAGAACAAGAGGCAATTGTTGCTCCAGAAGGAATGAATGTGTTAGATTTAACGCGTTATGGTAAACAATTCGCTATTTTTATTCCTGACACTACAAAAGCTAAATTAGTAGTAACAGAACAACAATCTGGTTCATTAGATATTTCTATTGGAAATAATTTTGCAATCACCATTAACGAACAATCATCAGACATTGAAATGAAAAAATCTGAAATTAAAGGTGATGAGGTAAATAAATTAAAATCATTTATTGCTGAAGAACCAACTGCAATAATGTGGGAAAGTGAAATAACAAAACCAGAGTTTCATTTTTTAATTAACCAAAAAATAGGAACTGCAGAATATTCAATAGAAGATTTAAAATCAACTGATGCCGAACCATTTGGTAAAGAAGCTATTCAAAAAATGTTTGATAGCGCAAAAAATATTAAAGAAATTAAAAAACCAGAAGCTTAATTGCTTAAACATTTATAAAAAAAGCCTCAATTAAATTAATTGAGGCTTTTTTAATTTTTAATACTCTATACCGCTTTTATTTAATAACTAGTTCTATAATCAAAAACAAGCTTTCTTAAAAGTAGCATTACCATTGCATTGTAAAATTATAAAATAACTTTGGGCTATTTTATAATTACAATAGGTATTATTTTAAACTTCCAATCATATCTTCTGGTTTAACCCAATCATTAAATTGTTCGTTAGTTAATAATCCTAATTCAATAGCTGCTTCACGTAAAGTTTTATTTCCTTTATGTGCAGTTTTAGCAATTTTTGCTGCGTTTTCATAGCCTATATGTGTATTTAAAGCAGTAACTAACATTAAAGAATTTTCTAAATGTTTTTTAATTTCAGGTAAATTAGCTTCAATACCATCGGCACATTTTTCGGTAAAGGATACACAAGCATCTCCTAATAATCTTGCTGATTGTAAAACATTAGCTGCAATAACAGGTTTAAATACATTTAATTCAAAATGCCCCATGGTACCACCAATTGTAGCAGCAACATCGTTACCTATAACTTGGGCACAAACCATTGTAAGAGCTTCAGGCTGTGTTGGATTAACTTTGCCTGGCATAATTGATGATCCTGGTTCATTATCAGGAATAATAATTTCGCCAATGCCACAACGTGGGCCGGAAGAAAGCATACGAATATCATTTGCAATTTTAAAAAGCGCAACTGCACTTCTTTTTAATGCGCCACTTAACTCAACCATTGCATCATGAGCCGCTAACGCTTCAAATTTGTTTGGTGCAGTTACAAAAGGTAATCCTGTAAGTTCAGCTATTTTTTTTGCAACTAAAACATCATAACCTTTAGGTGTATTTAATCCTGTACCAACTGCAGTTCCACCTAAAGCTAATTCTTTAACTGCTTCAAGCGCATTTTTTAAAGCACGAATACTCATGTCAATTTGTTGAACATACCCGCTAAATTCTTGTCCTAAAGAAAGTGGGGTAGCGTCCATAAAATGTGTACGTCCTGTTTTTATAATTGTTTCGAATGCTTTTGCTTTTTTATTTAAACTTTCGCGTAGTTTTAACATCCCAGGTATTGTAATTTCAACTACTTGTTTATAAGCTGCAATGTGCATTGCCGTTGGATAAGTATCATTAGACGATTGCGATTTATTTACATCATCATTTGGATGTAAAACTTTTTTTTCATCATTTAACGATCCTCCGTTTAGTACATGTGCACGATAAGCAATTACTTCATTTGCATTCATATTGCTTTGAGTGCCGGATCCTGTTTGCCATATAACTAAAGGAAACTGATCATCTAATTTTTTAGCAAGAATTTCATCGCATGCTTTTGCAATTAAATCGCATTTCTCTTTACTTAAAACACCCAATTCATTATTAGCCATTGCAGCGGCTTTTTTTAAATATCCAAAAGCATATATAATTTCTTTTGGCATACTTCCTTCGTGTCCTATTTTAAAATTGTTTCTGCTACGCTCTGTTTGAGCTCCCCAGTAAACATTAGCAGGTACTTGTACCTCACCCATTGTGTCTTTTTCTATTCTATATTGCATAACCTTATATATTTGTTGGTTTATTTATTTTTGAAACAGGTATCATTAGTCTTGTTAACCATTTTTCAGGATTTTTTTCTTTCATGGCGTCAGTAATATAAAACTCACGCATAGGACCTATTGCTTTGTAGTTATTTTTTTTAATATAACTTCTTAAATTAGCATAACCTCTATACAAATATTGGTATGAGCCGTAATAATTATAAATAGCCATATTTCCTGCTGTAAGCGCAACCATTTTAGATTTCTTTGGATTTTTTTTTGCAATTTGTTTAATTGGAATAATACATTCAAAAACATAATTATTTGTATCATTATTGTACGAAATGCATCCTGCTGCACCACCAATTTCAGCACCACATTCTTTAATTTCATTTTGGAGTATTGAGTATGCTTTAGAAATAACAAAAGGAGCGTCTTTAAAACTACAAGAGTCAAGTAACGAAAACACTAACATTTCTGGAACTTCAAATACGCCTATATTTCCAATCGAATCACTATATGTTTCAAAATTAGAAGCTTTTAAAATACTATCGGTTTTTATATTAGCGTTTTTTTCATTTACTACAACATTTTCTTCCTTATTAGAGGGTTCTATAGCCTCTGTACAAGAAATAAATCCTAAAATTATAAATAGTATAGCGCTAAAATATTTCATTAATTTAATTTACCAGGATATACTTTTAATGCTTCTGCTAAACAAATCATTGCATTATTCAAATCTTCCAAATTTAAAATATAAGCAATTCTAACTTCATTTGTTCCTGCATTTTGAGTTGAATAAAATCCTGTTGCTGGAGCTAACATTACTGTTTGTCCATTAAAACTAAACTCTTCAAGTAGCCATTGGCAAAATTTATCTGCATTATCTATAGGTAATTTTGCAATACAATAAAAAGCACCGCTTGGTTTAGGGCAATACACACCAGGTATTTTATTGATATTTTCTATAACAAAATCTCTTCTGGCTAAATATTCTTTTTTTACTTCATCAAAATAAGATTTTGGAGTGTCTAAGGCAGCTTCGGCTCCTATTTGGCCGTAACTCGGCGGACTTAACCTTGCTTGTGCAAACTTTAACGCTGCCTGCATTACTTCTTTATTTTTTGACATTAACGCTCCTATTCTTGCTCCACAAGCACTATATCGCTTACTTATTGAATCTAATAAAATTACATTTTGTTCTATTCCATCTAAATGCATTACGCTTATGTATTCTTTACCATCGTAACAAAACTCTCTGTAAACTTCATCACTCAATAAATATAAATCATGTTTTTTTACTAAGTCTTTTAATGCTTGTAATTCTTGTTTTGTATAAAGGTATCCGGTTGGGTTTCCGGGATTACATATCATTATACCTTTTGTTTTGGGAGTAATTACTTTTTCAAAATCCGAAATTGGAGGTAAAGCAAATCCGCTATCAATATAACTTCTTATCGGTACAACTTTAACATCTGCCGCCATACTAAAACCATTATAGTTTGCATAAAAAGGCTCAGGAATTATTATTTCATCACCGGGGTTAAAGCAAGTCATCATTGCAATTTCAATGGCTTCACTTCCACCACAAGTTATAATAATATCGTTAGAATCAATATTAATATTATGCTCTTTATAATAACCACAAAGTTTTTTTCTATAACTTTCGTTTCCTGCGCTATGGCTGTAATCTAAAACTTTAATGTTTGCGTTTTTTACAGCATTTAAAAAAGAGGCAGGAGTTTCAATATCTGGCTGACCAATATTTAAATGATAAATTTTTGTTCCGCGTTTTTTTGCAGCTTCAGCAAACGGTACCAATTTACGAATTGGCGATGCTGGCATTTTTATTGCTTTTGTTGATATTAATGGCATAATTTTGAGCCAATAAAGATACAATTTTTAATATGTTGTTACAATTAAAAAAAATTAAATAAACTTGTGTTATACCGCTTTGATTTAATAATTAGTCCTATAATCAGAACCAAGTTTTCTTGGAGGCGGCATTACCATTGTAAAATTATAAAATAGCTTTGGGCTATTTTATAATTACAATTGGTATTAATTTTAAAACTAACTTTACATAAATGTTTATTTATAATGTAACCGTTAATCTTTCTGATGATATTCATTCAGAATGGTTAAATTGGATGAAAACTATCCATATCCCTGATGTAATGAAAACAGGGTGTTTTATTGATAATAAATTGGTAAAAGTATTATATGTTGAAGATGAAGGCCATACCTATTCCATACAATATACCTTTTTAGAAATGGAAGATATAGAACTGTATAATAAAAATTTTGCACCAAAACTTCAAGCGGAACATGCTTTAAAATTTAAAGATAAATACGCTGCTTTTAGAACTTTATTACAAATAATAGATTGATGTTTTTATTTTACCACAACTACAAAAACATCTTCGTTGTCGGCTTTCATTAAATATTTTTCGCGAGCAAAAGTTTCTAATGCTTCGGGGTTTGCTTTTAAAAGGCTAATTTGGGCACTATCTGTTTTAATTTCGCTTATGTAATATTCTTTTTCCTTTTTAAGTTCTTTACACTTATTTATAAGTTCTAACTGAGAAAATAAATCATTTTTATCAAAAAACAACACCCATATAAAAACACCAAGGATAGTTAAAAAATACTTATTCTTTATTATTTTTAAAATAATCATGTAACTTTATTACGGTTTAAAGTTAGTAAAGTATAATTAATTGTTTAAGTTAAATAAAAATGTTTATTAAATATTTACTGTTAGTTACTTATTTTTGTTTATTTAGTTCTTTTAACCCTATAGGGTTTAAACAAGGGCAATTAAAACATTTAAGAGTTAAAACCGCATACAAAAACCACTGGGCAACATTAAAAAAAGAAATTAATGCTTTAAAAATTGATACTACAAATTTTACTGTTTATTTAAGAGCATTTAAAAAAGAGGGAGAATTAGAAGTTTGGTTAAAAAATAAATCCGAAAAAAAATTTACACTTTTTAAACCCTTTTCTATTTGTAGTTCTAGTGGCATATTAGGGCCTAAAAAAAAACAAGGAGATGGACAAGTGCCTGAAGGTTTTTATAAAATTGTAGCGTATAATCCAAACAGTAGTTATCACTTATCGTTAAAAGTTGGTTATCCAAATAAAGCCGATGCGAAAAACAATAAAGAACCCTTAGGTGGTGATATTATGGTGCACGGAAAATGCGTAACAATTGGATGTATTCCAATTGAAGATATGCCAATTGAACAAGTTTATATTTTATGTGTTGAGGCACAAAACAAAAAACAAGAGGTAAATATTGATATTTTTCCGTTTAAATTTACAGATAAAACTAAAGTATCAGAAGCAGTTAATTTATACGATAAACAATTAGTAGAGTTTTGGACAAACTTATTTGTTTGTGGCCAATATTTTGAAAAAGAGAGAGAATTAACACCAGTTAAAATTAATGACAAAGGCAAGTATTATATTAATTAAGATTTTAACCCTTTCATTTTTGTTATTTAATGTTGCATGTACAACCAGTAATAATAATTTAAATACAATTGACGAAAAATATAAAATTAACAACGATACATTAGCTAAAGTTTTAAGTGAAATGGCATTAATGGAAAGCGCCATTAACTTAAATGTACAAAACCTCAGCTCAACTAAATTCGATTCTGTTTATAACTTCTCCATTTTAAAAAACAACAACATTAGTAAAGTAAGATACGATTCTACAATATACTTTTACAGCAAACATCCTGAAGATTACAAAGTCATTTATGAAATGGTTTTAGAAAAATTAAACCAAAAAAAATAAATAGCTCTATATTTTTGGAATACCTGTGTATTTGCTAAATAATTTAATTGACAATGCTAATAAAACAATACCAAATACTTTTTTAAGAATAGCAATGCCACCCGCACCTAAAAGTTTTTCTATTTTGTACAAATACTTTAATACAAAATAAACAATTAAAACATTAATTGAAATTCCAATAACAATAGATACTATATTATATTCTGCCCTAATAGAAAGTATTGTTGTTAATGTTCCGGTTCCGGCTATTAAAGGGAATGCTAAAGGAACAACACTTGCTGTAGAAGGTAAAGTATCTTTACTAATTTGAATACCTAAAACCATTTCCATAGCAACAATAAAAATTAATATAGAACCCGCAATAGCAAAATGACCAATTCCTATTCCTATTATATCTAAAATGGCTTGTCCCATAAATAAAAAAACAATCATTATTCCAAAAGAAACCCAACTTGCTTTAGTAACATTTAAATGCCCTGCCTTTTGTTTTAAATTAATAATAACAGGTATTGAACCAATTATATCAATAACAGCAAACAAAACCATTGTTACTTTTAATATTTCAACAATATCAAATTTTAAATCATTCATTTTACAAAAATAATATAGATTTTACTTGCTTACAACGATTTTATTTTTTGAAAATAAATAAATTTTCGATACTTTTAATATTGAAAATAAAATTGGAAAAATGGAGAAAAGATTTAAGTTTAAATCATTACTTACCTTTTGTAATAATGAGTGGATGGCTAACAATGCTAAACGATATAGAAATGCATTTGATAAAGATGAGGTGGATTATATAAGAATAGAACTCGCTATATTTAATAAATTTTTTGATGAAGAAGATTGGAAAGCAAAAGTAAACTTAAAATGTTTTAATAAACTAGACGCAAAGTTAATTTGCGATAGAGAGCTATCTATTGAAGT
This sequence comes from uncultured Akkermansia sp., assembly GCA_964487105.1. Taxonomy (GTDB): domain Bacteria; phylum Bacteroidota; class Bacteroidia; order B-17B0; family Aurantibacillaceae; genus Aurantibacillus. Next base: position 23,500 of record CAZAPH010000019.1, read on the forward strand.
TAAAAAAGAAGAAAATATTTTTTATTTAAGAGATGGTTGGGGTGTAGAAAATAAAGGCGGTTTTTGGAAAAAAGGAAATTATTATTGGGAGGCGCATTTAGACGGTGTTAAAATAGGAGAAACACCTTTTTTTATAAATGAAGTTGGACTTGTAACAAACACACACAACCCTTATTTAGCAATTACAGGCATTAAACTTTATAACGGCGATTACGATGGATGGAATCAAACCAATAAAAAATATTTAAAAACATTTAATAAAAAAACCGCTCAATATGTTTGGGCTGAAATAACATATAAAGTATTAACCAATTCTGATTTTAACTTTGATTTCTTTTTAAATTTTAATGATGATGCTGGACTTCAAAAAGCATCAATACAAGAAAGCGGTTATATTGAAGCTAACAATAAGGATAAATCATTTGTATTTAATAGAGCATGGGGAAGCAATACCCCTGGTATTTGGACAGACGATAAATACTTATTAGAAATTGTATTTAATGATGTTTTAATTGGAGCCACATCTTTTACATGCTCAAACGAAGAGATTGAAGGCGAAACAACTCTTATTACAAATTTTGAAGAAGCATTAACAGCAGGTATTAATTCAACTAATAACACAACTCCTGTAAATGAAGGAGACAACACTAAAACACTTGATGAATTACTACAAGAATTAGACGCTTTAATAGGATTAGAAGGTGTTAAAAAATCAATAAGAGAAAATATTACTTATTTAAATTTCACTAAACTACGTAATGAAAAAGGCTTTGAAGATAAAAACAAAATTTCGTTACACAGTATATTTACCGGAAACCCCGGCACAGGTAAAACAACTGTTGTAAAAATGTTAGGTAAAATTTATCATAAAATGGGTTTACTTACAAAAGGTCATGTTGTTGAAGTTGATAGGGTTGCTTTAGTTGGTGAATACATAGGGCAAACAGCGCCAAAAACTAAAAAAGCAATAGATAGCGCAAGAGGAGGAATTTTATTTATTGATGAAGCTTATTCATTAGCCAGAGCAGATGATGATAGCAAAGATTTTGGAAAAGAAGTAATAGAAATATTATTAAAAGAAATGAGTGATGGCCCTGGAGATATTGCAATTATTGGCGCAGGATACCCAAAACAAATGACAAAATTTATTGAAAGTAACCCCGGATTAAAATCACGTTTTTCTCAATATTTTAATTTTGAAGATTATTTGCCAGAAGAACTCTATCAAATTGCTTTATTTGCAGCAAAAAACAAACAAATTGTATTTACTCCTGAAGCCGATTTTTATTTAAAAGAACAATTAACCGAAGCTTACCGTAAACGTGATGAAAACTTTGGTAATGCTAGATTTGTACATGGTGTAGTTGAAGAAGCTAAGCATGATATGGGTTTAAGGTTAATGAAATTACCAAACTTAAATGATTTAACTAATGAAGAACTTTCTACAATTACAATAGAAGATATTCAAAGTGTGTTTTTAGCTGAACAAAAGAAAAAATTAAAACTCTCTATTAACGATAAACAATTAAATGAAGCTATTGGTGAACTTAATGAGTTAATAGGTATGGATAAAATTAAACAAGATATAAATGAGCTTGTTAAATTAATCCGTTTTTATAATGAAGTTGGTAAAGATGTTGTAAATAAATTTTCGTTACACTCTGTATTTACAGGAAACCCTGGAACAGGAAAAACTACTTTAGCACGCATAATCGCTAAAATTTACAAAGCGCTTGGCTTGTTAGAACGTGGACATGTTGTTGAGGTTGATAGAGAAGGTTTAGTTGCCGGATATGTTGGGCAAACTGCAATAAAAACTGCAGATAAAATTGAAGATGCAATGGGCGGAATTTTATTTATTGATGAAGCTTATGCTCTTGCAAGTAAAAATGGACAAAATGAATTTGGGCAAGAAGCAATACAGGTTATTTTAAAACGAATGGAAGATCTAAGAGGTAAATTCGGCATTATTGTTGCGGGTTATCCACAAAACATGCATGAATTTATAGAAAGTAATCCTGGCTTTAAATCTAGATTTGATAAAACATTTTCTTTCGAAGATTATACCCCTGAACAATTATGGGAAATTGCAAAATCACTTTTACAAAAAGAATCAATTACTGCAAACACTGAAAGCGAAAATCATTTAAAAGACTATTTAAATAATTTATATGCAACGCGCGATAAATTTTTTGGAAATGCAAGAACCGTTAGACAAATTGTTGGTGATATCATAATGAAACAAAATTTAAGATTAGCTTCTTTAAACTCAGATCAAAGAAAAACAGCAGACTTAAACATATTAACTATTGATGACGTTAAGCATTTAGTAGCTCAAACTAACGAAACAAAATCTAATTTAGGATTTAAATTTGGGAAGTAATGCCTAATGTATTAATTATTTGTGCTCATCGCCCAAATCGTTCGCCTAGTCAGCGGTATAGGTTTGAGCAATATTTATCGTTTTTAACCACAAAAGGTTTTAATTTTAAATGGTCTTACCTATTAAACGAAAATGATGATAAAATTTTTTACGCATCAGGAAATATTTTATTAAAAATAATAATAGTAATTAAAACATTATTTATAAGGGTTAAAGATTGTTTTAGGTTTAAGCACTTTGATATTATTTTTATACAACGAGAAGCTCACTTTTTAGGAATTTCTATTTTTGAAAAAATGGCCTTTAAAAGTTCGGCTAAAGTAATTTTTGATTTTGATGATAGTATTTGGTTAAACGACACTAGTCCTGAAAACAAAAAATTTGCTTTTTTAAAAAATCCCAAAAAATTTTATAAAAACATAAAACATGCACATTTAATAATTGCCGGAAATAATTATTTAGCTAACGAAGCTAAAAAAATTAATACCAATACAATAGTTATTCCTACTACAGTTAATACAACGTATAATTTTCCATTAACAAAAAATACAACTTTACCATGTGTAACAATTGGTTGGAGCGGAAGTATAAGCACAATAAAACATTTCGAGTTATTAATTCCGGTTTTAATTAAATTAAAAATAAAGTATCAAAATCAAATCAAGTTTAGTTTAATTTCACAAACAAATTATCAAAATCAACAATTAGAAATAGAATCTCATATTTGGAGTGCCGAAGAAGAAAATAAACTTTTAAACACGTTTGATATTGGCTTAATGCCATTGCCAAATACTATTTGGACAAAAGGTAAATGTGGTTTAAAAGGATTAACTTATATGGCTTGCAATATCGCTACCGTAATGAGCAACGTAGGTGTAAATAATGAAATTATTAAACATGGCGAAAATGGTTTTTTATGTTCAACAGATGAAGAATGGTTTACTACTTTATGTATGTTAATAGAGGATAAAAATTTAAGAACATTAATTGCCAAAAACGGATTAAAAACTATAGAAGATAATTATTCAACCCGTGCAAACGAACAAACCTATTTAACTGCATTTAATAGTTTAGCTTAACCCAATTAAGCGTTAATTTTTAGCCCTAATAGTACTTTTAAAGATTGTTTCCATGACAAGTATCTGGCGCGGCAAGCAATAATAAATGAAATTAACAAACTAGAAGCGATATTAACTACCCCAATTAAAATGACACCAAAAAAAACAGTAATTACCAAAGCTAAATTTAACTGAGAATTACTGCCTAAAGCAATACCTAAATTACCAGAAGAAATGGTAACATGCCTAATATCGAAAGGAATACCAATAAACTTACCAAAATTTCCGGCAAAACCTAAACAAAATCCTAAAAATAAATTTCCAATTATGGCGCCTAAATTTTTTTCGATAAACTTTGCCATTTTAACTCGCGTATCAAAACTATTTAAAGTGAGTAATTTTGGGTGTTTAATTACGCGTTCAGCAACTTCTGAATAAACTACTTTATTATCAACATAACCAATTACTACACCCGACAATGAAAGCAATACGCCAGCAATTGCTGCATATATTAAAGACGCACTGTATAAAGGATGGTTTGAATACAGTTGTGATGATGTTTCTTGTAAATTAAAAACAGAATGGTTATAAAAATAGAAAGATAACCAAGAAACAATAAAACAAACAGGTAAAACAATTATTAAATTTCCAATTAACGAAGTAAATTGACTTGTGATAATTTGTTTAAATGTATCATAAGGTTTAACATTATTGTTGCTATTAATACTGCCCGCTATAAATGAGGCAGTCATTGAGGGTTGTTTTGTAGCTAATGTAAAATGCATTAAATGCATAAGTACAAATCCCAAACCATAATTTAACCCAAATAAAATTCCTTCAAAAAAAAGAGAAGCATGTAATTGATGAATAAAATGTTTTATAAACACTAAAATTACAACAATTAAGCCTCCTCCCATCGACGAGTAAAACAGTTTTTTATTTTCCTTTTTATTGTATCCAATATAATGTTCGCCTTTTTCTGATGTGTGACTAACGATTCTGTATGCTAATAAATTTGTAGTTTGTTTAATAAATGGGCGCAGTTTATTTTTTGTTTGTTCAGCAGTAACTAGTTGCGTAACTAAATGTGAAATTACAAGTAAGTTACTTTTATTTTGATGTTTTGCAACAAAAATATTTAACAATAATTTAATGCGTTCAATTTGTTGTTGTGCTCTTTGAACTATAAAAGTTAAATGCAAACTTGTCCCTAATTCGTCTTTTTTATTTTGTAAATCAATAAAAATTTGTTCGCATTTATTAATACTATTCCAAACTTGGTTTAATTCATCATCGTTTATTTCAAGTCCTTTTATTTCAATATGTTTTTTAATAAATAGAGTTACACTATGGTTTAATTCAAAAAAAGGAGAATCGTTATCATCTGCTTTCGGTAACTTACTTACTAAATAAGGGTCAATTCCAATAGAAGTTAAACGGTTACATAAAATTAAAATTGCATTTTGGTTTTGTTCAACTAATTTTTTAGAATGAGATTTTAGTAATTGTGAGTTAAGGAGTTTACTAATTTCAAACCAATTTTCATCATTAATTTTATTTAACCATAAATAATCGTTTGATTTATTAAATAGAGTATTACTAAAATTTGCTAGTTCGTTTTCTGCAATGTTTTCGGGTAAAATTTTATGTTTAAACCTACTCAATATTTCAGGAAAAAACCCTCGATTAGAATTTATTCCATAATCTGTAAATGCTTTAACTAAAAATGCTTGTTCTAAAACTTCATCGCAAAAGCTGTTTAATTCTTCAATTAAGTTTTTATTACTTGCATTTGAAGTAATTAAATTTTTTAATAAATTATTAAAGTGAGGGGTGTTTTTTTTAGATATTAATCTTATCTTATCTATAAAAGAGTTAATGGCAGTATAATTATGATTAAGTAAACTCATAACGTAAAATTAAATAAAATTGTGCGTTAATAAAACGTTATTAAACCAGTTTAGCTATTGTTAACAGACGATAAATAACTTAATGTATTAAATAAAATAAATATTCTATTTTTGTATATCAACTTAAATGAAATCCTACAGGGTGGCTACCCAAAACCATTTAAGAAAGAATTAGTTTAAACAAAAAATTGAAAAAAGTAATATTTAGTGTTATTATTTTTTTTACTCTAATTGGAGTTGCTCAAATAAGCCCCAGTGGATGTTACATAAGCGGAGGGATGAGCAATGGCAATACAGGAGGATGCGGAAACTCACCAACACCTTGTAATTTGGCCGCAAGTGGTTATTCTATTTTTGGCGTAACAAATTGCGGAAATTCTGTAGCAAGTGGTGGATCGCCAGTTACAGTTTCAACTACATATAGTTTACCCGCAGGTTGTACCGCTACAGTTTTTGCAGAAATGGCTAAACGTCCTTATATTAGCCCAACAGGCTGTAATAACTCGGGAGCAGACGGAGGAGATTATGTTCAAATTACAAATACTGGAGGCACTGTTATTAGTCAAAGTGGTACAATATGTTGTTCGTTGGGAGGATGTGCTGCTTTCCCTTCATTACCTGGTACACCAAGCATAGTGCCAAGTTCAAGCGCATGGACAACAGGTTGTGCTAATGCTGATATGTTAGTTAAAATGGTAATAACAGGAGGTCAAATTACAATTACTGGCAGGAGCGATAGAGGAGATGAGTTTACAACATTTACATTAAATTTATCAGGCACTTGTGGTCCCGGTTGTGATGCAGTATTACCACTAATTTTAACTGATTTTTATAGTGAAAATACAAATGAAGGTGTTACTTTAAAATGGAACGTTACTACCGAAACAGACATAATGTATTATGAAATTGAAAAAAGTAATGATGGCTTAAATTGGGAATCATTAAAAAAGGTTTTTGCAATAAACCAAAATTTAAGTGTTACATATTACCAAATAATTGATAATGTTATTACATCAAAAAATAATTACTATAAACTAAACTCTGTAAATAAAACTAACGAAAAAACTTTTTTAAAAACTATTTATACAAATTATAATTTAAGTTTAAAAAATCAATTTTATTATTCGCAAACAGAACAAGAACTCTATTTGTTTTTTAATAATACAATGCCCGGTACTATTTATTTACAATCACTACAAGGGGTTAAGGTTAACATTAATTCAAAGCAAAACAATAACTGTATAATTATTTCAAAAGAAAATTTAGCTAAAGGCTTATATTTTATTTCATCTGATAATCAAAGTAAAACATTACCTCAAAAAATTGTAATCGAATAAAACTTAACCCATATTACGCATTAGATTTTTATTACGAACCAAAATCTAGGTTCAAAACAAGAAGTCTCGCAACTTTCATTACAAATTTCTAATGCAAAATATGGGGTAAAAAAGGGAACTTAAATTTGTTTTATAGATTAAACAACTACTCTTAATCATTTTAAACCTATCAAGTTCCTTTTTTAAAGAGGTAAGAATTTTTTCTGGTACTAACAGTTTTTTAATTTTCTTTTGAATTGGTTATATGAATTCCGTTTTTATCTATTTTCACTTTCTCTTCATTTCCTGTAACTTTAATCCCTTCATCTGAAATTTTAACTTTAGTGTTTTTATCATTTATGTTAATTTCATTTTCATTAATAGTTATGTCTTTATTAATTTTAATTTCATGTTCAATTTCTGAAAATTCTTTATCTGTATCTAATCCTTCGCAATCAATACATTTTAAACCTCTTTCGCTCATATACCATCTTCTATTAACCATATCGCCATCCCAAGTGTTAGTTACATTATCAACATTGTCTAATAAACCTTTTAAGCTTTTATCAAGTAAAATTACTTTGCCTTTTGGCAGTTTAATTTTCACATCTACGTTTTGAGCTCTAAATTTATCCCCTTCGGCAACAAAAAATAGTTGATCTAATTCTAACACATTACCATTTTGTTTAAATTGGTATTTAATGTTTTTTGCATTATTGTTTGCGGTTTGTTTAGTATTCCCTTGAGCGTTGTAATACACTACAACCTCAACACTATCTGTATTAGACTCAACTATATCTAGTTCAATATTACCAATTAGGCTTAGAGCTTTATTTTTAGAACCAAAAGCAAAATCATTATTACCATTAGATAGATCATTTTCAACTTCTTCTGTATTATTAAAATTATATTGTTTTAATAAATGCTCTGGTTGAATTGCTTTTACAATTAACGTATCACCAATGTTAACTAATTGAGTAGTTTGTTTTACTTTACTGTATTCAGAAAATTCTTTAGCTGTTTTAACTGTAATACTTAAGCCCAAAAAGAAACCTACAACCCAAATAATTCCCATAGTTATATTTAACCATTTATTTTTGTATTGAATATTTAATAAAAGTTTTATGCCAGCATATAAAAGCATAAAAACAGGAATACCAACTACAATAATAAATGCAATTACAGCAAAGCTATAATCTGTACCGTTTGAAAAAATTGAATTTTTCCAATTATTAAAGTTTTCATTTTCTCCAATTACCGAAACTCCAAATAAAGTTGAAATATATCCAATTAAAAATGTACCAGCAACAAACACTATAAATAAGCCTATTGCGCGTTTTATTATATTTCCAACAGTATTAACTGCATTTGAAGCCCCTCTAGTAAAGCTCTCTCCCATACGTTTAGCTTGTTGTCCTTTACCGTATTTATTACCTAAAGTTTCGAATTCGTTTTTTACAGAAGCGCTAATATTATCTATTGTAATGGGTTTACCTTTCATTGCCAATTTATCGGCTGTAGTTTTAGCTTCAGGCATAACTATCCATAAAATAATATAAACCCATAAGCTTAATCCTCCAAAAAATACTAATAAAACCATTGCTAATCTTATCCAAACTAAATCAACATCTAGGTAAGCTGATATTCCGCTACATACGCCCCCAAAAATATTGTTGTCTTTATCTCTAAATAATCTTCTTTTAATTTCTGGTTGATTGAAATGGTTACTTTCTGTATAATTTATTTGTTCGTCATCAGCAAAATCTTCGGGTTTACCTAAGGTTTCCATAACAGAATTTACATCGTTAAGCAATATAACTTGTTTTGCATTACTAATTTTTTGTGATAGTAATTCAGCAATACGAGATTCAATATCTGCTAAAATTTCGCTACTACTTTGGTTGTTACTAAATTTTAATTTTATTTTATTTAAATAAGTGCTTAAACTTTTATAGGCATCTTCATCAATATGAAAAATTATACCACTTATATTAATTGTTACTGTTTTATTCATAATATTTAAATTTATTTATTTCCTCTTTCAATTGTTTTATTTACTGCCTCAACTAATTCTTTCCAACTTTGTTGTAGTTCTTTTAAATAGTTTTCGCCGGTTTCAGTTAATTTATAATATTTTCGAGGGGGGCCACTATTGCTTTCTTCCCATCTATAAGTTAATAAATTTGTGTTTTTTAATCTAGTTAATAATGGATAAAGAGTGCCTTCTACTACAACTAATTTAGTGTCTTTTAGTTTATCTATTATTTCTGTTGGATAAGCATCGCCTTCTAATAAAATAGAAAGAATGCAAAGCTCTAATACGCCTTTTCGCATTTGAGCTTTTGTGTTGTCGGTTGATATTGGCTCCATTAATTAAATTATTTTTATATTTAACACTATACTGTAAACGGTTTCGCTTTTAAGTGCTTTAAAATTTAATAACGAAAATTGTTTTTCTAATTCCAGTTTTAAATTTGTATTGTTTGTTTTTGCTAATGCAAAATTTACATCGCCATTTTGGTTAGTAGTAAATAAAATTTCTACTTTTTGATTTTGATTTAAAAATTGTTTTTCAATTTTAATTCCTTCTTGTATTTCATTTGAAATTACATTAGGTGTTTTTACATTGGCATTTGCAAATAAACTACTAATGCCTAGCGCTAATATTAAACTAAATTTTTTCATTCTTTTATTTTTATTATGTATAACTTAATAATTGGTTATGCAAATATATGTGTTTTATTTAGTACTTTGTTATACATAATACTATAATTTTTGTAAAAAAAGACATAAAACATTGACTATCATATAAATAAAAATTTGTTGATAAGGTTAAAGATTAGTACATTTGCACTTTATTATTGTTAAATGCAAAATTTTTCGGAGGAACTTAATGTACTATTAAGTATAAATGGTTTAATTGGTTTACTCACATTATCTGTTTTAGAAATAATTTTAGGGATAGACAATATTATATTTATCTCCATTGCAGTAAACAAACTCCCTAAAATTAAACAAAGTAAAGCGCGTACAATTGGCTTAACTCTTGCTCTTGTGGTACGAACAATTTTACTGTTTTTTATTGGCTGGATTGCAGGATTAAAAGATGCTTTATTTACAATTGGAACTTACGGAATTAGCGGAAAAGCTTTAATATTAGCTTTTGGAGGAATATTTTTAATTTATAAAACAATTAAAGAAATTCACGAAAAAATTACTAGTGATACAGATGAGATAGAAAACAAACATGGGGGTAAAAACACATTTGGCTCTATTATTTTACAAATTATAATTATTGATTTTGTGTTTAGTTTTGACAGTATTTTAGCAGCCGTTGGAGTAAGCGGACATGTTTTAGTAATGATTCTTGCTGTTGTTATTAGTATGACATTAATGATATTATTTAGTGGATCAGTAGCAGATTTTATAAATAAAAACCCAGGTATAAAAACAATTGCATTAAGCTTTTTATTAATTATTGGTTTTGTACTATTAATAGAAGGCTCGTTAGATATTTATAATTACGCTAAACCACATGAATTACAAGTTCATTTAAACAAAAATTACGTTTACTTTGCTTTAGGTTTTTCTTTATTAAATGAATGGTTTAATATGCGCGAAAACAAAGTTAAACGTAAACGCGATTTAGGCCTTTAAATAGAGTTTATTAATTGAATTAAACTCCTCTTGCGAAATTTCAACAGCGTTTTTAATTAAATCATTAATAAAAAGTTTTTCTGGATATTGAAGCGCCTTTACTTTATATAACTCTATTGTTTGCCCAATAAACTTTAATTCTTCAAATTCAATTTCATTTAAAATTTTAAAAAAACTTTTATTATTAGAGTATTTACGGTATATAGGGAATTTCATTTTAGTATAAATATACTTACATTTGGGTTAAATGAATCCTTTTTTAAAAGAAGTTGCTCAACATTTATTTAATCAATATAATACTACAATTGATAAACAATGTATTATTTTGCCTAGCAAAAGAGCAGCTTTATTTTTAAAACAACATTTAGCAAACGAATATAAAGAAACTATATGGTTACCAACCATTCTTTCTTCAGAAGATTTAATTGATGAATTAAGCGAACTTACTGTTTTACATGAAATAGATTTGGTTTGCCATTTATACAATAGTTATAAAATAAGTTATGGCCATGGTGCCGAACCTTTTGATGCCTTTTTAAAATGGGGGCATTTAATACTTCAAGATTTTAATGAAATTGATAGATATTTAGCAGATAGCAAACAACTGTACGATAACTTACAACACATTAAAGAAATTGAAAATTGGAGTTTAGGAGAAAATGAGTTAAGCGAAATTCAATTAAACTACTTGCACTTTATGCAAAGTTTGGGTAAAATTTATAGCCATTTTAACGACTTTTTACTCCAAAATAAATGGGCCTATCAAGGCAAAGCCTATAAACAAGCAGTAGCTAATTTAAATAACACTACTTTTTTTAGTAAACATGAAAAATTTATTTTTTGTGGCTTTAATGCCCTTAATACCGCAGAAATAAAAATTTTAAAACACATGCAAAAAATGGGTATTGCTGAATTTATTTGGGATACCGATGATTATTATTTAAACAATAACATACAAGAAGCCGGGTTTTTTTTAAGAGAAAATCAAAAAATATTTGGTGCATTTAACACAAAATTTATTACGAATAACTTTAAAAAAAATAAAACTTTAAACTTTATATCTGTACCAAAACAAATTGGTCAGGCTCAAGTAGTAAAACAAGAGTTAGAAACATTAATTAATAAAGGGGTTAATATAAATCAAATTGCAATAGTACTTGCAAATGAAAAATTACTTTGGCCGGTACTAAACCAACTCCCCACTAACATAGAGCATGTAAACATTACTATGGAATATCCATTAAAATACACCTCTGCGTACAATTTACTGGATATAATAATTAATATACAAATTGCTTTAAGTAAAAATAAACACAAAGGAAATATTTATTATAAAGATTTTTTAGCTTTATTAACACACCCCTTAATGGTTAATTATTTACAAAAAACAACAATTAACATTAATCAAATTAAAGCTGAAATTCAAACTAGAAATTTAGCCTTTTTAAATTTAAAAACAATTAAACAACTGTTTAATAAATCATATAACTTAATAGAAAGGTTTATTACTTTAAACACAAGCGTAATTGCTTTTAACAAACAAATAACCGATTTAATAAGTAAATTAATAACTATTTTATCTGAAAAAAAACAAACATCAAATTTAAAATTAGAACAAGAATATTTATATAAAATAAAATTACACTTAAACAGAATTACCGATATCTTAACTAAATACAATTCGTTTAATGATCTTTTATCATACAAACAAATTTTTCAACAAATAGTTGGCGCTTCCACAACGCCTTTTATTGGCGAGCCATTACAGGGCTTACAAATAATGGGTGTGTTAGAAACTCGTACACTTGATTTTAAAAATATTATTTTTGTTAATGTTAATGAAGGGATTTTACCTTCTTCCAAAACTACAAATTCATTTTTACCAAACGATTTAAAAAGAGCTTTTGGTTTGCCCCTTTATACTGAAAAAGCAGCAATTTACGCTTACCATTATTATAGATTGTTGCAAAGGGTAGATTATGCAACTATTACTTATGATAGCGTAACCGATACTTTTGGTAAGGGAGAAAAAAGTAGATTTATAACTCAAATGCAACTAGAGTTAAAAAATTACAACACTACTATAACTATTAATAATAAAGTTGCAGAAAGTATCCAAACTACAACTGAACTTAAAAACAACATTAGCATTACAAAAACACCAACTAACATTCAAAATATAATTACAAAAGCTACAATAAATAACAAATATGCAGGGTTATCTGCTTCTGCAATTAATACTTATTCTGATTGTGCATTAAAATTTTATTTTAAATACGGCGCTAATATTAAAGAAACTGAAAATGTTGAAGAATACGCTGAAAGTAATACACAAGGACAAATAACGCACTTAACCTTAGAAAACTTATATAAACCTTTTATAAATAAACCCTTAACTATTGCTGTATTAAATCTTATAAAAGAAAATATAAATTCAGAAATAAATAAAAATTATAATTTGTTTTTTGACAATAAACAACTTATAGGAAAAAACATTTTACAAAAAGAAGTAATTACAGCACACGTTGCAAATCAAATTAAAAATGATATTACTTTATTAAAACAAAACCCTAACAGTTCAATTGTTTTAATTGGTTGCGAATATAATTTAGAAACCTTTATAAATATTACTGTAAATAACACAACTTACAAGGTTAAGGTTAAAGGTACAATTGATAGAATACAAAGCAACAACAAAGTTATAACTATAATTGATTATAAAAATTCAACTCGAGATAATGATAAGTTTGAAATATGCGAAGATTTAAATTCTCTTTTTATCGATTCTATTTACCATAAACAATTTCAATTAATACTATATTCTTGGTTATTGTATAAAAATAATTTTTGTTTAGCCGAACAAATACAACCCTGTATTATTGCTTTTAAAAACAAAACAAAAGCCATAAATTACATTACAGAAAACAAACAACCCTTTAAATTTACAAATGATTTTTTTATAGCTTTTGAAGCGGTATTAGTAGATAAAATAAAGGAAATTTTAAACTTCAATGGAACATTTGAACAAACTACAAATATAGAAACATGTAATTTTTGCGCCTATAATGGTATTTGTAATAAAATTTGAAATATATATATAAATTGTTTAAATTTGCAGTCCTTATGCAGGTGTGGCGTAATTGGCAGCCGCGCCAGACTTAGGATCTGGTGCCGAAAGGCGTGGGGGTTCGAGTCCCTTCACCTGTACTGCGCCGGTCTTATCTTCAAAATTTGATAAGACCGGCTTTTTTATTTCCCCTGAATCATTTGATAATTGCGAAGTTAGCTCGATGACTGAATTTATTTTCTCGGTTCGATAATGCTCTATTTTCACGTCATAGACTACTCCTTGTGGAAACAGTGTATTTTGAAACGTTTGTTTTTGGTAGTAATCGCCACAAGCCCACGCTGACGGGAGGTTACAGGCTAATCGACTCGTAAAATCAATCA
>CAZAPH010000020.1:0-18632 GCA_964487105.1 uncultured Akkermansia sp.
CCACCTTGCATCCATATAAGGCCACCAATTTTATAATTTGTAATGAGTTCCTTAATTTCTTTTACATGTTTTAAATCTTTATTACTATAAGCTGCAACCATAAAAAGTTGAGCAATTCGTTCGTCTTGATTAAGAGTATTAAAAACAGAGTCAACCCACTTACTTTCTTTTAAAAATTCAGGTTCTGTTAGTTTACTATTTTTAAAAGCAAATAAACAAAAAACAAGTATTATTGATAAAATTCATCTAAACATTTCTTAAAGTTAAATTATATATAAATTTAAAAACATGTTGTTTAAGGATGTTTTTAACAACCAATTTTTGATTCCAAATTCCTTAAAAAAATAGTACTTTTGTAATAAATTAATAAAATGAGTTTTGAATTATTAGAAGAAGAAGTAATTGAAGTTATTTTAAAAGAAGAAGCCACTAAAGCTCTAATTTTATACAATGATGATTTTAACACTTTTGATCATGTGATTAATTGTTTGGTAAAATATTGTTCGCATACTTCTATTCAGGCAGAACAATGTGCTCATATAGTGCACTACACTGGTAAATGTATTATTAAAAATGGCACATTGCAAAAACTTAAACCAATTTGTGAGGTATTATTAGAAAAAGGGTTAAATGCTAAAATTGAAAGCTAAAAAATTTCTACTACTTTATTTAAAAAACACAATTAAGATTATGAATAAACTAAATTTTTTAACAGTTGCTCTTGTATTAAGTTTATTGAGTGGTTGCCATAAAAATGCAGTTACAGGAAAGCGCTCTCTTAGCTTAGTTCCTGAAAGTGAACTAATGACAATGAGTTTTACTCAATATGACCAATTTTTAAAAGAACATCCTGTTTTACCAGATAACGACGAGAGAGTTGTTATGGTACGAAGAATTGGTACAAGAATACAAAAATCTGTTGAAGACTATTATAAACAAAAAAATGCTTTAAATGATTTAAAAGGTTTTGCTTGGCAATTTAATGTGGTGGACGAAAATACGGTAAATGCTTGGTGTATGCCAGGTGGTAAAGTTGTAGTTTATACAGGTATTTTGCCAGTTACACAAGATGAAAATAGTTTAGCAGTAGTAATGGGGCATGAAATTGCTCATGCGGTTGCAAGGCACGGAAATCAAAGAATGAGCCAAGGTTTACTCATCAACTTTGGAGGACAAGCACTTTCAATTGCATTATCACAAAAACCTGCGTTTACACAACAATTGTTTGCTCAAGCCTATGGTGTATCAACTGGTTTAGGCGCACTAAAATACAGCAGAAATCATGAAACAGAAGCTGACAAGATGGGTTTAATTTTTGCCGCAATGGGAGGTTACGACCCCGAAGCTGCAATTAAATTTTGGGAAAGAATGAGCCAAAGTGGTGGACAAAAACCACCAGAATTGTTAAGCACACACCCAAGTGATGAAACACGAATAAAAGATTTAAAAGCTTTTATGCCTGAAGCTAAAAAATATTATAAGCCACAATAATTATACTTCAAAAAAATGAGTTTACTTCAAATTAATAATGTATCAAAGAAATATGGTAATCATGTTGCGCTTAATAATGTTTCAATTAATGTAACGGAAAAATCAGTGTTTGGTTTACTAGGCCCAAATGGTGCAGGAAAAACATCATTAATTAGAATCATAAATCAAATTACAGGCCCTGATACAGGTGAAATATTATTTAAAGGAGAAAAATTAAATCAAAAACATATTAGTAAAATTGGCTACCTACCCGAAGAAAGAGGGTTATATAAAAAAATGCCAGTTGGCGAACAAGCCATGTACTTAGCCCAATTAAAAGGTTTAAAAAAAGCCGATGCAAAAAAGCGTTTAACTTATTGGTTCGAAAAATTTGAAATGCAAACCTGGTGGAAAAAAAAAGTTGATGAATTAAGTAAAGGAATGCAACAAAAAGTTCAATTTATTGTAACCATTTTACATGAACCTGAATTAATTATTTTAGATGAACCTTTTAGTGGTTTTGATCCGGTTAATGCCCAATTAATTAAAAATGAAATTTTAGAATTAAGAAAACAAGGAGCTACAATTATATTTTCTACTCATAACATGAGCAGTGTTGAAGAGTTGTGCGATCATATTGCATTAATTAATAAATCTGAAAAAATTTTAGATGGTACCGTTAAAGAAATAAGAAAACAACATCGCACCAATACTTTTAAAGTAGCATTTAAAGGCAATGTTATGGGTTTTACAAATGCATTATGGACTGGAGGAGAAGTGCTTGAAAAAATTACTGAAGACGATATTAATTATTTTACAATTAAACTAAATAAAGCAATTACTTCAAGTCAAATGCTACAAGCAGTTTTACCACATTGCGAATTAATATCATTTAACGAAATTATCCCTAACATGAATGATATTTTTATATCGAATGTTAGTACAACTTTAACCAACGGAACCGGAACTCAAAGTAACTTAACAGAATAATAAAATGAGTAAGATAAGTTTAATAATTAAACGAGAAATAAAAAGTAAATTATCAAATAAAACTTTTTTAATAATGACCTTTTTGGCGCCTTTACTTATTACTGGCTTTTTTGGTTTTATTATTAAAATGAGTATGGATGATAAAACACAACAAAAAGTTCTTGTTGTTGACGATACAAAACATACCACGCAATTATTACAAGGTAACGATTATATTACTTTTATTAATACCAATTTAAAATTAGATGATGCGATAGATAAATTAGTTAAAGAAGATTACACATGCGTTTTAAACATATTTGAAAACACAGTTGGAGGTGGTGCTGGTGCAGTTAAATTATTTTATAAAAAATCACCAGGTTTGTTTTTTCAAGAAAATATTAAAAACCAATTAGAAAAAATTTTTCAAGAAGAAAAATTAAAAGCAAATAATATTGACCCGAATATTATTAATAATACTAAAGAAAGTATAAAATTAATTACTCAAAAAGTAGATGAAAATGGGTTTAAAAAAGACGATTCGAATTTAGGCTTATTAGGTTTTTTAGTAGGTGCCTTGATGTTTATGTTTATTATGCTTTATGGTATGATGGTTTTTAGAAGTGTAATGGAAGAAAAAACAAACAGAATAATTGAAGTTATTGTATCTAGTGTAAAACCATTTGAATTAATGATGGGTAAAATTATAGGTGTAGCATTGTTAGGGCTAATACAATTTATTATCATGGGTGTAATTTCTATCATTTTAACTACACTTTTATCAACCTTATTTTTAAAAGACATTAATAAAGAATTTAATAAATTTAATTCGCAACAAGAATTAGTTAAAAAAATGGGCACTAATGTTAATTTTAATCAATTAGAAAATTATCAAGATAAAATTGAAGTGTTTGATTTATTAAAAAAAATAGATGCCTTACCAATTCAATTAATTATAATATGCTTTATTTTATACTTTATTGGTGGTTATTTATTTTACAGTTCATTAATGGCTGCTATTGGCAGTGCGGTGGACTCAGAGGCAGATTCTCAGCAGTTTATTACTCCGGTTATGATCCCTTTAATGGCGGGCTATTTTATTGCTGTAAAAAGTATGACCAACCCAGACTCAGCAATTGCTTATTGGGCTTCATTTATACCATTTACTTCTCCAATAGTAATGATGAGTAGATTAAATGCAAATACACCCGTTTGGGAACTATTATTATCTTTAGGCTTACTATACGCATCGTTTATTTTTATGGCTTATCTTGCTGCAAAAATTTACCGTACCGGAATATTAATGTACGGCAAAAAAGTAAGCTGGAAAGAGGTTGGAAAATGGTTGTTTTATAAATAAAAATGTTGAGCTGGGAAACAATTAAAATTAGATTTAAACAGTATTTACAATTAGAACGATCATTCTCTTTACATAGTATTAATGCCTATATAAACGATATTAACAAACTACAAAACTACTCTGAATTATTTTTAAATAACAAAACAGCAGTACAATTAACTTATAAAAATTTAGAACATTTTAGCGAGTGGGTTGCCGAAATTGGATTTAGTTCAACATCTCAAGCGCGTATAATTAGTGGTGTTAAAACATTTTATAAATTTTTAGTATTAGAAAATACCATTAACGATTCGCCCGCTGAATTATTAGAAACTCCAAAAATTTCAAGAAAATTACCTACTTATTTAACCGTTGAAGAGATAGACTTGATGTTATCGCAAATAGACCTTAGTTTACCCGAAAGCGAGCGAAACTACAGCATTTTAGAAACACTATACAGTTGTGGTTTACGAGTTAGCGAAATTGTTACGTTAAAAATTTCAGATTTAAATTTAAATGAAGAATACATTAAAGTAACTGGAAAAGGTAACAAACAAAGATTAGTGCCTATTGGAAAAAAAGCAATTAAATTAATTATAAATTACATAAATAATTATAGAAATAAATTAACCATTCAAAAACAAAATTCTGATTTTTTATACTTAAACAGAAGAGGTAAACCCTTAAGAAGAGTTATGATTTTTAATATTATTAAAAATTTGGCTGAAAAATCTGGAATTAAAAAATCTTTAAGTCCACATACTTTTCGCCATTCGTTTGCAACCCATTTAGTTGAAGGAGGCGCAGATTTAAGAGCTGTACAAGAAATGTTAGGGCATGAAAGTATTACAACTACAGAAATTTATACCCATCTTGACACACATTTTTTAAGGGAAAACATTTTAAGTTATCATCCAAGAAATAAAAAACATTAAATTTGAAAAATTAACATGAAAACTTTTAATGTACCTGAATTTTATAAAAGTAATGTAATTACAAAAATTAAGCAATACAGGAAATTACAAGACCCTAGAAAAAAAAGCAATTTACCTACTATTATAGATTTTGGAAATGTTCAATATTATGTTGCGCGGCACTTTGGTTTTTGTTATGGTGTAGAAAACGCTATTGAAATTGCATTTAAAGCAATACATGAAAACCCGGGCAAAAATATATATTTACTAAGTCAAATGATTCATAACCCTGATGTTAATAAAGATTTAACCGATTATGGTGTTAAGTTTTTACAAAACACGCATGGCGAACAATTAATTCCATTTGAAAAATTAACAACAAATGATATAGTAATGATCCCAGCATTTGGAGCACCATTACAATTAATAGCTCTATTAGAAAATAGAGGGATACAAACTGAAAAATATAATACTACATGCCCTTTTGTTGAAAGAGTTTGGAAAAAATCTACTCAAATTGGAAAGTCTAATCACACAATAATTATTCATGGTAAACATAATCATGAAGAAACTAAATCAACATTTTCGAGAAGTGAAATTGATAGCGAAGCGGTTATTGTAATTAGAGATTTAAATGAAGCAAAATTATTAGCTGAGTTTATTTCAGGTAAAAAAAATCAACAAGAATTTGAAATACAATTTAAAGGTAAATTTTCAAATGGATTTGATATAGCTAAACATTTAGTGAAAATTGGAGTTATAAACCAAACAACAATGTTGGCTACTGAAACAGCCGAAATTACCGAATATTTAAAACAACAATTAATTTTAAAATTTGGAATAGATAATATAAAAAATCATTTTGCAGAAACGCACGACACATTATGTTACGCAACTAACGAAAATCAAGATGCAACCTATGGGTTATTAGAAACAGATGCTGATATAGCAATTGTTGTTGGAGGATACAATAGCAGCAATACTTCACATCTGGTTGAGTTATGTGAAAAAAAATTTACTACGTTCTTTATTAATAACGCTAACCAAATTATTTCTGAAAATGTAATAAACCATTTTGATTATCCAAACAAAAAAATATTACAAAGCACAAACTATTTACCTAAAAAAAATACAGTAAAAATTATTATTACTAGTGGGGCAAGTTGCCCAGACTCAATACTAGATGCGGTAATTTATAAAATAAATTCTTTTTTAAACCCTAAAATTACAACAGAAACTGCTTTAAAAAATTTAAAAGTTTATGGCGATTAATTACAGCCATTTTTAACTAATTCTTCGTCAGCTTTTGAATGTCCGTATTGTTTTGCCTTTTTTAAATCTTCGCAACAACCAATTTTATCTTTTGCATACATTTTTAATTTCCCTCTAAAATAATACCCTCTTGAGTATTCAGGATAAAGAAGTAAACCAGCATCTAAATCTTTTTTTGCTAAATCATCTTTTTCTAAAAAATAATAGGCAACACCTCTTTCAATTAACGATTTACCATGTTTTGAGTTTAAATTTAACGCTTCACTAAAATCATTAATGGCTGCTTCATATTGTTTGCTTTGTAATTTTGCAATTGCCCTTGTATAGTAAGTATCATAATATTTTTTAATTGCAATTGCCTTATCACAATCTTCAATACATCCAGCATCATCTGCCATTGAATATTTTAAATTTGCCCTATAATAAAATGATGTTTCGTATTTATTATTTAATTCTATTGATTTATTTAGATCAACCATAGCCAAATCATCGTTTTTTAAATAATAATAAGTTGCTCCTCTAAAACAATACGTTTTATAGTCATTTAATCCCATAGCAATAGCAGAAGAGAAATCTGTTTCGGCTTGTTTGTAACTTAAATTATAAAAATAACTTAACCCCCTATTATAATGTGCTTTTTTATGTGTTGGGTCAATTTCAATACATTTTGTATTATCTTTTATTGATGTTGTGTAATTTCCTAAATGATAATAAGCCAATGCGCGATTATAGTAGGCATTAGCATAATTTGGTTTTACACTTATTATACTATCATAAACCTTAATTGCTTCTTTATCTCTTTCTAATTCAATAAGCATTGTGCCTTTCCAAAAATAATATTAAATATCATTTTTTAAACTTATTGCTTTTTCAATATCACTTAATGCTGAGTTAAATTCATTTATATAATATTTACAAAGTGCGCGATAGTAAAATGTTGGTTCATAATCAGGATTAATAGTAGCTGCTAAGTTTAAAGCAACCATTGCATCTTTATATTTTAATTGTTTATATAAGCAAGCTCCTTTATAGCAAATAGCTTTATAAAAAGATTTATCAAAAGTTAATGAAGAATCAAAATCTTTTATTGCATTATCATACTCATCAATACAGTATCTAGATAAACCACGCATATAGTATGTACTTGATTTTTTATTTCCTAAATAAATAGACTCGTTAAAATCTCTAATACCTGTTTTATAATCATATAAATTATAACTGCAAAGCCCTCTGTTATATAAGGCTGCGTAGTCTTTTGGTTTTTTATTTAAAAATAAAGTGTAGGCGTCATACGCTTCTTTATATTTTTTTTGTTCAAATAAATCATAGGCAGATTTAAAATCTTTATCAACATTAATGCTTTCTTCTTCTTCTCTTCTTCCTTGAGAAAAACTAATAAAAGACACAAAAATTAAAGCAAACAACAATTTTATTTTATTCATAAACATAAATTTAGTTTAAAAATACAAAAAAATTTAATTTAACAAAACTCAGGTAAATCAACCAATGTGTTATTACAAAATACAAAATCTACAACACCATTGCTTAGCATAAAATATGGTGCATTTAACACTAAATTGTAACGCATAGCTTGTTCCGCAACGTGTTTATCAATATTTACATACATTGCTTTACACTCAATTAACAACAATGGCTTTAAATTAGATGAAAATATAACAACGTCAAAACGTCGTTTTAAATTATTGAGTACAATTTCTTTTTCAATTGCAAATAATGAAGAAGGGTATTTTTTCACTTCTATTAAATAATTAATTAGATGTTGCCTAACCCATTCTTCTGGTGTACACACAAACCAATTTTTCCTAATTAAATCAAACACATATACTTGTTCGTTTTCTTTTTTTAATTTAATATCAAAACTTGGATATTTCAGTTGGCTTGTCAATTTTGCAAGAATTTTTTATATTTACGTAAATATAATAACAAAAATAATTTTAAAATTAATTTCTATTCTTTAAATGAAAACCAAAGAAGATATAGTTAACAACTGGTTACCTCGTTATACAGGCAAAAAACTAGAAGAGTTTGGGCAATATATTCTACTTACCAATTTTGGACATTATATACATTTATTTGCCGAATGGAATAATGTAAAGGTTGATGGAATTGATAAACCAATGCAAAGCGCAACAGCTAATGGCATAACTATAATTAATTTTAGCATGGGCAGTGCAATGGCTGCAACTATAATGGATTTATTAACGGCCATACATCCAAAAGCTGTTTTATTTTTAGGCAAATGTGGTGGTTTAAAGAAAAAAAATGAAATAGGAGATTTAATTTTACCAATAGCAGCAATTAGAGGTGATGGAACAAGTAATGATTATTTACCTGCCGAAGTGCCAGCATTACCTTCGTTTAATTTACAAAAAGCAATTTCATATACTATTCGTTTAAAAGGGTTGGATTATTGGACAGGAACTGTTTACACCACAAACAGAAGAGTATGGGAGCATGATGATAAGTTTAAAGACTATTTAAGAACATTAAGAGCAATGGCGATTGATATGGAAACTGCAACAATTTTTAGTGTTGGTTTTCATAACGAAATACCTACAGGAGCATTATTATTAGTAAGCGATCAACCCATGATTCCGGAGGGTGTTAAAACAGAAGAAAGTGATAAAAAAGTTTCAAAAGATTATGTAAATAGTCATTTACAAATTGGTATTGATTCAATTATTGAGCTAAAAAATAAAGGTATTTCTGTTAAGCATCTTCGATTTGAGTAAATAAAACCATACTCTAATCCAATTTTAAGATTAAACCCATATTACACATTAGAAATCCTATTACGACCCAAAATTTAATAAGAAATTATGTTTTGAAGTTCTACGATTTAACCTTTTTTAATCAAGCCAAATTATATTATTTATTCAAAAAAAGTATCTTTACCAGATGTTTAAAAAACTCTTTTTTTTTAATATTTTATTTTTCTTTATTAATATCATAAATGCTCAAGTTATTGATAAAGTTATTGGCGTAGTTGGTAAATATTCCATCCTTTATAGCGATTTACAAAATTTAATGGTTGAACAACAAAAAAGTGGCCTAGGTATAGATAAATGTAAAGCTTATGAAACTTTAGTTTATCAAAAACTTTTACTTGCTCAAGCCGATAGAGATTCGGTTGTAGTAAACGACCAAGAAGTTGACCAAGAACTTAGTAAACGATTAAACTACTTTATACAACAGTTTGGTAGCGAAGAAAAATTAGAACAATTTTATGGCAAACGCACCAATGTAATTAAAGATGAAATGCGAAGCGATGTGCAAGAACAGTTAGTTGCACAAAAAATGGCAAGTAAAATAACCGGAGATGGTAAAATAACTCCAGCAGAAGTTAGAGCATTTTATAAAACAATTCCGGTAGATAGTTTACCCTTAATAAATTCGGAAGTAGAACTATCGCAAATTGTACGTAAACCACAATACAGTTTAGAAGAAAAAAATGCTACAAAAGATAAACTAGAAAGTTATAGGCAACGCGTAATTTCAGGCGAAAGCAGCATTGCTTTATTAGCGAGGCTTTACAGCGAAGATCCGGGTTCTGCTAAAGAAGGAGGACTAATAGAAAATGTTGGTAAAGGACAAATGGTTCCGGAATTTGAAGGGGTTGCTTTTAAATTAAAAGAAGGTGAAGTATCTAAAGTTTTTGAAACAACTTATGGTTATCATTTTATACAACTAGTTAAACGTAAAGGAGAAGTTGTTGATTTAAGACATATTTTATTAATGCCAAAAATTAGTAATGCTGATTTTTTTAAATGTAAAAAAGAATTAGACACAATATTAACATCAATTAACCAAGGTAAATATAGTTTTGAATTTGCTGTTAAAAAATTTAGTGATGATAAAGACACTAAATTAAATTCAGGCATTATGATAAACCAAAGAACGGCAAGTACAAAATTTGATAATGAAGATTTATCTGTGATGGATCAAAATTTAGTTCCTGCATTAAATGGCATGAAAATTGATGATATTACACCTGCGATGCAATATACTATGCCCGATGGAAAACCGGCTTACAGGCTAATAAAATTAAAAAACAGAATAGAACCTCATAAAGCTAATTTAAAAGAAGATTATCAAAAAATTTCTACTATTGCTGTGGCTCATCAAAATAAAAATGCAGTAAAAAATTGGATTAAACGTAGATCTGCAATTACCTATATTAAATTAGATAATGAATACAAGTGTTCATTTGAAAACGATTGGACGATTAATAGCAATTAACCCAAATTTTATTTTAGATATCTATAACAAGTCAAAATTTATTAAAAATAGAGGGCTTCGCAACATTGCCTCATTCACTAAAAAGGTTTTTAAGCCTCAATCTAAAAAGTTCATATTGAGGTTAGATTCTTATTACAAATTTAAATGCTTAGATTAACAAATTTGTATCCAATAAGAACCACCGTGTTTTTCGACATTTTTTGTATTGGGGTGATTCCAAATATTTGCAATTTTTGAAGCCAATTCATTATTTTCGCTTATATACATTGCAGGGAAAATTGTTTTGTATTTATCTGGATTAGCTAATAAAAATGCGGCAAGCATATATTGCTCAGAATAAAATCTATCACACATAAATTGTGGATAATCGTAAGGTAAATAAATATCATGTATGTGAACTATTACTCCTTTTTTTAGATAAGGTAGTATATCCAAAAAACATGCCGTTGCATCTGAATTGGGTAAACAGCGGTGCGAGTTATCTATAAATAAAATGTCATTTTCATTTAACTTATCAATAATTGGTTGATAATTTTCAATATCTTCAAAAGGTTTTCTAATTACCTCATCTGCCAAATGATCAATATTAGCTCTAGGAAATGGATCTATTGAACTAATTTTAGTTTTTAAATTATTATCCTTAATAGCTTTTCTTGCAACTTTTGTTGAATTACCTGATCCTATTTCAATATAATTAATTGGTTTATATAGTTTAATGAATGTATAAAGAGCAATAATATCTAAACCAGGTAAAAACCCATTATTCCATGTAGGTTCATTTTCATTGGTTTTAGTTGAGGATTCTTTAATTTCTTTAAAATAGCTTCGTTTGCGTTTATTTCATTTAATAGCTTTAAATAAATTTCTTTATTATTTGAAATTATAGTGTTTAATAAAGTATGAGCATTTTTACCAATCTCATACCTTGGTTTCATATTTACCTTGTATTCTAATATCAATTTTTGATATTTAGGTAAAAACAGTTTTATTTTATTTTTAAGAAATTGCATTTATAAAATATAATAGATTACTCAATCCCAAAAAAATTTAAAATATGCTGTAGTTCTTGGTTGTTTGTAAAAGATAAATTTAAAGAACCTCCTCCTTTGGCGTTCCGTTTAAAACTGTATGATTTATTAAAAATTTTATCGAGTGTTTTAGTTATGTTTTTATCTTCAATACTTAAAGGTTTTTCAATTTTAGAAATTTTAGGAGTTAATTTTAATTTTTCGCCACGTGCTAATTCTTCAATTTGCCTAACACTTAAATCTTGTTCAATAGCAAGTGCAAAAATTGCCAACTGCCTGTCTTCATTATCAATACTTATTAATGCTTTAGCGTGACCCATACTCAGTTCTTTATCGCGTAAAGCTTTTTGTATTGGAGCAGGTAATTTTAATAAGCGCAAAAAATTTGTAACAGTAGAGCGTTGTTTACCAACCTTTTCACTTAGTTGTTCTTGAGTTAAATTACACTCATCAATTAAACGTTTATAAGATAAAGAAACTTCAATTGGGTCTAAATCTTCGCGTTGTATATTTTCAACTAATGCCATTTCGAGCATGGCTTGGTCATCTGCAACTCTAATGTATGCAGGCACTTCAACTAAACCAGCCATTTGTGAGGCTCTAAACCTACGTTCCCCAGAAATTAATTGATATTTATCGTATCCTAATTTTCTAACGGTTAGTGGTTGTATAATGCCATGTTGTTTTATACTATCGCATAACTCTTGTAAAGCTGTATCATCAAAATTACTGCGTGGATTAAATGGATTAACCTCAATGTGTTTTATTTTTAAAATTGAAACAGAATTTACAGTAGGTGCACCATCGCCCATTTGTTTAGTTGTAATATCTGTTTTAGCGTTTTCTAACAATGCGCTTAATCCTCTTCCTAATGCCGGTTTTTTACTCATTTTACTTCTTTATAAATCTACAATCTACTCCCAAATAATACAATTTGTGTTTTTAAAAATCTTCGCTTAATTCTTCAGCATCCATCTTAATGGTACGGTGTTTATCGCTAATTTTGGTTAAACCATTTCTTTGTAATATTTCACGCGCTAAATTTAAGTGATTGTTACTTGCTTTTCCGCTTGCATCATGCATTATAATTGTTTTACCAAAACTTGGGGCTTCTGCTAACTTTGTATTACGTTGTATAATGGTATCAAAAACCATATCTTGAAAATGTGTTTTAACTTCTTCAACCACTTGGTTGGCTAATCGTAAACGACCATCATACATGGTTAATAAAACACCTTCAATATCTAAATTTGTATTTAAATGGGTTTGAATAATTTTTATGTTTTGTAATAGCTTACCCATACCTTCAAGAGCAAAATATTCGCATTGTACTGGTATTATTACACTATCTGTTGCGCAAAGTGCATTCATAACAATTAAACCAAGCGATGGACAGCAATCAATAATTATGAAGTCATACTTATCTTTAATTTTATCTAACACTTTTTTAAGCATGTATTCGCGGTTGGGAAGATTTACAATTTCCAAATCTAACACGGTTAAATCTGCATTAGCAGGTAATAAAAATAAATTTGGCGTTTCGGTTGGTACAATTGCATCTTTAGGATGAATACTATCAATTATACACTCATACAAACCTTTTTTTATTTGCGTAGGATCAAATCCAACACCAGATGTAGCATTTGCTTGAGGATCAGCATCAATTAAAAGTGTTTTATATTCTAAAACTGCTAAACTTGCAGCTAAGTTAATTGAAGTAGTAGTTTTACCTACTCCTCCTTTTTGATTGGCTAGTGTTATTATTTTTCCCATTTGTTATATTTTTATTGTCTCACCAATGTTCATTAATTTAAGTGTATTTCCTGTTTTTTCAAATTTTTCAATCGCTTCTGCTTTATCTATTTTTATGTATCCAAAAGTATCGTAATGCATTCCAATAATAGAATTACATTTAATAAAATTACAAGCAATAATGGCATTATCAACGCCCATTGTAAAATTGTCTCCAATTGGTAAAAAAGCAAAATCTATTTTTCTATAATCACCAATTAATTTCATATCGTATGTTAAAGCGGTATCGCCAGCATAATAAAAATTACCTTCACTACTTTCAACCACAAAACCCATAGCGGTTCCGCCATAAGTTCCATCTGTCAAACCACTGCTATGAACTGCGGCAACGGCTTTTACATTGCCAAAATCTAATTTTACTTTTCCACCAGTATTCATTGGGTGAATATTGTTAACGCCCTTTTTACCTAACCAAACATTTATTTCCCAACTGCAAATAACTTTTGCACCTGTTCGTTTAGCAATAACTTCAGCATCTGCTATATGATCTTCGTGGCCATGGCTAATTAAAATATAATCTGCTTTAATATTTTCAATATTAATGTTTTTAGCCAAATCATTAGGGGTAATAAATGGATCAAACAATAAATTTTTGTTTTTAATTTCTACACAAAAACAAGAATGCACGTAATACGTAATGTTCATAAAAATAGTACAAAGTATTTCTGTAAAGTTAAACTTATTGCGAAATTTATGGGTTGTTAGTTTTTAACAAAACGAAAAAGAAATTAAAAGATTGTTAATAAATTTATATGCAAAACGTAGTTATAATTTTTGCCACTAATCGCGCTAATAGTTACACTAAAAGAGTAGGAAATATTTATTGTAAAATGTTAAATGATTTTGATGTTAAACCATTAATTATTGATTTATACGAAATTAACCAATTTACCAATATACTTAACAGTGAGTTGTATGGCCAACGCTCTGATTATTTTCAAAAAATAATAACAGAAATTTTATTACCAAACTCAAAATTTATTTTTGTTGTACCTGAATATAATGGCAGTTTCCCCGGAGTTTTAAAATTATTTTTAGACGCTATTCATCCATCAACCTGGTTAAACAAAAAAGCTTTATTAGTTGGTGTTAGTGCCGGAAGAGCAGGAAATTTAAGAGGTATGGAACATTTAACAGGAATATTAAATTACCTTAAATTATTTGTGCATCCTAACCGTTTACCAATTTCGTTAATTGAAACGCATGTAGAAGAAGGTGCCAACAATTTTAAATCTGAAACACAACAAAAAGTTTGCGTAGAACAACTCAAGCAATTTATTGAATGGTAAAATTTAAAGTAGTTTGTTGTGAATTTTCTAACAATAGTAATTTCCGTTTTACATCAACACCGCCTGCGTAACCTACCAACTCATTATTTGAGCCAATAACTCTATGGCATGGAACAATAATAGAAATTGCATTTGCTCCATTAGCAGAGGCTACCGCTCTAATAGCTGAAACATTATTTATACGTTGAGCTAACATCAAATAAGAAATAGTTTTACCATAATCTATTTTTAAAAGTTGTTGCCAAACATTTTGTTGAAATTGAGTTCCTGCAAATAATAATGGGAGGTTAAAGTGGTGTAATTTTTTTTGAAAATACTCCGTTAATTGAAAAATTGCTTCATTTACAATTTCACTTTCTTCAAAAATATAACTTGCATTAAAATATTTTTTTAATTTTTCATCAATAACTTGGCGCATTTTTCGGTGTTTCCAATCACACAAACAAATTTGATTATTTAAACTCCCAATTAATAATGCTCCAAATGGCGAGTAATATTCTTGTATAACTATTTTATTATTTTGCATTCTATAAAAATAAAAAAACCTCAAGCTAAATGTTTGAGGTTTTTTTAGTTAAAAAATTAAATTGTAATTATTTTTTTGCTGGCGCAGCTTTTGCAGCAGCAGCAGGTGCAGCAGTTTTTGCGGCAGCAGGAGCTTCTTCAACAGCAACAACGTTACGTGTTGTTTGAACGCTTACAATTGAAATATTTTTTGGATGTAATAAAGTAAAACAATCAATATTAATATCACCTGAAGCAATTCCTTTACCTATAACTAAAGGAGTAATGTCTAATTCAATATTCGCTGGTATTTTAGAAATTAATCCACGTACTTTTACTTTACGTAATTTAATAACTAATTTACCTCCTGCTTTAACACCTTCACTTTGTCCAACGGTTTTAACAGGGATGTTAACCGAAACTGGTTTATCTTCAGTAACTGCTAAAAAATCTGCATGAATTAATTTATCTGTTAAACGGTGGAATTGCGCTTCTTGTAATACTGTACGGTATTTTTTTCCTGCAACCTCAACCTCAACTAAATTAGTTTCTGGTGTATAAATAATGTCTTTAAAATGGCGCTCATCTGCGCTAAAGTGAATTTGCTCGCCTGCACCATAAATTACACATGGCACTTGTCCTTTTTCTCTTAATGCTTTTGCATCTACTTTTCCTACGTTCGCACGTGACGAACCGCTCAATTGTACTGTTTTCATTTTACTTTTTTTGAGTTGTTGGTCGTTGGTCGCTTCAACTTCAAACAACTCTTTTATATGTTATTAATTGCGACTTTTATTAAACTACAAAATTACTACTTATAGATTCAAAATTTTGAACACTGTTAATTACCTTTGCAAATAAATCTGCCACGCTTAACACTTTTATTTTATTACTATTTTGTGTTAGTGGAATTGTATCTGTAACAATTAACTCGGTTAACTTACTGTTTTGTATATTATCATAAGCTTTGCCCGACAATACAGGATGAGTACAAATTGCACGCACACTTAAAGCACCTCTATCCATCATCATTTCGGCAGCTTTACATAAAGTACCACCAGTATCAACTAAATCATCAACTAAAATAATATTTCTACCTTCAATTTCGCCAATAGCTGTCATGTGTTCAACAACATTTGCTTTTGCTCTTTGTTTGTAACAAATAACCATTTCGGCTTTTAAATGTTTGGCATAAGCATTAGCCCTTTTACTCCCCCCCATATCTGGCGCTGCAATGGTTAGGTTACTTAAGTTTAAAGAATTGATATATGGTAAAAAAATAGTTGAAGCGTATAAATGATCAACTGGAACATTAAAAAAACCTTGTATTTGGTCGGCATGCAAATCCATTGTCATTACTCTGGTTGCACCTGCAACGGCTAACATATCAGCAACTAATTTGGCACCAATTGCAACACGGGGTTTATCTTTTCTATCTTGCCTTGCATAACCAAAATAGGGAATAACTGCCACAATATGCCTAGCACTTGCACGCTTAGCGGCATCTATTAACAGTAATAATTCCATTAAATTATCTGCGGGTGGCATTGTACTTTGTATAATGTAAACACTTTGTCCACGAATACTTTCTTCGTAAGAGGCTTGCAACTCACCATCACTAAAGCGATAATGCTCTAATTTACCTAATGCTTGGCCATACGAAGCTGCTATTTTTTTTGATAAATCTTCGGAAGCTATGCCTGTAAATAATCTAACTTGTGAATCCATTTGATTTTAAAGGACTGCAAAGATACGCTTTTTTAGTGATTTTACAAGTAAAATTTATTTTTATAAAATTAGATTTTTATTCTAATGACCTTATTATCAAATAGTTAAATTAAAACTTCACTTCACAGCCTGGCAAAAGGGCTTTTATTTCCTCTATACGGTCTTTATCTATTGAATTACCTCGTAAATCTAATATTGTTAAATTTTGAAGTTCGCTTATCGTTTCGGGTAAGTTAGTTAATTTATTATTTCTTAAAGCTAATATGCGCAAGTTTTTTGCTTTATAAATTTCAAAAGGTATTTTTTCGAGTTTATTATTTTCAACAACTAAAACTTCTAATTTATCAAATCGTTCAAAATGCTTAGTTAAATAAAATGTATTTGTATTGTTTAAAAATAAAAATTGCAAATTAGTTAGTTTAAAAATTTGTTTTGGAAATGAATCTATTATACAATTTTCAAAATTTAATTCTTTTAAATTTTTTAAAAACTTAAAAGTAATAGGTAATTTTAAAGTATCATCTGTATTTCCAAATTTAAAAGTTTGTAACTTGCTTAAGTATGCAATTTGGGCTGGAATGCTATCAATTTTTGTGTTTTGTAATTCTAAATAATGCAAATTAAAAAAGGGCTTTGCATCGGGCAAAAATGTATTAAGTGCATTATTATAACTCGAAAAATAGATAAGATTAGTTAACTCACTAAAATTTTTTGGAAAATTTGTAATATTATTTGTGCTAAGTCTTAAAACTTGTAAATCTTTTAACTTACATAATTTTTCTAACTGTTTTGGTTCTATAGGTTTATAACTTAAATCTACCTTATAAACTTTTTTTTCTACTTTTATGGCTTCTTTTATATCAGTAAATACAAGGCTTCCGGCCACTCCCCATTTATCAAACTCATTTTGTTGTTGATACAATGGTTTACCAATTACACATAAAACAATTAAAATATATAAAGTTTTTTTATTGATAGTTGTAAATATAGTATTTTTTAAAATTATTTCGTACTAAAACATAGTTTTTTGCATATTTGCATTAACTTGAAAAACCAACTTAACGGACATTTAGCATTATTTGGTGCACAAATTGTTTATGCTTTAAATTACAGTATTGCAAAAGGTTTAATGCCTCAATTTATTTCGCCTATTGCATTAGTTTTTTATAGAATTATAGGTGCATTTACATTATTTTATATACTAAGTTTATTTTTACCAAAAGAAAAAATTGAAACTAAAGACTTAAAAAAATTAGTTATACTAAGTATATTTGGCGTAGTAATTAACCAATTATTTTTTATTTATGGTTTAAGTTTAACTACACCCATAAATTCGTCGGTTATTATGATTTCAAATCCAATTATTGTATTTGTTTTTACATTAATTGTATTAAAAGAAAAACTTACATGGAATAAAATTACCGGGCTTATTTTAGCAATAATAGGATGCTATATTATATTAAGATACAGAGGCAATTTTGAAATTGGAAGTGAAACGATAACAGGAGATTTAATGACTTTAATTAATGCCACATCGTGGGCCATATTTGTTGTTTTAGCAAAACCCATTATGGTTAAATACAACACTGTTACCGTAATGAAATGGATTTTTTTATTTGGTTCAATTTTAATTTTACCAATTGGTTTACTTGATACATTACATACCAATTATTTAGCATTTACCCCTAAAGCTATTTTTGCATTGTGTTTTGTTGTTGTGGCAACAACTTTTTTAGCTTATTTATTAAATTTATATGGGTTAAAAAAATTAAGTCCTAATGTTGTTAGTATGTACATTTATTTACAACCTTTTTTAGCAAGTACATTTGCTATTTTAATTGGTGAAGATAAATTAACCACAACAAAACTAGCATCAGGTGTAATTATAATATGTGGATTATACTTAGTAAATTTAAAAACAAAACAAAAAACACATGATTAAAAGCATGACAGGTTTTGGCAAAGCCAATAGTAACTTAGGGAATAAAAACATAACTGTAGAAATTAGATCGTTAAACAGCAAAACGGCTGATATTAGTTTAAGATT
>CAZAPH010000020.1:18642-34694 GCA_964487105.1 uncultured Akkermansia sp.
CCTATAGAAATTATGAACTAGAACTTAGAAATGAAATATCTAAATTATTAGAACGTGGTAAAATTGACCTTTCAATTTTTGTTGAAACAACTCAAGAGGAAACACCAGTTGAAATTAATTTAGATTTAGCAAAGGCCTATCAAAATAAACTAGCAGCCCTAGCACAGGCATTAAACGAACCACAAAAAAATTATTTTGACCAAATATTAAAAATGCCCGATGTAATTAAGAACGAAAAAAAAGAAGCTGATGAAAATGAATGGGGACAAATTAAAACTTGTATTTTACAAGCCATTAATCAACTTCAAAAATTTAGAGCAGAAGAAGGCTTATCTATTAAAAAAGATTTTGAAACACGTTTATCAATAATAGAAGAGGCATTAAACAAAATAAAAATTATTGATGAAAATCGTATTAAAAACATTAAAGAAAGAATTGCTAAAAACTTAAATGAACTGGTAAGTAAAGATAAGATAGACCAAAACCGTTTTGAGCAAGAACTAATTTATTATGTAGAAAAATTAGATATAAATGAAGAAAAAGTTAGATTACAAACACATTTAAATTATTTTAAAACAACCATGAACGAAGCATCAACAGGCCGAAAATTAAATTTTATAACACAAGAAATTGGGCGCGAAATTAACACCATAGGCTCCAAAGCTAACGATGCAGAAATGCAAAAATTAGTGGTTTTAATGAAAGATGAATTAGAAAAAATTAAAGAACAAAGTAATAATGTTTTGTAGTATTTTATTAAATTAAAAAGCCGAATAAATTATTCGGCTTTTTAATTTGTATGGTTAGTTAATTTATTTTTTTATTAGTTATAGGATCTATTTCAACCATTTCGTAGCCAAGTGCTTTTAATTTATCAAAATTGCTTTCTTTATCGCCCACAACAATAATATTCATTTTACTTAATTGTAAATGTTTTTTGGCTAAAGTATTTAATTCATCTTTTGTTATGTTATTTAAAATAGAAGCTTGTTGGGCTACAAAATCTTTTGGTAAATTATAATCTAATACACGTTTAATAAAGCCTAATTTTTGCATAGGGCTTTCGTATTTTAAAGCATCGCTTTGCATCATAGCATTTTTTGTAAAACTTACTTCTTCATCAGTAAATGTTCCGCTAACTATTTTATTAAGTTCATTTATTATTTCAACACAAGTACTATCGGTTGTATTAGCTTTAAAGCCTCCGCTTATTGTATATGGCCCTTCAAATTTCGACCCATTAAATCCACTTCTAACGCCATATGTCCAACCTTTAGCTTCACGTAATAAAACATTTATTCTACTATTAAAAGCACCACCAAAACTATAGTTCATTACATTTGCTTTAAAAAACTCGCCAGTAGCATCGTAAGGTAAAGCTAAATAACCAAATCTAATTTCACTTTGTGCTGCCTTCTTTTTATCTACAAAGTAAATACGTGTTTTATCATGCGTTGGTAATTCTGGTTCTTTTACAACATCAATATTTCCAACTTTTAATTTATTTAAAAACAATAAAGCTTTTTCTATTTCTAATTGTTTAATATCTCCACTTATTGCAATACTAGCATTATTAATTAAAATTTTATCGTTATAAAACTTTTTCACATCATCAATAGTAATGTTTGAAACTGTTTCTGTTGTTCCAATTCCAGAAATCGACATTATATGATTATCACCATACATTATTTTTTTATAAGCATTATCGGCCATAACACCTGCATTTGTTAAACCTTGAGTTATGTTATCTAATGTTCTTTTCTTTTCTAATTCAAATTCTTCATTATCAAATTTTGGATTAAATAAAAATTCATCGGCTATTTTTAAAGTAGTTAATAAGTTTTGTTTTGTTGAACGTATTGTTACAGACAAATCTTCATCACCTGAATAAACATTTACATAAGACCCCAATCTATTTAATTTATTTTCTAACTCATCTGCTTTAGTTTTAGTTGAGCTTTGTGTTAACATACTTGCCAATAGTTTACTTACGCCTGATTTTTCTTTAGGTTCAAAACGGTGGCCGGCATTAAAAGAAATATTTATGTTAACCATTGGTATTTCTTTATCTTCAACGCCAATAGCTGGTATTTTTGAAGCAATAGTTGTTTTATAAAAATTAGGAACAGGTACAGGTTTTGCAACAGTTGATGCCGGAACTTTGCTTCTAACAAAATCATATTTTGGTTCAGAATAACCTAAATTTTTATATTCATCACTTTCTAATTCAACTGTACGTTCATACATTTTCCAATTATCAGGTTTAGCCACTAAATCTGTTTTTCCTTTAGGAACACAACTTAATACAACAGCATGTTTTCCTTTAATGTATTGACTATAAACACGCATCACATCAGCTTTTGTAATACTATTATATAATGCAATGTTCTTTTTTAAATAATTTGCATCACCAGTAAATGTGTAATTTGCAGCTAATATTGAGCCTTTACCTTGCACTGTACTTAAACCATTTATTATTTGAGTTTTAAACGATGCTTTAAATTTTGCTATATCATCATCTTTAACGCCTCCAGCTTTTTCCCAATTAGCTAAAACGGTTGTTAATTCGTTTTCAATATCAGTTAATTTAGAACCGGCATTAGCCCTTACATTAATTTGAAACTGACCATCTAATTCTCTAGCATAATGAAAACTAAACGCACTTACAGCTTTTTTTGTTTCAATAAACCCTTTGTATAAAGGCGAACTTTGCGACCCCGATAAAATATCTGATAATACTTCAAGAGCAGCTGCATCTTTTGTATTTGTTTTAATAGTTGGATAGGCTATTGATATTTGAGGAAACCTAACATTATCCTCGTATGAAATATATCTATTTTCAGTTAATTTAAAAGGTTCAATTTTTTGAGGTTTTACTTCTTTACCAACTGGTATTGAACCAAAATATTTTTGAGCATATAATAAAACTTGGTTTACATCAACATCACCTGCAACTGTTAAAACAGCATTATTGGGGCCATACCATCGCATGTAAAAACGTTTTAAATCGTTCACATCTACCCTATCTAAATCTACCAAATAACCAATGGTTGACCAGCTATAGGGATGCCCTTTAGGGAATAAAGCTTCTCCAACTTTTTCCATAACTAAACCATAAGGAGCATTATCATAACGTTGGCCGCGTTCGTTTTTAACTGTTGCACGTTGAATTTCGAACTTTTTTTGAGTTACAGAATCTAACAAAAATCCCATTCTATCCGCTTCTAACCAAAACATTTTTTCTAATTGATTACTAGGAACAACTTCAAAATAATTAGTTCTATCTGTATTTGTAGTTCCATTTAAAGTACCACCTGCTTCGGTAATTACTTTAAAATGTTGTTCATCTGCAACGTTTTTACTACCTTGAAACATCATGTGTTCAAAAAAGTGTGCAAATCCACTCCTGCCTTGTTGCTCACGAGCGCTCCCTACATGATAAGTAACATCAACATAAACAATAGGATCGCTATGATCTTCATGAATAAGAATAGTTAAACCATTACTCATTTTATAACGTTTATATGGAATAATTAATTCACTTCCAACTTTTTTAACCTCATCAACAAATTGAGGTAAAGGAAAAGTAGTATTATTTTTACCGTTTGTACCAGGAGGTACTTTTTGCGCAGTTAAAGCAAGGGTAAAGCCTAAAATAGCCGAAAATGTAATTATTGATTTTTTCATTTTAAAATTTATGAATAGCTAAAAATACAAATTGTTTATATAAAACTAAGAGCAAATAGATAATTTTATAAATTATTATAAATTTTTTAACCCATTTTAAGTTTTGTTTACATAATTAAAACCTTAACTTTGTAAAAAATTATCCTATGTATCCTGAACAATTAGTTAATCCAATGAAAGCTGAACTAACCTCAGCTGGATTTACAGAATTATTAAATGCAAACGCTGTAAATGATGCCATTAAAGACAATGCCACATTATTAATGGTTGTTAACTCGGTTTGCGGTTGTGCTGCCGGCGCATGCAGACCAGGAGTTAAAAAGAGTTTAGAAAACACAAAATTACCTACCAAACTAACTACTGTTTTAGCAGGTGTTGATAATGAAGCTGTTGCAGAAG
Organism: uncultured Akkermansia sp.; assembly: GCA_964487105.1. Classification (GTDB taxonomy): domain Bacteria; phylum Bacteroidota; class Bacteroidia; order B-17B0; family Aurantibacillaceae; genus Aurantibacillus. The sequence goes on from CAZAPH010000020.1 coordinate 22,729, forward strand.
CCCGTAAACATTTTACACACTACACGCCTAGCAGTCCTGCAATTGCATTATTTAAAAATGGAGAATTAGTTCATTTTATTGAAAGACATAACATTGAAGGTAAATCTGCTCAAGCAATTTCAGAACATTTAAAAGCCGTTTATAACGAATACTGTTAATATTAACAACTTTTTATAAAAAAGCAATTCCTAAAGGATTGCTTTTTTTATTTTTGGCGGGTTACATTTTTAACATTTTAGAATTAATTAAAAAAATAAAATATGAAAGCGATAAAAGTTTTAGTAATTACATTAATAATTGGCGCAAGTACACTAATTAACACCTCTTGCGGAGATAAAGAAAAGGAAGTAAACCCTTTAGCGGATAGTTTATCAAGCGTAAATGGTGAACTAAGTGGTAAGTTAAACGAAAAAGAAGCTGCTTTACAAGAATTTATTAGTTCATTTAATGAAATTCAAGAAAATTTAAATGCAATTAAAGAAAAAGAAAAAATTGTAGGTAACGCAAGTGCTTCAGGTGATGTTAAAAGTAAAGAAGATCAAATTAAAGAAGATATACAAGCTATCTACGATTTAATGAATAAAAACAAAAACAGAATAGGCTCTTTAACAAAAAAATTAAAAGACAGTAACTTAAAATTACAAGGGTTAGAAAAAATGATTGAAAACTTACAAGCATCAATAGAACAAAAAGATGTTGAAATAGGTGAGTTAAAATCTAAAATTGAAGGCTTAAATATTGAGTTAGCTAATTTAAACACCAATTACCAAGCAATTGAAGAAGAAAGTGCAAATAAAACAGAAGTTATAAATACAGCTTATTATGCCATTGGTACAACTAAAGAACTAAAAGAAAAAAATGTAATTAGTAAAGAAGGTGGTTTTATTGGTTTAGGTAAAACCACAAAAGTTAAAGATGATTTTAATAAAGATTATTTCACTAAAATAAATATTGAATCTACAACATTTATTAATATTGGTGCTAAACGTGCAAAAATATTAAGTAGCCACCCTCACAACTCTTATAAATTAGTAGGTGAAAAACCAATTGAAAAAATTGAAATTACAAACCCAACAGAATTTTGGAGTAATTCAAAATATTTAGTTATTTCTATCGAAAATTAATTTAAAAAAAAATGAAAAAAGCCCAAACTGAATTAGTTTGGGCTTTTTTATTTATTTAACTATTTTATTTAATCTAAAATAAATAGCTTAGTATTTTACTTCAATGAAACAAATTTCAACATTATTATTTGCAATTAGTACTTTTATAGTTATGGCTTTTACTTATACTAATTTTAATTTAAAAACTGTTCATAGTTTTACAGTTAAAACAATAACTGATAAAGAGTTAAGTTTAGCCACTTTTAAAGGAAAAAAAATACTTATTGTAAATGTTGCTAGCCAATGTGGTTATACACCTCAATATAAAAATTTACAACTATTAAGCGAAAAATATAAAGATAAATTAGTTGTAATAGGTTTTCCAAGTAATGATTTTGGCGCTCAAGAACCTGGAAATAATGCTGAAATACAATCGTTTTGTACAAAAAATTATGGTGTTACTTTCCCAATAATGAATAAAATTACAGTTGTAGGTAAAGATGCTCATCCTCTTTATCAATATTTATCTAATAAAGAATTAAATGGTGTTACAGAAAAATCTCCTAATTGGAATTTTTGTAAATATTTAATTGACGAAAACGGAAAAATTATTGAATTTTTTCCAAGTAAAATAGACCCTTTAAGCGAAGAAATTACTAAACTAATATAACAAAATGAAAAAAATCAAATTAATTTTATTAATACCCTTTAGTATAAATTTTATTACAGCTCAAATAAATTTTGAACACGGAACCTGGACAGAAGTTTTAGAAAAAGCTAAAAAAGAAAATAAAAATATTTTTGTTGATGTTTACACAGCATGGTGTGGCCCTTGTAAATTGATGAGTAAAAGCACTTTTACTAATGATACTGTTGCGAATTTTTACAATTCAAATTTTATAAATTATAAAATTGATGCAGAAAAAGGGGAAGGCATTGAAATTGCGCATAAATACGAAGTTAACTGTTACCCTAACTTACTAATAATAAACCCAAAAGGAGAAATAGTTCACAGAAGCGCTGGTTACAAAAATAAAACGGAATTTATTTCATTTGGGAAAACTTCGCAAAATGAAAACGAAACTTTTGTAACTAAAAAAAATAACTATTTAAAAGAAGGCTTAAATGAAAAAAATATTTTAGATTATGTAAATTTAATGGATGGAACTTGCCAAACCCCAAAAAAAGAAATAGAAAATTATTTGAAAACAGTTAAAGATGCTGATTTATTAAATTACACCAATTGGTTTTTAGTTAGAAATTTTGTGAGTGATTATAACAGTCGTGAGATTACCTATTTATTATCTAATTACAATGCATTTACTCAAAAATTTGGAGAAGATACTTTAAAAGAAAAAATAGCTCAAGTAAGTTTAAATTATTTCAGACCTCATTTAATCGCAAAAGGATTTAATGAAACAAGTTATAAGGCTGATAAAATTAAGTTTTCTAACCTTAATTGGCCTAACAAAGAAGAAAATCTTTTTGTTGTAGATTGTGAAATTTATAAACGCTACAACACAAATATGTATTTTGATTTAGTAAGTAAAAATTATAGTAAATATTATAATAATAATGCCGAAGAATTAAATAGCATGGCTTGGAAAATATATGAAAAAGCTACAAAACCTGAACACATTAATGCTGGTATAAATATGGCAAAACGTGCTTGCGAGCTAGAACCAAGTTATGCTTATTTAGACACTTATGCTGCAGTTTTATACAAATCTGAAAATTACAAAGAAGCTAAATCGCAAGCTGAAAAAGCTATAGCTCAAGCAAAAAATTCGGGTTTAACTGAAAAAGATTACGAAGAGACAAATGCTTTGCTTATAAAAATAAACGAAAAGCTAAAGTAATAAATGTATAACAAAACTATACAGTTTATATTTTTATTACTATTTTTTTGCAATAAATTTAATGCACAAAACAACTCACTATACTCACTTTCTGTATTTACATCAAACAATAAAGTAAATAATTTAGCTAAAGATAAAGCCATTTTAATTAAACAAGGTAAACATGAGTTTAAAATAAAATGTGATTGTGGTGAAATAAACGTAAAATGTAAAAAAATATTTAAACTAAAAATTAAAAAAATTAATGCCGTTTCATTTCCATGTAACGATTATCTTATAAGTATATATGAAGATATTTTAGAAAAATTAAATAAAACTAAAAAAATTAATATAACTAGCAACAGCATTATTTTTTGTAAAAAAACTACTCAATTAATGGCTTTTAAATTTATAACTACAAATTAATAAACATTAATCTCTGCCACTCTACCATTAGTTACAACGTTAAGTTTTATTTTAATATAATTTTCGGTTATAAATTCTTCTGCTAACTCAGGCCACTCTATAAAACAATAATTATTGGTAAATAAATAATCATCAAACCCTAAATCAACCAACTCCATTTTTGACTTTATACGATACAAATCAAAGTGGTAAATCAACCCAGAAGGGAAACTATACTCATTAACTATTTGATAAGTTGGGCTACTAAAAGCACTTTTACTTCTAAGTTGTTTGCAAATTTCTTTAATTAAAGTAGTTTTTCCAGCGCCAATATCACCATAAAATAAAATTATCTTTTTATTAATACTTAGCAATTTTTCAGCAATATTATTAATTTCTGATAAGCTATAACTAAATTTAAAATTTTGCATTTTGTTTCAAAAATAAACAATTAAATATAGAAAATTTATGTACCTTTAAACTTCATTTTTTATGAGTGTTTATAACAAATACGAAGCCGTAATTGGACTAGAATGCCACGTACAACTTTTAACAAAAACCAAAATGTACAGTAGTGACGTTGCGGAATATGGGGCAATGCCAAATACAAATACCAGTGTAATTTCGCTTGGCCACCCAGGTACTTTACCTTGTGTAAATAAAAAAGCAATTGAATTTGCTGTAAAATTAGGCATTGCCGTTAATGCCAACATAAGAACAACAAATGAATTTGCACGAAAAAATTATTTTTATGCAGATTTACCTAAAGGTTATCAAATAACCCAAGATAAAACACCAATTTGTAACGGCGGATACATTACATCTAAACTTAAAAACGGAAATGAGCTTAAAGTAAATTTAACCCGTATTCACATGGAAGAAGATGCAGGTAAAAGCTTACATGATATTGATCCTTATGATACATTAATTGATTTAAACCGCGCAGGTACTCCGTTATTAGAAATAGTAACTGAACCAGATTTAAGAACAGGAGAAGAAGCCTACTCATACTTAACCGAAGTTAGAAAGTTAGTTAGATATTTAGATATTTGCGATGGGAACATGGAAGAAGGTAGTTTAAGATGCGATGCAAACATTTCAGTAAGATTAAAAGGCTCAAGCACATTTGGTAAAAAAGTTGAAGTTAAAAACATGAATTCGTTTAGAAATGTTCAAAGAGAAATAGATTTTGAGATAAAAAGGCAAATAGATTTAATTGATGCAAACGAACCTATTGCAGTAGAAACAAGAAGTTTTAATGCAGAAGAAGGCTATACATTTTCATTAAGAAGTAAAGAAAGTGCAAATGACTATAGATATTTTCCGGAGCCAGATTTACTACCAGTTATTATAACAAATGAATACATTCAAAAAGTAAAAAACAATATGCCCACTTTACCTAACGATTTGTTTTTACTTTACACTAATAACTATCAACTAAGCGAATATGACGCCAATCAAATCATAGACAATAAAGAAATTGCTAATTATTATAACTCGCTTATTACATTTACAAAAAACTATAAATCTGCTGCAAATTGGTTACTTGTAAATATAAAATCTTATTTAAACGAAAGAGCACTAACCATTAATCAATTTTCTGTTTCACCAAATAAAATTGCAGAAATAATACAATTAATTGACGACAATAAAATAAGCAATACCGCTGCATCACAACAACTTTTTCCTGAAATGGTATTAAACCCTAATTTAACTGCTTTAGAACTAGCAACTAAATTAGATATTATACAAAACAGTAATAGTAACGACATACAAAACCTAATTAATGATGTACTACTAAAATTCCCTGAAAAAGTATCAGAATATAAAAACGGTAAAATAGGATTATTAGGTTTATTTGTTGGTGAGGTAATGAAAGCAAGTAAAGGAAAAGCAGACCCCAAACTACTTAATCAATTAGTTAAACAAACATTAGAAAAATAAGAAATCAATAATGAAAAAAATCATACCCATAGTAGTAAGCCTTTTAATATTTACATCTTGTACAAATAGTAAAAAAAATGCACCATTTGAGTTAAAAGGTATTTTAACTGATTCAAAAGGCGAAACTTTAATTCTTGAAAAATTAGTTAGTCCACAACCTATTGTAGTTGATAGCGCAGTAATAAATGATAAAGGCGAATTTGAATTTACAAATTACAAACCACAAATAGGATTTTATAGAATAAAACTTAGTCAAAGTAATTTTGCCATGTTAGTATTAGACAGTTTGGATAAAGTTAATATTACCGGAAGCGTTAAAGATTTGGGAAATACGTATAAAGTAACAGGAAGTGAAGAAACCAAAATATTTTTAGAATATAACGAATTTTCTAAAAAACGTGATAAAAAATTAGACTCTTTAAATCAAGTATTCTATGCTTTATCAGAAAGTAAACAATATAATGAAATACAAAGAGATTCTTTAAGTAAAACATTTGAAGAGCCCTATACAAAAATTATGGCAGTATTTAATGATGAACTTTCTAAAAAAATATTAACCCATAAAGATAAATACTCATCAATAATGGCTATACAAGGTATGGAACCTGATAAATTTGCAGATTTATATAAAGCTTTAGATGAAGGTTTACAAAAAAAATATGCTGATGATAAAAACGTAAAAATGTTTCATGAAATTGTGACTAAAATGTTAGCATCTACCATAGGTCAAAATGCAAAAGAAATTTCATTACCAAACCCTGATGGTAAAACAATTTCTTTATCACAATTTAAAGGCAAATATGTATTAATTGATTTTTGGGCAAGCTGGTGTGGCCCTTGTAGAAAAGAAATGCCAAATGTTGTTGCAGCCTACTCAAAATATAAAGATAAAGGATTTGAAATTTTTGGTGTAAGTTTAGACCAATCAAAAGATAAATGGATTGAAGCTATAGCAAAAGATGGAATAACTTGGCCACAAGTAAGTGATTTAAAATTTTGGGATAGTGAGCCTGCAAAACAATATGGTGTACAATCAATACCATACACTGTATTAATTGATAAAGAAGGTAAAATTATAGCTAAAAATTTAAGAGGAAACGAACTTGAAAATAAATTAGCAGAAATTTTAAAATAACTTGAATTTTAACACACAAATAAAAATTAAGCTATCAATAAGTTTTGTTTGTTTTTTGTTTTTATTTTCAAAATCTCAAGATTCTGTTTCCTATTTTCAACAAGAAGTTAATTACTCCATAAATGTAAAATTAAATGATCAAAAGCATACTTTACATGCCTTTGAAAAAATTCAATACATTAATAACTCTCACACTACTTTAAATTTCATTTATTTCCATCTTTGGCCAAATGCTTATAAAAACAACCAAACAGCATTAGCTAAACAATTATTAAAACAAGGTAATACAAGTTTGTATTACTCTAATCCAAACGAAAGAGGTTATATAGATAGTTTAAATTTTAAAATTAATGGCAAAACTATAAAGTGGGAATATGACAAAGAACATATAGATATTTGCAAACTATACTTAGACGAACCATTAAAAAGTAAAGATACTATCGAAATTACAACACCTTTTTTTGTTCAAATACCTGACGCAAAATTCTCTCGTTTAGGCCACTCAGAACAAGCTTACTTTATTACTCAATGGTATCCTAAACCTGCAGTTTTTGATGCTACAGGCTGGCATCAAATGCCATATTTAGATCAAGGAGAATTTTATAGCGAATTTGGAAGTTTTGATGTAAAAATTACCTTACCAAAAAATTATGTACTAGCATCAACAGGTGATAGAATTAATGCAGATGAAGAAGATAATTTTTTAAATAATAAAGTTATTGAAACAATTAACTGTATAGAAACTAATACAAGAAAAGGAGAAGGCATGCAGTTTCCTGCATCTAGCACAATAAATAAAACCATTCAATTTAAACAATACAGAGTACATGATTTTGCATGGTTTGCTGATAAACGATTTTATGTATTACACGATCAAATTCAATTACCAACTACAAAAAGAATAGTTGATACATGGGCCTATTTTACCGACAAAAATTTTGATTTATGGAAAAACGCAATTAATTACATCAATGAATCTACCTTATTTTACTCTTATTTAAATGGCGATTATCCATATAACCACGTAAGTGCTGTTGATGGCACAATTATGGCAGGCGGCGGTATGGAATATCCTAATATTACAATTATTGGTGATATGGCTACCGATTTTGATTTAGATATTACAATTGCTCATGAAGTTGGACATAATTGGTTTTATGGAATATTAGGAAATAATGAACGAGATTTTCCTGCAATTGATGAAGGCATAAATTCTTTTTACGAATTAAGATATATTAAAGCAAAATATCCATACAAAAAATTAACTGATTATATAGGAAGAGACTCGACATTTAAATTATTTGGTATAAATAAAATTCCTTATTGGAAAGACAAAGAAACGGCATATTTTATTAGCGCAAAAGAAAGATCAGACCAGCCAATAAACACAGCATCACAAGATTTAACTCCATTTAATTACGGAAGTATTATTTACAGTAAAACACCAATTGTTTTTGACTACTTAATTGAATACATGGGTGAAGCAAATTTTGATAAAGCCATGCAGTTTTATTTTGAACGTTTTAAATTTAAACACCCAACACCAAAAGACCTTGCAACTACTTTAAGTTATTTTAGTGGTTTAGATTTAAATTGGTTTTTAAACAATTTAATAAATTCCGATAAAAAAATTGATTATAAACTTTGTAAAGTAAACAGAAATAAAGATGGTAGCTACAAACTAATTGTAAAAAACAAACAACACACAATAATTCCTTTTAACGTTGCGGGTTTTAAAAACAATAAAATGATTGGGCAAGTATGGAAAAATGGCTTTTCAAATAAAGATTCTGTTTTCTTCCCTGTAGCTGATGTAGATTATTTTAAAATTGATGGGAGAGATTTAATGCCCGATATTAACAGAAATAATAATTATATAAAAACCAAAGGCATTTTTAAAAAATCTAAACCTATTCAATTAAAATTTTTAGCGCAATACGATAACCCAAAATACTATCAGATAAGCTATATCCCAATAATTGGCGGCAATTACTACAATGGTTTAATGCTTGGAAGTGTTTTACATAATTATAGTTTTTTTGAATAAAAATTTGAATATTTTGTTGTACCAATGTATAGTTTTAAATCTAAAACATTAGCAGGAAGTGGGCAACTAAATTATCATATTTATCCAAATAAGTTATTTAAATCTATCGAACTACAGGCCAATATAAAATCATACAATTACGATGAACTTACATTCAACAACATTAACAGTACTTTTGGCACTTCCTTTCAAACATTTAATTTAACTTTTTATAAATTTTCGCCAAATGCAGAGTTTACATTTAAAAAGAAAAATGCTACAAATCAAACTAATCATTCTTTAAATATTGGCTCAACTATATTATTTATAGATAGTGTTAAAGTAAGTAGCGACATGGCAAATAATTTTTTTAAAGCAGACTTATATACTATTAATAATTCAGTTAATAAATTAAGGTACATTATATCCAATAACAGGGCTATAAACCCATTTAATATTGAAATTGAAATTCAACAAAATAAGTATATGGCTAAAACTTTAGCTACCCTTAACTATAAAATTAATGTTGCAAAAAATAAAAATTTTGGTTTAAGATTATTTGTAGGTACATTTATTTTTGGCGAAAATTGGGCTAAAAATTATTACCGTTTTAGAATGCGTGCACATAATGGTAGCGACGATTATTTATTTGATGCAAATTTTTTAGCACGTAATTTAAATTCAACTTTTGGAAATACACAAATAAACGAAGCTGATGGCTATTTTAAAGTACCCACACCGTTAGGTCAAAGCGATAGTTGGCTTGCAAGCACAAACATTACAACACCTAATTTTTTTGGCTTTGAAGGTTTTTTAGATATAGGCACAACAAACCCAAGTTATTTATTTAATAATAAAATTTTGTATAATGCCGGAATTAGTTTAAAATTGTTTAAAGGAATTATTAGTATCCACTACCCTTTACTTTATAGTAATGATATTAAAACAGTTATGGAATTAAATAATATAAGCGCAATAGAAAAATTAAGATGGAGTTTAAATTTTCATCAACTTAAACCAAAAAAAATTATAAAATCAAATTTATTTTAGTGAATAACAAAAAAATATATTTTGCATCAGACTTTCATTTAGGTGTACCTACTTTAGAAGAAAGCCATTTAAGAGAGAAGAAAATAGTTGCTTGGCTAAACCATATAAAAAATGATGCACAAGAAATACATTTAGTGGGGGATATTTTTGATTTTTGGTACGAATATAAATACACTGTACCAAAAGGTACTGTTAGATTACTAGGTAAAATAGCCGAAATAACCGATTCAGGAATTCCTGTGCATTTTTATATTGGTAATCATGATTTATGGATGAAAGATTATTTTGAAAAAGAGTTAAAAGTAATTATTCATAGAGAACCTGTAATAAAAGTAATTAATAACATTAAACTTTATATAGGACATGGTGATGGATTAGGCCCAGGAGATAATGGATATAAAATTTTAAGAAAAATATTTACAAATAAATTTATTTGGTGGTGTTACAGTCGTTTACACCCAAATCTTGCATTTTATATTGCTAAAAGTAGTAGTAAAAGAAGTAGAATTGTAACTGCAGATAGTGATGAGAAATTTTTGGGTAACGAAAATGAGTGGTTATTTTTATATTGCCGTGAGTATTTAAAAAAAGAAAAAATTGATTATTTTATTTTCGGGCATCGGCATTTACCTTTAACATTAAATGTAGATGATAAAGCAACATATATTAATTTAGGAGAGTGGATTAATTATTGTACTTATGCAGAATTTAATGGGGAAACAGTAAGTTTAAAAAAATGGGAAAACTAATTTTTAATTAAATCGTTTTGCTTTTATGATAAGAAGTGTTTTTTAAATTTTTAAAAGATACGCTTCTGTTGCTTTCGTTACACTTCCATATTTAAGTAATAGTTGTTTTGCGGTTTCGTAATTGGTAATATTAGTATTACGCATAAGCATATTTGTACCTCTATCAACTAATTTTTCGTTAGTTAACTGCATATCAACCATTTTATTTCCCTTTACTTTACCTAATTGAATCATAGTAATAGTTGAAAGCATATTTAAAACTAATTTTTGTGCAGTACCACTTTTCATTCTTGTGCTACCAGTTACAAATTCAGGCCCTACAATTACTTATATAGGAAATTTAGCAATTGAAGCAATAATACTGTTAGAATTACAAACAATACAACCGGTTATTATATTATTTTTATTACAATACTCTAATGCTCCTGCAACATAAGGTGTGCTACCAGAAGCCGCAATTCCAACAACAACATCTTTATCTGAAATTGTATATTCTTGAAGATCAAGCCAACCTTGATTAATATCATCTTCGGCAAATTCAACGGCTTTTCTAATGGCAATATCACCGCCGGCAATTAAACCAATTACAACACCATGTTCTATTCCGTATGTAGGAGGGCATTCGCTCGCATCAACAATACCTAACCTTCCACTTGTACCGGCACCAATATAAAACAATCTTCCGCCAGATTTTAATTTTAAAACAATTTGTTCTATTAAACATTTAATTTGAGGTAAAGCTTTTTTAATTGCAATAGGAACATTTTGGTCTTCTGTATTAATGTTTACAAGTAACTCATCAATACTCATTAACTCTAAATTGTTGTAATTTGAATCTTCTTCAGTTGTTTTCATAAAAATTATTACGGCAAATTAATTTATGCTAAATTGAAAAGGTAAACGTGCTTGAACACCTTTAGTTTTAATAATTTCATTTAATTGCATCATTATAGGGTAAGCCTCACCAAAATGAAGTTTCATAATTTTATTTTCAATGTCTTTTTCTTTTTTACCTAACCATTTATCAAAAGGATTAGTTAATTTAGGGAAATCAACAGTTTTATAATCAGTTAATTTTGCTGATTTAGCTGCATAAGCAATAGCATTTTCTAAGCCACCTATTTCGTCAACTAAATTTATTTTTAAGGCATCAACACCACTCCAAACCCTACCTTGCCCAACGCTATCTACATCAGATTGTTTCATTTTTCTTCCTTCGGCAACGCGATTAGTAAACACATCATACACTTTTTCAATACTGCTTTGAATAAAATCATATTCGGGCTTGCTTACAGGTCTAAATAAACTTCCTAAATCACTATATTTATTAGTATTTACAGAATCAACATGAATATATAATTTTTCTTCAATTATTTTTTGAAAATTAGGCATCATTCCAAATACGCCAATACTACCAGTAATGGTGTTTGGTTGTGCAAAAATATAATCAGACGCACAAATTATATAATAACCACCGCTAGCAGCTAAATCTCCCATACAAACAATTACAGGTTTTTGTTTTTTAGCTAAAATAACTTCTCTCCACATAACATCGCTAGCCAAAGCTGAACCGCCAGGAGAGTTAACTCGCAAAACTATCGCTTTTATATCTTCGTTTAACCGTGCATCTTTTATCGCTTTTTCAATTCGGTCACTTCCAAAAGTTTCATCATCACCTTGTCCGCTTTCAATACTTCCAATTGCATAAATTACAGC
>CAZAPH010000021.1:0-34493 GCA_964487105.1 uncultured Akkermansia sp.
TACCATTGTAAAATTAAAAAATAGCTTTGGGCTATTTTTTAATTACAATTGGTATTATTTACAAATTTTTTCGAGTAAATTCCCACAAAACTATTCCAACACTTACTGAAATATTAAAAGAGTGTTTTGTGCCTAATTGAGGTATTTCAACTACCTCATCACTTAGATTAATAATTTCTTGATCTACGCCATAAACTTCATTACCAAAAACTAAAGCAAGTTTTTTATCTGAATTATCAAAATTTTGTAACCAAATTTTGTTTTTAGTTTGTTCTATACTTACAATGTAATAGCCTTGTTGTTTTAGAGTATTTATAGCTTCGAGCGTTGTTTTATAATACCACCACTCTACTGATGTTGTTGCGCCTAAAGCTGTTTTTTCAATTTCTTTATTTGGTGGTGTGCCACAAACTCCACACAATGCAATCCCTTCAATTAAAAAGGCATCGGCAGTTCTAAACACACTTCCAATGTTATTTAAACTCCTAACATTATCAAGCACAACAATTATAGGCTGTTTGGTGCTTTTTTTAAAATCGTTTGGTGTTAAACGGTTTAAATCTTCATTTTTAATTTTTTCATTAAACATGGTTCCAAAACTAATTATTTTCTTAATTTTATGGGATATTTTTTAAATGAAAGTTAGTAAAGAATTTAAAATAGGAATTGTTGTTATATCGGCCATTAGCATTTTAATTTGGGGTGTTAGTTTTTTAAAAGGCATTAATTTGTTTTCGCCTAAATATGAACTGTATGCAGTTTACCCAAGAATAGAAAATTTAATTACAGCTAATCCATTACTGGTAAATGGATACAAAATTGGGCAAGTAAGCGAAATTAAACTTATAAACCATAGAGGAAAACAACAAGTATTAGTTAAATTTAATTTAAATGAAAATATTAATATTCCAATTGGTACAATTGCACGCGCCGAAAGTTCTGACTTATTAGGCTCTAAAGCTGTTGAACTTATTTTTAGCGATCGAACGGAATATGTAAAAAGTGGTGATACGCTTGCGTCTGAATCTGAACAAAGTTTAAAAGAATCATTTAACAAACAAATTGCTCCAATTCAAGCCAAAGCCGAAAAATTAATTGGCGGTATGGATAGTGTAATGAGCGTTATTAATGCTATTTTAAATACTAAAACACGTAAAAATATTGATGAATCTTTTGAAGGTGTAAAACGCGCTATTTTAAGTTTAGAACAAACAGCTTATAAAGTTGATGAGTTAATTGGTACTGAAAGAACAAAAATATCAAGTGTAATGAGTAATTTAAATCAAATTACATCTAACCTTAGCAAAAACAGCCAACGAATAGATAATATTATTGCTAATGTTAATACCATAAGTGATAGTTTAGCTAAAGCTCAAATTAAAGATGCAATTGCTAGCGCAGATAAATCAATGAAAGAGCTAAGTATATTGCTTAATAAAATTAACGAAGGCCAAGGTACTTTAGGTAAACTTGCTAAAAACGATTCATTATATACTAACCTCAACAAATCAACAGCCGATTTAGATAAACTACTTAAAGATTTACGTATTAACCCGGAACGTTATATACACTTTTCGGTTTTTGGCCGTAAATATCCTAAACCTAAAGATTAATTATATGTTAAGTTCTATATTATTTTGTTTGTTATTTGGAGCAGGTGCTGTTTTCTTTTACATACAAGTAAAAAAAATACGAAGAAATATTTTACTTGGAAAAGATATTGTTATTAATGATAACAAAAGCGAAAGATGGAAAACAATGTTATTAGTAGCATTTGGACAGAAAAAAATGTTTGCTAGACCAATTCCTGCCCTTCTTCACTTTGTGCTTTACAGCGCGTTTATAATTACACAAATAGAATTACTTGAAATAATTGTTGATGGTGTTTCAGGAAGCCATAGAATTTTTAGACCTTATTTAGGTGGCTTTTATACTTTTATGATAAGTTTAATCGAGATTTTATCTGTATTGGCTTTTATTGCAACTATTACTTTTTTAACGCGTCGTAATTTATTAAAAATCCCTAGGTTAGTAATGAACGAACTAAATGGTTGGCCTAAGCTTGATGCAAATTTAATTTTACTTGCAGAAATTTCATTAATTATTTTTATTTTTATGATGAATGGTGCTGATGAGGTTTTATACCAAAGAGGCTCCTCTCATGCAATTAATACAGGAAATAACTCACTTAATTTTTCTATAAGTCAATATTTAGGTCCTGCGCTTTATGGCAATTTCCCTGATGCTGGTTTACATGTAATTGAAAGAATTGGTTGGTGGGGGCATTTATTAATGGTACTAGGGTTTTTATGTTATTTACCTTTTTCAAAACATTTACACATTGTATTAGCTTTTCCAAATACATATTACAGTAATTTAAATAAAAAAGGAAAATTTAGCACTTTAGATTCTGTTACCGATGTTGTTGCTCCTAATTTTGATCCTAATTATCAACCTAAAACAGACCCTAATAATCCAACCCGATTTGGTGTAAAAGATGTACAAGATTTAAATTGGAAAAATTTATTAGATGCGTACTCTTGTACTGAATGTGGAAGATGCACAAGCTCTTGCCCTCAAAATATTACGGGTAAAAAATTATCTCCACGTAAAATTATGATGGATACACGAGATAGATTAGTTGAAGTTGGAAAAAATATTGATTTTAATAATGGTAAATTTGTTGATGATGGTAAAAGTTTACTTGGAAATTATATTACAACAGAAGAAATTTGGGCATGCAACACTTGTAACGCTTGTGTTGAAGCCTGCCCAGTAAATATTAATCCGCTTGAAATAATTATTGAACTACGAAGATATTTGGTGATGGAAGAAAGCCAAAACCCAAGTGAACTAACAAACATGTTTAGTAATTTAGAAAATAATGGCGCTCCATGGCAATTTAGCCCTTCTGATAGAGCCAACTGGATAAATGAAAATTAAGTTATTAAAAATAAAGTAGAACTATAAAAAGCATAAAAATGAACTCAACACCAATTAAAGTTCCTACAATGGCCGAAATGGTTGCAAATGGCGAAGTGCCCGAAATTTTATTTTGGGTTGGTTGTAGTGGAAGTTTTGACGATCGCGCAAAAAAAATTACTAAAGCAATTATTAAAATATTAAACCGTGTTGGGATGAAATTTGCAATACTTGGAACTGAAGAAGGTTGCACAGGAGATCCAGCAAAACGGGCAGGAAATGAATTTTTATTTCAAATGCAAGCAATGCAAAATATAACCGTATTAAATGGTTATGGAATAAAAAAAATAGTTACCGGATGTCCACATTGCTTTAATACAATAAAAAATGAATACCCTTCACTTGGTGGAAATTATGAAATTATACACCATACACAATTAGTGCAAGAACTAATAAACCAAGGTAAATTAAAAGTTTCAGGAGGCGAATTTAAAGGTAAAAAAATTGTTTTTCACGACCCCTGTTATTTAGGAAGGGCAAATGATGTATATGAAGCGCCAAGAGAAGTAATAAAAAAATTAGATGTAGAGTTAGCCGAAATGAAAAGAAGTAGAGCTAATGGTTTTTGCTGTGGCGCAGGTGGAGCACAATTATTTAAAGAAGCAGAAAAAGGTAACAAAGAAGTTAATGTAGAACGCGCAGAAGAAGCACTATCTCATCAACCAGATGTTATTGCGGTTGGCTGTCCGTTTTGTAATACAATGATGACAGATGGTGTAAAACATTTTAATAAAGAAGGACAAACAAAAGTTTTAGATGTAGCAGAATTAATTGCAAATGCAAATGATTTATAAAACAATAACCGTTAGTTTAATCCTATTTTTATTTTTTAGCTGTAACACTAAGCCTGAAATTGATTTAAACACTCAAAAATTTCAGGATAGTTTATTAAACAAAATAAATTCGCCAGAGCTTAAAGCAATTTCTAAAAAAATTACAAACGAAGCCAATAATCCCGAATTATATAATGAAAGAGCAAAACTATATATTCAATTAGGATTACCTGAAGAAGCTATTAAAGATGCAGATAGAGCAATAAAATTAGACACACTAAATCCAAATTATTTTTTAACTAAAGCCGATGCTTTATTTTCATCAAACAAAACTAAATTAGCAAAAGATGAATTAGAATTAATTGAAAAAAAGTTTCCATCAAATACAGAAGCATTACTTAAACTTGCTGAATTGTTTTTTTTCGTAAGGCAATACCAACCCGCAATAGATTATTGTAACAAAGCTTTAAAGTTAGATAATAACATTGCTAAAGCCTACTTTATTAAAGGAAGTGTTTATAGAGAAAGTGGAGATACGGCAAAAGCCATATCTAGCCTAATTACTGCAACAGAGCAAGATAACAGATTTGATCAAGCATTTTTTGATATTGGCTTATTATATGCATCTCAAAAAAACCCAATTGCTTTAAATTATTACGACAATGCTCTAAAAATTAATCCAACAAATAATGATGTAATTTATGCTAGAGCAAAATTTTTTCAGGATATTTTAAAAATTGATGAAGCAGTAAAACAATATGAATATTTACTAACTAGAGATAAAAATTATTTTTTAGCAAATTATAATATTGGTGCAATAACTCTAGAACTAAAAAACGACCCTAAAACTGCTATAACGTATTTTACAAAAGCAATTGAAAGTAAAGCTGATTATTTAGAGGCTTATTTTGCAAGAGGATACTCCTATTCAAAAATTAACGAAAAAGAGAGTGCTAAGGCTGACTATAAAATGTGTTTACAACTAGAAGAAAATTACGAACCAGCAATTATTGCTCTAAATAAATTAAAATAATATACTTTTATTTGGTAATACCATTTAACATTGCGTATTTAATTAAACCAACCACACTTTTACTGTTTGTTTTCTGCATTATATTAATACGATGCGTATCTACTGTTTGTTTACTAATAAATAATTTATCGGCAATTTCTTTACTGGTAAGCTCTTGAGTAATCAAATTTAAAATTTCTTTTTCTCTAGGAGACAATTGAACAATAATAGATTCATTACTATTCCCTAGAAATTGATTAGAAATTATGGGCATAATATCCTGCGAATAAAACGACCCATTTTCAACTAATCTATTTAATCCATATAAAAATTCATCTTGACCTACACTTTTTAACATATAACCGTCAGCATCAACAGTTATTGCTTCTTTTACAATACTTACACTATTATGCATACTTAATATCATAACCAAAATGGAATTAAATTCATTTTTAATATGCTTACATAGTTCAATGCCATTCATAATCGGCATACTTATATCCGATATAACAATATCAATTGTAGTGGGTGAATTTTTAATAATATTAAGCGCATTTTGACCATTAACAGCAGTTCCAACAATTACAAAACGTTTATCCCCTTCAATCATACTTTTAATTCCATCAAGCACAAGTTGATGGTCGTCAACTAATAAAACATTATAAATTTTTTCAATCATATTTCAATACTTATTTTAAAATGAGTTCCACTCTCTTTTGAAGATTTCATAATAATTTTGCCTCCTAATTGTTCTACTCTATTTTTTATGTTGCTTAAACCAATGCCATTTTTATTTAAAGCATCATCAATATTAAACCCTATACCATTATCAGATAAAGTTAAAACTAAATAATTATTTTCAAGTACTAATTTCACTTCAATTAAATTTGCATTTGCATATTTTAAACTGTTTTGAATAAATTCTTGAATTATTCTGTAAATATTAAGTGTATTCTGTTCGCTTAATTGTATATGGTTAGCTCTTTTATCTACACTTAAATTAATTAATTGATTTGTAACACTTGTATTTAACTCTTCTACTAAAATTTCGAGAGATTTAATTAACCCTAATTTAATATTTGCAGGCATTAAATTATGCGATATATTTCTCACATCTTGAATTGTAGCTTTTGTAATTTCTGTAGCTAATTTAATATTAGGTTCTTTTAACGATAATTGCATCGTCATAACAGAAAGTTTTTGAGCAATACCATCATGCAATTCCTTTGCTATACGCTCTCTCTCAATTTGTTCGGCTTTAAAACTTGCAATACTTATATTTTTTTGCTGTAATAATGCAGCTTTTGATTTTTTAATCTTATTTATTAAATAAATTGCAATTGAAAAGAAAAACAAAATTGAAATAAAAATTATATATAAAAATTTTGTTTGCTTAACTAAATTTTGTTTTTCAATATTGGCAATTGTATTTATTAAATTTAATTCTTTTATTTTATTTTCTTTTTTTTCTGTTTCATAAATGGTTTGGTATTTACTAATTTTGTTAGATACATCATTACTAAAAATTGTATCATTTAAATTAATATATTTTTCAAGGTAATTTAAAGCCAGTTCTTTATTCCCTTTTATTGTATATAATATACTAGCCCCTTTATAAATTTTTAATAAATTTTCTCTGTTTTTTAATTTTTCACTTATTAAAACCGATCTTTTATAAATTTCTTCGGCTTCATTTAACCTTCCTAATTCTGTTAGTACAGCAGCTAAGTTAGTTTCATAAGTAACAAAACCATTTGAATCACCAATTTGTCGGGCAATTTTGGCAGCTTCCTTATATTCAGCAATTCCTAAATTTCCTTTGTTACTTTGTTTATACAATTGTCCTAAATTGTTTACTATTGTACAATACTCATTAAATGCTTTTTTTTCGAAAACAATTTTTTTGGCTAGCTTGTAATAAAAAATGGCCGAATCAACTTGATTTTTATTTGAAAAAATACTACCAATTGCTGAATACATAATTCCATTACCATAAGTATTATTTGATTTTTCATTTTCAATAATAGCTTTTTTAGCATAAACTAACCCTAAATCATATTGATTTAAATTAGTTGAATAAATGCTTGAGATATTCCCATAAATCGCTGCTAAATAATCAAAATAATTTTGTTGCTCGCTAATTTTAGTACACTCTAAATAAATTTTTATAGCCTCACTAAATTTTCCCTGTTCAACACTAATATTGCCTAATTTAGAGAGACTTGAAATAATTTCTCTTGGTAATTTTAATTCACGCCTAATAGCAAGAGATTTTTTAATGTAATTTTCAGCATTGGGAAAATTACCACTTCTTAATGCAATTATTCCGTAATCATTATAGGCT
Organism: uncultured Akkermansia sp.; assembly: GCA_964487105.1. Classification (GTDB taxonomy): domain Bacteria; phylum Bacteroidota; class Bacteroidia; order B-17B0; family Aurantibacillaceae; genus Aurantibacillus. The sequence continues at coordinate 7,112 of CAZAPH010000021.1, forward strand.
TGCGCTAACCATTTTTTATTTTTTTTATCGTTTGTTTCATTAATAAATTTATTAGCATAATTAATTGCATCTGCCTTATTTACATCTTTTAACTCCCAAATTAAATCTGAGTAGGCTTGATAGCGAATAGTATCAACAGATGAATTAGTTTTTTCTTTTAAAACATTAATAATGTTATTTTGCGAAAAGCATTTAAAACTTATTAATAAAAGTGCAATAAATTTTTTCATGTTATTTTTAAAAAACCCAGCCTTTTAGGTAATCGTAAAATTGAAAATAAATAATATATAATATAACACACCAAACAATTGTTGATATACTCATGTATGTAATAACTTTAGCTTTATTTTTATAAAATCGTTCGCCTAAAAATGCCCCAAGTGGTATAGATAATAATATTGGAGCTAATACCGCAATACCTATAAGCCCGAATTTATTTTTTACTTTTATTATCCTTCTATTACTTTTTGTAAACGTTTTTTTCTTTGCAAAATAAGGTTTATTCTCTTTATATTTTTCCCACCATTTTATTAAAGATTCAAATAAATAAACATAAAAAACAGTTCCTCCAATTGCCCCCGCACATGCAACAATAAATACCTCAATAAAATTAAATTTAAATAATACACATGTTGCTGGCATCCCCATTTTGCTAAAAAACAAAGAGCATAAAAACATTGCAGATATTACTTTAAAAAAATAAGCCATTTATTGGTAAATATAAGTTTTTACCTTTAATTTTTTAGGTTTTGTTTTAGCTTTAACGAAGTTTATCATTTAATAGAAACAATAAATCGAATTTATTAATTTGTAACTTACTTAATAAAATTTGGTAACAAATAATTGTGTAAATTTACACCCCAGCTAATTAAACTAAACAAAATAAATTATGGCAACACAAACGGTTAATAATGCTCAAACACATGATAGTATGTTTGCAGCCGTTTTAGCACGCCTAGATGCGGCTGCTAAGTTAATGAACTTAAGTACAGATGTTCTTAAAGTTTTAGAAAATCCACAAAAGGAAGTAAAAGTAAGTTTACCAATTATGATGGATAATGGTAGTATTCAAGTTTTTGAAGGATACAGAACTGTGCATAGTACACATTTAGGTCCAAGTAAAGGCGGTGTTAGATATGCGTTAGATGTAAACGCAGATGAAGTTAGAGCTTTAGCTGCATGGATGAGTTTTAAATGCGCTGTTGCAAATTTACCATACGGTGGTGCTAAAGGCGGTATTAAATGTGATCCAAGAGCTATGAGTGTTGCTGAACTAGAACGATTAAGCAGAGCTTATGCTAAAGCCATGAAAGATGTTTTTGGTGTAAATAAAGATATTCCTGCTCCAGATATGGGTACAAGTGGAAGAGAAATGGCTTGGATGTTAGATGAATTTAATAAAATTACTGGCGAAGATACGCCTGGTGTAATTACCGGTAAACCAATTGCTGTTGGGGGCTCTTTAGGTAGAGATGCTGCAACCGGAAGAGGTGTGATGGTTAATACCTTATCTGCCTTAAAGAAAATGAATCTTAATCCAAAAGATGTAACCGCTGTAGTTCAAGGATTTGGAAATGTTGGTTCGCATGCTGCACGTTTACTTTACGAAAAAGGAATAAAAATTGTTGGAATTGGTGATCATACAGCAAGTTTTTATAACGAAAAAGGTATTGATGTTCCTGCTGCTTTAGCTTATGTTGCAAAAAATAACAAAGTATTAAAAGGCTTTACCGGAGCTACAGAAATTCCTTCAGATGATTTATTAATTTGTAAATGCGATGTTTTAGTTCCTGCAGCCTTACAAAATGTAATTACTGCTCAAAATGCACCAAATATTAAAGCTAAATTAATAGTTGAAGGTGCTAATGGCCCTACAATGCCAGAAGCAGATGCTATCATTAATGAAAAAAACATTATTTGTGTACCTGATATATTAGCCAATAGTGGCGGTGTAACTGTAAGTTATTTTGAATGGGTTCAAAACAAAGCCGGTTATTATTGGACAGAAGAAGAAGTAAATACCAAACACGATTTAAAAATGGAAATTGCTTTTGAAGCTATTTGGAATAATGCTGCAAAATACAAATCTAGTATGCGATTGGCTGCCTATATTACAGCTTTAGAAAAAATAGAACAAGGCGTGAAATTAAAAGGCGCTTTTTAAATTTAAATAATTGATTTTTAAGCGATTAAGTTAAAATAACTTAATCGCTTTTATTTTTATAAAAAAATAGATAGCTTTGTTTTAATTAAACTTAAATCCTTAAATAAATTGGAATTTATTTTAATCATAGTTGCGTATTTATTAGGGAGTATTCCTACGGCTGTTTGGATTGGCAAAAAATTCTATCAAATTGATGTTAGAGAATTTGGTAGTGGCAATTCTGGAGCCACCAATACATTTAGGGTTTTAGGAAAAAAAGCCGGAATTCCTGTTTTAATTATTGATATTGTTAAAGGAATGTTAGCGGTTTCCTTGGCCTATTTTACAAATTTTAATCACCATTCAAACGACTTTATTAGCCTGCAATTGGGCTTAGGTGTTGCGGCTCTTTTAGGTCATATTTTCCCTGTTTTAGCTGGTTTTAGAGGGGGAAAAGGAGTTGCCACAATTTTAGGAATTGTTATTTGCATATTACCAACTGCGTGCGCTTTGGCTTTAATAGTTTTTTTAGTGGTTTTACTCACTTCTAAAATAGTGTCGTTATCTTCAATGTTAGCGGGAGTATCATTTCCTCTTATTTTGTGTTTTTTATTAAATGAAACTAACCCTATTTTAATAAGCTTTTCTATTTCAATTAGCTTATTACTTATAATTACACATCGCAAAAACATTAAACGTTTATTAAATAAACAAGAAAGTAAGGTTAATTTATTTAAACGTGAACAATCCGTTGAGTAATTTTTTATTTAACTCCCTTTTATTTTAAAGCTCAATATTAATTTAAAAAAACATGAAAAAATATTCTATTTCTATAGCTGTACTTTTAATTTTAACGGCATGTGGCCCAAATACAAACGAGGCAATAAAATATAATGATCAAATAATTGATATAGTTGACAAAATTAAACCTCCTCAAGAAAATTTAATTTATCAATTAGATGGGCACAATATTGACTCTTTAAAAATTACACAAACTGAGTTTGAAAATATTGCAATTGAATCTTTAAAAAAATTAAATGAAATTAAAGCTTTTGATAATACAACCGAATATATTGATGCTGCTAAAAAATTTGTAGGTGTAATGCAAAATTTATCTGCTAATGAAGTTAAAACACTAGTGCAATTAATAACTAAAGATAGTTTAAGCTATACAGACGAAGATGTGAAAATTGCAGAAGAAAACAGCGCAAATTTTGATAACAAATATGAAATAGCTTTTACAGAATTTGCAGAATCTCAAAAACAATTTTCAACTAAATGGAACTTTAAATTAAATTTTGTAAAAGAATAAATTTAGCCATTGAAGCTTAACCACAACTATAAAAACTAAAAAAGGCAAACAGTTATGTTTGCCTTTTTTAGTTTAGATTTTTAGTTCTATTATTTTAAGTGTTTTAAGTTTAAACCATATAATACTATAAATAAAGCAGAAATAATAATTCCTACTCCAAAACCAGAATATACAATTGTCATAATAATAGATACAACATTAGCGCCAGTATAAAGGAAAAATCCAATTTTTTGCATTTTCCACATTTTAATTACACCAAATAAGCCTACTAAAGTTGTAACAAAGCCTATTGCAACATAAGCCCATGTTAAACCTACGCTTGGTGTTTTAGACATAGCTTCGCTCATTGCTGCAGCCATTTGTCCACTTTCACCATTTAAATTTTCTACATTTGATGCTACAGCACTAATTGCACCAATTGCTGTTATTACTAATACATAAGCAATAATTGCAAAACCAGCTGCAATAAAAGATAAAATACATAATACGGTTAAAAAGGTTGGTCTTGCACCAGTTGCTTGTTCTGTTGTTGGGTTTGTGTTGTTTTCCATTTTTGTAGTTTTTAATTAGTTTAGGTCGAAAGTACTGTTCTGTACGATTAAAGCAAAAAAAACAAGCATAAAGTTTTTAACAAATTTTTACAAAAAAATGTAAAAATCTGATAATCATATTGTTGAATAATTATTTTTTCTTTACAACAAAAACATTAGAGAGGTAAAACGAATCGTTTTGTGGCATAATTTTATTTAAAATTTTACCAAAAACATTTACCATAACAATTACAAAAGTTTTAAAAAATCCAATATCATCGCTTTTAAATTTTTTATCTTTTCTCGAAAAAACTAAGAAAAAAAGTTGAGTATGGGTTTCAAAAAAACTTCCTTCTTTTTTAAATTCTACTACTTCAAAACCAGCTTTTTCAAACTTATCATTAAGTGCAAACCTTGTATAGCGCGCATAATCATAAGGAACCTCATGCTCATTCCAAACAAAAGGACAGGTAACAAACATTAATCCACCTGTTTTTAAAACTCTATTAAACTCAAGTAATTTTTCATCTAAATCAAACATGTGTTCAAAAACTTCGGTGCATAATAAATAGTCAAATTTTTTATCTTCAAAAGGTAATGGGCCTCTATCATAAAATATATCTATTTGTTCTTCGTCATGTGGGTGCCCTTCGTTTTCAAAATCTATTCCAATATACTCATCAACTTTAAATAAACTTTTATATGGTTTAGAGCCACAACCAAAATCTAACAGCTTGCCTCCACCCTTAACATAACTTGCAAAAAGTAATGCAGCGTTATACAACCCTTTTCTGGCAAAATAAAAAGGCGAACTTAATTTAGGATTAATAAATAATGACATCTTTTAAAAATAAACCTCAAATTTAATAGTTTAAGTGATATAAACTATCTATTTGATGCGCTTATTAATATCGTAAAAAATGCTATTTTTACAAGATGATTGAAAATACACTCATAAAAAATTCGCCGGTACAAGAAGTAGAATCTTTAAACGTTGAACGTATAGTTAAAGATTATAAAAAAAAATATGGAGTAGATGTTTCATACCTATTTAAAAATATTTCTGAAGTAAAAATCATTAAATGTACCCAAACTGGTTTTAGATATTATTATCCATTAAGTGTAGAGGGTGATAATAAATTTTATGTTGATTTATATTCACTTAACAAAGAGCGCTTATATCAAATTACAAAATGGGAATTTAAAGAAGCCGCAAAACTAATTAAAAACAACTCTTCCGTTTTAGATGTTGGCTGTGGTGGCGGAAATTTTTTTGAAGAATTAAAAGGAAAAAACTGTAAATGTTATGGTTTAGATAAAAGTGATTATGCAGGAGAATTATTGCGCAGTAAAGGAATAGAATTTACTAATGAAGATATTGAAACTTTTGCAGAAAAAAATCAAGAAAAATTTGATTATGTTACAGGTTTTCAAATATTAGAACATGTAAAACACCCGGGAGATTTTATTGCAAGTATGGCAAAAATGTTAAAAAAAGACGGAACCCTTATTATTGCAGTTCCTAATAACGAACCTTACTTTTTAAAATACGACAAATACCACACCTTAAACTTACCACCTCATCATATGGGGATGTGGAACAAAGAAAGCTTAACTAATATTGCTCCACATTTTGGTTTAAAATTACACGATTTTAAATATGAAGGTTTAGATTATATTGCTAATTTTTTCACAAAAAAAACAGGACTAAAAGGTGCTTTTTTTAATGGTATGATTAAATTTTTCTTTAAACTTTTTAATAATAGTTTAGGTAAACGAACAGCATTAGCGATCTACAAAAAATTATAATACATGAGCACAAGATATAATATTGGTTGCGCAACCGATAAAAACTATGCACAGCATTTAGGAATAATGATTTATTCGCTAATGACAAATACGGCAACGCCAAACTTATTTGATATTTACATTGTTGATGGTGGTATTTTACCAGAAGACATTAAACGTTTTGAAAGTATCTCTCAGAAATTTGGTTGTAAAATGTTTTTTTTAAAACCGGATAGATCTTACTTTGATAAATTAAAAGTTTATGAAATTTACAGTGAGGCAACTTACTACCGTTACTTCTTAATTGATACAACAACAGTTGAAAAAATGTTGTTCTTAGATTGCGATATGGTTATTGAAGGTGATGTAATTGAACTTTATAATACCGACCAAAAAGGAAATATAATTTCTGCCGTTTTTGAAGCACTTTGCCCTTTAAAACATTTAGAAAAAATTAAACTCGATTAATCTTTTAACGCAGGTATGTTTTTAGTAAATTGTAAAAAATGGCAAGAAGAAAAAATTTCGCAAAAAGCCTATCAATATCAATTAGAAAATGAAAAAATGCTTGAATACCCTGATCAAGATTCTCTAAACATCATTTTAAAAGATAGCTGGCAAATGGTACCTTATAAATGGAATGTAATAGCAAGATTAGGCCTAGTTAAATACGGAATTGGTAAAGCAGATTACAGAATAATTTCAAAAAAAGAATTATTTGAAAATTATTACAATCCAAAAATAATTCATTACGCTAATCGTTTATTTAAACCTTGGTTTTGGTTAGACCCATCGCCATACAAAAAAAATTATATTCACTATAAAAATTTATCACCCTGGAAAGAAATACCATTTCCTGATCAATCAATTTCAGGCGTGTTTAAAAGAATTGGCTATTATTTTTCATTTGTTTTTAAATACATTAAACGAAATAAACTTTAATTAATAAACCTTAATAATTAATGTCAAAAAACATTTCAATACTCGTACCAATATACAACTCGTCGGCATTTATGCATTTACTTATGAAGGCAATTGATGATGAGCGTTTAAAAAATAATTGGGATTTAGAAGTTGTATTAGTTGATGATGGAAGTAGAGATAAAAGTTTTGAAAAAATTGAAGAACTTCAAAAACAATACAATTACATAAAAGGCATTAAACTATCAAAAAACTTTGGACATCAAATTGCAGTTAAAACAGCACTTAGTCATTGTAACGGAAACTACATTGCTATAATTGATGATGACTTACAAGACCCGCCATCATTATTACCAATGTTTTTTAATAAATTAGATGAAGGGTACGATGTAGCATACGGTGTAAGAAAAAAAAGAAAAGAATCACTTTTAAAAAGATTAGCCTATAGCAGCTTTTATAGAATTCTTAAAGGCATGAGCGATATTTACATTCCTATTGATAGTTGCGATTTTTGTGTGATGAAAAAACATGTTGTAGAAAACATGCTTAAATTACAAGAACAAAATCCATTTTTAAGAGGCATTAGAGCATGGGTTGGGTTTAAACAAATTGGAGTTGAATACGAGCGTAATGCAAGAATTGACGGACAAAGCGGATATACACTAAAAAAACTTCTTAAAATTGCCATCGATGGTATCTTTTCATTTTCTACCGCGCCTATAAGATTAATAACAGTTTTGGGTATTTTAGGTTTTGGCTTTGCCATTCTATATTCAATTATAACCATATATGCCTATTTTATACAAAAAATAGAAACTAAAGGTTTTGCAACACTTGTAATTTTAATTTCTTTTTTTAGTTCATTAATTTTAATTTGTTTAGGAATTATTGGCGAATATATTGTAAGAATTTACGATGAGGTGCGCCAACGTCCTTATGTTGTTATTGAAAAAACCATTAATGTATGAGCAAATTAAACGTTGCAATAATAGGATGTAATGGTTTTATTGGTAAGCATTTAACTCATTTATTATTAAACAACAATACTATAACTCTTTATTTATTTGGGCGATCGGATAGCCATGAATTTAAAGGAAATATAAATTACAAAAAAATTAATTTACTTAATAGTGCAGAAAATAGTGAATACTTTAAAAATATAGATGTTATTTATTATTTAGTATCTGAAACAATACCGGCAAATAGTTGGGCTAACCCATTGGTAGATGTTGAAAAAAATTTAATTCCGTTTTTAACTTTTACTGAATGTATTGCTAAACTTAATGTTAAAAAAATTGTTTACCTAAGTAGTGCTGGTACAGTTTATGGAACAACTCATAACAAAGTAAAAGAAACAAGTGATAAAAATCCTTTTTCGCCTTATGGTATTACAAAATTAAGTATCGAAAATTTTTTAAGATATTATTCTATAAAACATCACATTAATTACGATGTTTATCGTATTTCAAATGTATATGGTGTTGGGCAAAATACTTCAAAAGGTTTAGGCTTAATAAATACCTTATTAGAGAAAATTATTTCAGAAAATAAAATAAAAATATTTGGAGATGGAAACAATTTACGAAATTATGTTTATGTAAATGATGTAGCTAAATTATTAAATTTATCATTAATAAAACCGCTTAACCAATCAGATATTTACAATTTATCTTCTAATGATACATTAACTATTAACCAAATAGTTGATTTAATAAAACAAGTTATACCAAATAATTTTACAATTGAATATGCAGAAAAAAGAGATAGTGATAATGCTGCAATTGATTTAGATAATTCTAAAATTTGTGAAGCTATACAGAGTTTTAATTTCACTCCAATTAAAATTGGTATTGAAGAAACTTACAATTTTTTAAATAAATAACATTATTTTTTAAAACTTAAACATGAACAAAACAGCCGATAAAACTATTATTAACAACACCACCGGAAGTTTTAAAATAGGCAACAAAACTTTTTCTTTTACAACCGAAGAAAAAATTACAACATTACTTCTAATTATTCTATTAATTTTAATTTACTCTATACGTTCTAAATTTGTTTCAATACCTTTTGAGCGCGATGAAGGAATATACAGTTACATGGGAAAATTAGCTTTAGAAGGTAAAGTGCCTTATAAAGATTTTTATGAAATGAAATTTCCTGGTTTATTTTATTTTTATGCAACTGTTGTAGCTTTATTTGGTGATACTGTAGAAGGGATGCACAAAGGGTTTATGTATGTTAACTTAATTTCAATTTTGTTAATATACTTTGCTGCTAAAAATTTATTTTCAGCAGGTGCTGCAATAATTGGTGCTACAACATTTGCTTTTGTATCATTAACCCCTAACCTAAGTGGTTTTACAGTTCAGGCAGAGCATGGAGTTGCATTTTTTATTTGTTTCGGGTTATTTTTTTACTCGCTCGCAAAAAAACACAATAAATGGTATTACTTCTTAGCAATGGGTTTATCCATGGGTTTAGTTTTTATGGTTAAAACTAGTGGTGTTTTTATGGCATTATGGGGTGGTTTAATTTTTATATTAGATTTTATTTTTTCTAAAAAACCACGTGAATTTAAACCGTTTTTTAAAAATTTAATCTCTTACTCTGTAGGTGGATTTGCTTCAATTGGATTTTTCTTTTGTATAATATACTTTAAAGGTTCATTTAAAGAAATGTTATTTTGGACCTATGAATTTTCTAAAGTATATGTTGGCGGCGTTAAGTTAGAAGATGGGATACAATACTTTAAATACTCACGCGATGCAATAGTTCAAAATCATAAGTTTTTTTGGGTGCATAGCATGCTTGCCATTGGCGTTTGCTTATTTCGTCCTATAAGTTTTCAATTAAAAGCATTTGGAATTACATTGCTTTTATTTTCAGGGTTAACCATTGTACCTGGCTTTTATTTTTATGGTCATTATTGGATTCAAACAATACCTGGTATTGCTTTAGTTTCAGCATTTACATACCATTGCATTATTACCATACTTGAAACTAAATTATCAAATAAAAAATTTAATTTACGTTATGTTTATTTAGGTGTATTTGCTTTATTAACAATTACTCATTTAAATGGTAATTTAAAATCATATTATTTTCATCCAAACCCAACTTTAATTTTACGCCAAGTGTATGGTAACAACCCATTTCCTGAAAGTATGGAAATTGCAAATTATATTAATCAACATGCAAAACCAGAAGATAACATTGTATTAATTGGGTCAGAACCACAAATATATTTTTACACAAAAAAGAAAGCTCCATCGCGTCATGCTTATTTTACAGCTTTAGTTAGTAATGTACCTATTCATAAAGAATGGCAACGCGAGTTTGTAAAAGATACAGAAAAAGCTAAACCTAAATTTGTTGTATTTTTTAATCATCAATTATCTTTAATGGTACAACCAAATACTGATAATTATGTTTTTCAATGGGCAAATAAATACGTAAACGAAAATTATAAAGTTGTTGGGTATGCCGATATGATTAACGAAGGTTATATGACTAATTATGTGTGGGGCGAACAAGCTGCAGCCACATATAAACCACAATCGCCAATGTATGCTGTTGTTTTTGAAAGAAAAAATTAATAAAATTGATTAATTTATTTAAAGTCTCTACTTCAATTAAAACTAATATTATATTTTGTGTTTATTACATAACCTTTATTTTTACTAGATAACACTACGTCTTTATAAATGTGTTTTCTTATATTGCAGATATGAACATCAATATTTCGTTTTAATGCAATAAACTCATCATTCCAAACTTGGCAAGCCAATTCTTTTCTTGATAGAATATTTTTTGCATTTTTTGCTAATAAATTAAATATCTCAAATTCTTTTTTTGACAGTTGTATTTTTTTACCATCAATTCTAATTAAGAACTCATCTGTAAATATTTCAATTCTGTTTTTTAACTGTAACCGAGCTGTTGATTTTCTTCTTACAAGTGATTTTGTATATGAACTTAATAAAGTTGGTTTGTTAAAAAAATTTATATATGCATCTGAACCACTATTTAATGCAAGTTCTTGTATATATTCATCTTTTTTATTACTAAAAATAACATAAAGAGGAGTACAGACTAAATTAAGAGTATGTAAGTGTGTTATTAAAGTAATTCCATCTGATGGATTAACGTCTAAATCAATAAAAACAACATCATATAATTTTTTATTAATTACTTCAAATAATTCAAACTCAGAACTTACAACTTTAATTAAAAATCCATCGCAAAGTAATCGATCAATAGTTTTTATAATACAACTAGGCGTAATAGTGTAAATAAGTATTGCTGGTTGATAGTGTATCATCATAAATCATATAAAGATGCTACAACATTATTAAGTTTTTGATATCACAATATTACCTATATGTTAATAATAATTTACAGTTGTAATCTAATTATTTAGAATTATTCCTTGTTATAATTCCAAACTCATTATACAAATATCATCAGTTTGATCTTCACTTTTTTTCCAACTCATAAAAGATGAGATTAATTCATTTTTTTGTGAGTGCATATCTAACACCGCTATACTCAAAATTGCTTGGGTAAAATTTTGTGAACCATATCTTTTATTTTTAATTCCTCCTATTTGATCTTTATAACCGTCTGAATACAAATATATTTTACTTTTTTCTCTAAGCATTTTAAAACACGTATCATATTTTCTGTTTTTTTCTATTTGCCAACCACCAATTGGATAGCTGTTCCCTTTTAGTGTGTTAAGCATGTTGTCTTCTACAACTAAAATACTGTTTTGCGCACCAGCAAATTGAAGTTCACGTGTATTTCTATTAAAAGCAATTAATGAAATAGAAAGCCAGTCGTTATCAAATCGTATTTCATCATCAAAATTTGAATTAAATGTTTCAATCCACTTCTTGTCTAGAAGATTTAAAATTTCGCCAATATGTTTAAATTCTTTTGAATAAATTAAGTAATTTAAAAAACCAATTGCAAGGGCAGATAGCATTGCGCCGCTAACTCCATGTCCAGTACAATCTCCTACGGCAAATAAATCCCATTCTCCTTTTTTAGCTAACCAAAAAAAATCTCCACCAATTATTTGCAATGGTTGGTAAATAATAAAATATGGGTAATTTAATTTTTCAAAATGTCTAGCTTGAGGCATTAATCCTTGTTGAACATATGCAGCATAATATAAACCGTCAAGCAAATTTTCATTTGAGTTTTTTAAATTAAAATATTGATACTTTAATTGTTGATAGGGGATTTCTTCCGATAATAAATTTGTCATCAGAGCAAAAGTAAGTGCAATAAATTATATGATAATGATTGTAATGTTTCATAAATATTAATTTAGATAGATATAAAAATATTTAAGACGAAGGTGTAATTTTGTTTATAGCAATATTTAATATCTTTAAACAATATTGTGCCTCATTAATTAACTTTAATCTGTTTCGTGGTTCTGATTTTTTAAGTACTTTAAAATAAGAAAACGAATTTTCAAAGTGATGTTTAATTTGTTTTAAGTGCTTATTAGCAATAATTTTCTTTAATTCTAGATTAGCTTTATCTTCACATAATGTTTTAATAATTTCTTTTGCAGATAAATTTATATCTAAATTAGAATAACATTTTTTAAATATTATTTTAATTAACTGAAAATTTAAATGATATGTTAAAATTAAGGCTTCATGATACATCTTTAACCCGTTTGCTTTTTCTATTTTTTGAATTTTGTATTTAATTTGCCTAAGAGACATAGTATAAATTATAAAATAAAAAGCCAGCCGAAATAGCTGACTTTATAAAGAATCAAAATTTAGTTTACTTAGTTACAATTAACTTAATGGTTTTTTTAATAGTAGATGAATTAACTGCTATAAAATATACTCCACTCGATAATTCTTTTGTGTTAATTTTAAATTCATTTAATCCTTCAAATAAATTTACATTATTACTTAGCATTAACACATTTCTACCTGTTAAATCAATAACATCTATTGTAGCTTTAGTATTTATATTAGAAGATATCGTTAAAGTACAAGCATCAACAGTAGGATTTGGATACAAATCTAAAAAACTGAATTGATTTTCATTTGTACTTAAGCCTACAGTAGTGGTATTAGTTAAAGGCGCAATAACTGCATCAGTAAAGCTAGCATTCGATAATGCTATTGATGTTGAGCTTGGGCGATAATCGGGCGATGTATAATTATAAGGTTGAATTAAAATAGTAGAAAAAGTTGGCATTGAACCATGAATAGAATCATTTGAATGGTTACTAAACCATGACGCTGTAGTAGTTCCTGCGTTAGAAGCAAATGTGTTTGCTGTATTTTGTTCTACTGCCCTTTGCAACGTTCCTGCAATAATATTATTTTTGAATTTAATAGATCCATTTCCTGCATTTGTTTCGCATGATGAACCATCAATATGAATACCACGTTGTGTATCCATAAAAACAGAATTAAAAACTTTTAAATTAGTATTACGACGCATACGTATAGCTCTACGATACCCTGGTGCAATTGTATTTGTAGTTGATCCTCTGTAAGGGCCTATCATTGTAATATTACTAAATATTCCACTTGTTAAAGGTGTTGCTCCTGTTCCATTCGCATCATTATCAGACTCTAACCCTTCTGAAGTAGATACTGCTGGGTTATCTGCAATACTAGGATCTCTAACAATTAATCCAAATTGTATATTGCCGTTGTAACCATTATCTGTATCAAAATCATCATCTAAGTTACGATAGCTAACAATCCATTTGGCATTTACATTTCCTCCAAACCATTCAAAACCATCATCGTTTGTAAATGATGTTTGAATATATTCTAATGTAGTAGCTTTACCAACTGCACCGCAGGTTAATGCATTTATTTCTTGGTTTGTTCCATAAACATATCCACCGTATTCTATACGTACATATTTTAATATACCAGAATTATCATTATTGTTAGGGCTTGAACCACCACCAAACTGTGAGTTTACAGAAACAGGCAATCCTTCAATGTTATTTACTCCTGTGGTAAAATTTAAAGCAGCATTCCCTAATAAAATTATACCACCCCAATCTCCAAGTCCTCTAGAGTTAATGGCTTGATCCGATGTAAATACAATTGGATTAGTATTTGTACCTACTGCATTTATTACAGAACCTTTTGTAATAATTAATGCTGAACCTGATATTGCTTTTGATCCTCTAACTACAACTCCTGGTGCAATTGTTAAAGTTGAATTATTTGTAACATAAACTGGTCCTTGTAATAACACAACACTTCCTGGTCCCCAATTTTGGCTAGTTGAAATTGTTCCTGTTACAGTAGTTGTTGGTGCTGGATAGTTAATATTTTGCGGATCCCATTCAGTCCAGCCATCTGTCCACATAGGTGTTGGTGCCGGAGCAAATGCGCCACGGTAAGTAGTTTGATTAAAAAATGTTTGTGCATTCAAGTTACAAATAAATGCAATTGTTAGAATCAATGTTAAAATTTTTTTCATTTTTTTATATTTAAATTTATTTTGTAAAATTCTATAAATTAGGTTTTAAAATTATTATGTATAAATTATTAAATGTTTAATTAAATGTTAAGAGTATTTTAAGAACTAAAATTTATATGATATACTTGCAGAATACACTATGCCTAACTTTGTATCCCATAATAAAGTATTTGTGTTAGATTTTTTATTAAAAGGTTTATTAGCATAATTTTGATAAAATTGTAAAGGTTGATTATTCGCAAATAAGTCTTTTATATTAATTTTAATTTCAAGATTATTATTTTTCAAAAATGATTTAGTAAGTTGTAAGTCTACTATAGTTCTCGAACTCTCCCATATTTCTTGATAAATATTATTACCAACTAAATAAATACGTGGTCCTATTTTATTAATTAATGCACTTAAACTAAAATTATATTTTTTATTGAAATAATTAATCCCTGCATTTATAATATAAGGTGATTGACCTTGTAAAGGTCTTTTATAAGTTGAAACAGAACTAGCTAGTAGTGGATTTTTTGGGGCTTGTGCATCAACTTCTGATTTCAGTAATGCCAAGTTTGAAAAAAGTGTAATATCATTTAAAAATTTCCCAATTCTATTAGAGTCATTTTTATAAAAGTTTCCTATATTAATTCTATATTCAAATTCTATTCCAGCGGCAAATGCAGAAGGTGTATTGCCATATACAACTTGATATGTGTTTTGACCTTTAAATAATTCAATTGGATTTATAAATTTTTTATAAAATGTAGTTAATGATATTAATTGTCCGCCTTGAGGAAACCATTCAAAACGTAAGTCGTAATTATCAATTGTTGCTCTTTGTATTGAAGGATCTCCATTTAAGCTAAACCCTGTATTGAAATCAAAAAACAAAAAAGGAGCAAGTTCTCTAAATTCAGGCCTATTGAGCGTTCTGGAGAATGATGCCCTTATATTTGTTTTTTCTGTGAGTGAATATATTAAGTTAACTGAAGGTAATAAATCATTGTTAATTGTATCTTGCGTTATTACTTTTTTATTAATTGCAAAAAGTAAATCATTGTATGAAATTTTTTGGTAATATCGCTCATATCTCACCCCTGTTATTAATCTTAAAAATGATTTATATTTTAAATCAAATAAGCCATAGCATGCATTTAATTTTGATTCGGCTGAATAAGGACTATCTGGATAAGTTGTTTCACTTAATATAAAACCACCAACATTTTTATTTCCACCTGTACCTTGTTGTATTAGGCCCATGTTATCTTGCGTAAAAATTGAATTTTCATTAAGCTGGCTTATGTTTGAATTAAAAATAGTATTTCCTCCATTAATGTGATAAGGGCTATAAATAAATTGTCTAAAATCAAAAGTTCTAAGCCTCTGTTGGTAAAGTAAACCACTTTTTATTTCACTACTAAAATTAGGACAAAATTTAAAATTTCTTGAAACATCAAATTTTCCAGAATAAAGTTTTTCTTTAAGTTTTGACCACATTGACACACCAGAATAATCACTACTATTAGATTTAGGACTTCCAAATTGAGCGCTAAATACGGTATCATTTGGATTATAAATTGGTGGTTCAGATGGATCTATTTGTAAATTTTGTAAATATGATTCTTTTATATAAACATGGCGTCTTAAATTTGGCATATCCCTAGTAATTTGTGATAGATTACCATTCCAATTAATTTTTATTTTTGAATTTGGCAACAAATGTTCGCCAACTATTTGTGAAGTTGATATTATATTTTGCGTGTACCAAAGTGTTGTTGCTTTAATAATATTAGGGTGTATTTCGTTTGGCGTTGTTGTACCACCTCTTTTAATTGTTTTATCGTCGCTTGTAATACTATACATATTTTTTAAACTAATAGAATTATTAGAATTTAATTTAACAGACATATTTAACAATCCTCCAATTAATTTTTGTACTTGGTAAGTTTCATCGTTATAAATTTTATCTGCAAGTAATGGATTGTTCCTGTCATTTGGCTGACCAGATTGATAGGTGTACCTATTTGTTTTAAAAAAATTAAAACTATTATTATATGAAAGTGATGCAATTATTCCAAAAAAATCTTTTTCCTTTAATTTAATAGTTGAACCTGCACTAATTTGAAACGAGCTATTAGGCTGAAAAACTTTATTATAAACACCCCAATCACTTGTCTTAATTTTTTTTGCTAATGCGGCTTGTTCATGAATATCTATAGGATATTCAGATGTATTTGGCATTTCACTAGACAGTTTCCTTGTCCCATCATCTATTCCTAACCAATCAGTTTTACCGCCTTTATAATAATATTGCGTTTTACCTGTTGTAATTGAATTATAACCAGAACTCGTAGTTAAAGAAATAAAATTTTTTTCAGGTATATTTTTAGTATTAATTTCAATAATTCCTCCTGCAAATTCGCCAGGTAAATCAGGTCTTGCAGTTTTTATAATTACTAAATTATCTAGCATATTGCTTGGAAAAATATCAAATGAAAACGCCTTTCTATCACTCTCTGTACTTGGTAAAGGTGCGCCATTTAGAAAGGCTGAATTGTAACGATCATTTAATCCTCTTATAATTGCAAATTTATTATCTTGAATACTTGCCCCACTTACACGTTTTAACACATCACTTGTATTTTTATCTGGCGATTTGCGTATTGTTTCTGCGCTAATGCCATCGCTTAAACTGCCATTATTTTTTTGTTGTAAAATTAACGCAGTGTTATTTTCCTTATTTAATGTAACAACAACTTCTATTTCATTTAAATCTTGACTTGAACTTGGATCAAGTTGAACATTAATATTGAGTAACTCATTTGTTTTAATAATAATTTCAGTTATTTTTTTTGTGTTATAAGAAATATAATTTACAATTAAATTATATTTTCCTTCAGGAATATTATTAATGTTGAATTTCCCATCAAAATCTGCCGAACCAACCAAACTTGTTCCTTCCAATAAAACTGTAGCGCCAGGTAATGTTTCGCCAGTTTTAGAATCTAAAATTATACCGTTAAGCTTTCCATTTTGCGATTTTATTTGAAAATTTAATAAAAATAAAAGGTTAAAAATTAAATATAATTGTTTTGTCATAATGCTATTATTCTATTACAAAGAAACTAGCCTTATTTTAATGTAATATAAAATAGAAGTTATTAAATTATTAAGTGATATTATAAAATCGAATAAATTGTTAACGTAGAGATAACGTTGGATCTTATAGTGAATGCAAAAAAAAAATTCAATAAAAAATAATTTTTTTCGATTAAGTTATAATCACCTTTAAATTATACCAATTGTAATTATAAAATAGTCCAAAGCTATTTTATAATTTTACAATGGTAATGCCGCCTCCAAGAAAACTTGTTTCTGATTATAGAACTATTTGTTAAATCAAAGCGGTATTAAATGAAGAAAATTGCGAAGCTTCATGTAATAAAAAGTTTATAGCTCACAAAAGAATTTCTAATGCATAATATAGGATTAATGACAAAAGAGAATCGTGAACTGTATGAATCTTAATATATTTTGAAGTCTATAAATTCGTGCATTTACTAGTTTAACAGAAAATTTGGGCTTGTAGTAGAAATTATATGCGGTTAAATATAACCCTTTAGTTAAATTCAATTAATTAGTAGCAATTTTATATAACATTATCTATTTAGTTAGATAATGTTATATAATAAACCATTTATTGATAAGAAATATTATCTAAGTAAAAATTAGTTGTAAAGTTTGATGGTTTACTACCACTATATACAAAGCCAATAAATATGTTTCCTGTGTAACTTCCTGGAACTACTCCGCCAAAATTACTAGTGCCCGAGTTAATAAATGTATAATTTGACCCACTGGTTGGTGCAATAGAAAAGCTAGAAGTAACGTTAGTCCATGTACCTGGTGTTGTTAAATTAGCGCCATTATAAGTTGTACTTACAAATACTTGTAAACCATTGGTGTGGCCAGAAGAAGCAAATGCCATAGCAGATTGAAATGAGAATGTTTTAGCAGTAGTGTAAATTAATGGAGGCGTTATTAACCAAATTTTATTTGATGCATCTGGGTTGCTAGATCCAAAAGATGTAGCCTTAGCTCTATAATTACCCGAATTTACATCGGCTTGCCATGTTCTGCTTCCTTGTTCGTCAATATTATGCCAACCAGTTAAGTTTACAGGATTATTTGTTAATGTTTGCGAACTAAATGTTTCATTTAATGTTGCAACTGGTGTTCCTAAAGCTAAGGTAGGTAATGCTACAACACATAATGGTGCTGTCATTGCTAATTCATTTGGATTTCTAACGTATAATTGCATTGTTGACCCGTATTGCCCTAAAATACCTACTATTTTTCAATTTCAAGTTGGTGTTTTGCTTGATGCAAAATTACTATATCCACTCGTTCTAACGGTTAGTGTGTTTGAACCACAAACTTTAATACCTCTATTAACATCTATTTTATTTACGGCGTCAGCAAAATTTTGATTTTGATCTGCTGCTAAAAATTCAGCATCGTTAATTTGTATTAATTGTGATTGTAAACTTGGTGTACTAACAGCTTGCGAAATGGTTACTAACTTAGGTTGTGGATTTAAACCACTTGCTAATTTTGCTACATATTTTTCAATATCAACAGAATCTAACTCAATTAAATTATTTGATTTTTGAACTTTAATTCCATTTAAATTTATCCTAATACTATCACCAATATATAAGCCACCTGAAGCTGGTAAATTAACATGTATAGAGCCTGTGGCATCGCGCACATAAACTTCTTTATAAAAATTACCTGTTACCTCATCACCAATAACCACACAATATAAATTACGTGAAGTGTTAAATTTATAAACTGATGCAGAACCTAATCTTGCTTTTATACTATCTATTGTAATACCAGGGCCAGACTCAGGCGTTTTTATTGGAGGTAAATCATATTTACGTTTACAAGCTGTTGTTGTAATTAAAAATCCAATGGTTAGTATTGCTATTATTTTATTCATATTTTTTTTATTAAAAACTAAAATTAACTGTTGCCATATAAGTAGTACCTTGCATGTATTGATATTTATTTGGGAATTTATTAATGTTGTTCATATCCCATCTTAACGATTCAAAACCCCAAATTATAATGTTTTTATTATTTAATAAATTGTTTACACTAACATTTACATTTAGGAAATATTTTTTCTTTATTCTAAAAGATTTACCGGCATTGGCATTCATTATAAAATAATTTGGTAATTTTTCTTGCTTTGTAATTTCATCAATTTGAGGATCTGTAGTTATGTATTTATCTAAAGCTTCTTGAGTTCTCCTATCTGGATTTGGTTCTAAAAACGAATTTGCAAAATAGTTTCCAAATACTCCTATAAACCATCGTTTTTTATCGTTATAACGGTACCCAATACCAGCAACAGCTTGAGGAGTTCCTCCTATGTGATAATTTTGCATGTACACCGTTCTATCTGTAAATAATTGAGTTGAGTTATTATCTTGCCAAGCTTGCGCTTTAGGTCTATTTGTATAGTAAAAATTTCCATAACCAAATGCGCCTTGTATAACATGTGATGTAAATAATGTTTTTTCTATGCCCAATTCAACACCTTGGTGGGTTTGGTTTAAGCCTGTTAAAATATAATTTACATTATTATTAAATAAATCGTGCCAGTATGTTCTCAACTGAGTTTGATTATTAATTTGATTATAATAATATGTTGCTCTTAACTTTAAAGTTGGGTATTTTATTAAATAATTAATATCGCCTCCCATTACTGTTTCATTTTTAACACCACTTACAATATCATTTCTAACACGTGGCGAAATAAAAACATTTGTAACCTCTGGTGCACGCGTTAAATAATTACCATTTAATGTAATAAAATGGCGACCATTAAATTTATATGTTAAACCACCTTTTAGGCCATAATTAAAAAAGTTCAATTTTTCACTATTACCTTTACTTGTTGTTGGAAATTTACCGTTAGCTATATGTCCCTCTCTCCAAACTTTACTATTATTTAAGGTTAACCCAAAATAGGCATCAATTTTACTTGTATTATATTCTACTTGGCTCCATACTTCTGCTCTATTTACATTGGTTGTATAATCATATCCAAATTTATCTCCTTTATATACTTTTCTGTTTGGATTATCTATGTCGCTTTGTTGTACTGTTTGGTCTATTCCTAAATTTTCAGCAAATTGATCAACATCAACCCAAAATGTGGCACCTAATAAATCCTCCATTTCTTTGTATCTTCTATTTTTATAAATATTAGCATTAGCACCAGCTGTTAAAAAAATTTGATCATTAATACGTGTGTTATATAAAACATTAAAACCGGTATTAAATAAACTTTCAATTCTATTTTCTAAAATTACTCTGGCTCTAGTTTCTGTTGTGTTTATAGAACCTAATTGTGTTGAATATAAATTTGCTTGGTTCATAGCAATAATTCTATCCCAATTGATTTGTTGAGTGTTAACATCATTTTGCCACAAACTAGTATATAAATCTCCATTAATATCTTCTTTTTGGTTGTAAAAATAACTAGGCAAATATTTATAATAATCTGGTCTTGGGTTTGGAGCATCATTCCAATTTAAAGCTGTTAAACCAGATTTACCGAAAGTAAAAAAAGCACTCGTGGTTAATTTACTTGCAGTATTTATATTAAAAATGTGGCTCAACATAAACATTTGTCTATTCACCCTACTTATAGAACTGTTACGAATTTCTCCATTTTGGTAACCCCACAAACTATTGTAATAATGGTTATTAGTTAAATCCATTGCTTCTTTATAAGTTGCTGAAGATCGGCCTTGCTCTCTAGGCGCAGCAAAAGCTGTTAAACTAATTAAGTGCTTATCATTAATTTTTTTATCAGCCGATAAATAAAAGGCATTAGCGTTAAAATGTGTTCCTGGTACATAAACTTGATTGCCTTGACGCGTTGAAGCAGAAATTGTAAAAGCCCAACCATTTTGCATCATTCCTGTTGAATGAGTTACCATTACTCGATGTCTAAAAATTCGATTACCAAAACCATAACTTATTCTGGTTCCTTTTTTAAAGGAAGACGCTTTAGAATCAATATTTGTGTAACCATTAATAGAAGCAAAATTTAAACGACTTGATGTGCTACCTACTCTATTCTCAACATAGCGTGTTACATCATTTAATCCCCCCCAACTGCTCCAACTAGCAATGCCATTTTCCGAATTATTTACAACAACACCATTAATCATTATAATTTGGTTTTCTGATTGTAACCCTCGCATACGGTAACGCGCAGCTCCAAACTGAAAACTAGAAAATTGTGTAAAAACATCTCTGCTTGATTGTAATAAAGCACTAGCATCTTGTTGATCCATATCAGAATCGGCATCTGCTCCGCTTGTGCTAAATATAGGAATATTAAAATTTGTTTTTGTAGAATCTGCTCGTTGATTATCTTGCACAGAAGTACTATCCATATTACTTATTTGTGCCTCTGTAATTACAACACCAAAAACAAAACTTAATACTAAATAAAATTTAAATTGAATAAATTTATGTTTCATAATTAATTATATCGAAGCGGCTTCGGTAATTTTATAGAACCTAAAATTAACCTCAAGGGTGTTCACTCCATTTTTTATTTCATCGAAAGGCAAATATAATTAATTGTCATTTCACTTTAATTAACTAAATATTAACAAATAATATATTTAAAATGATTTAATTGTTAAATTAAAATTCATTTAAAAGGAAATAAAATTATGTTTATTTATTTATTAGCTTTAAAAACTTTTTTAAAAAAATAGTTGTGAAAATTACTGCCTTAATTACTACCATTTTGTTTTGTATTACATTAAATGCACAAAAGTTAGATAAACATAAACATTATTACTTATCTGCAATAGGGTTTTGGAATGTAGAAAACTTATACGACACTCTTAACGATCAATGGAAAAATGATGAAGATTTTACTCCTGCTGGTTCAAATGCTTGGAATGGTAGTAGATATTGGACTAAAATAGACCACATGGCAGAAGTTATTTCTAAAATGGCTACAAATGTAACACCTGATGGGTTAGCTGTTTTAGGCTTATGCGAAATAGAAAATAAAAGTGTTGTTGAAGATTTAGTTAAAAATAAGCAAATTAAAAGCAGAAACTACCAAATTGTACACATTGAAGGGCCTGATGCACGCGGTGTTGACCCCTCTTTTATTTATAACCCAAACTATTTTAAAGTTACAAAAGCTGTTTCGTACCATGTGCCTGTGGTTACTGATACTGCTCACAAAACAAGAGATATTTTAGTTGTTAGTGGGAATTTTTATGGCGATAATGTAACTTTTTTAGTAAACCATTGGCCAAGTAGAAGGGGTGGCGAAATGGCAAGTAGGCCAAATAGAAATGCTGCAGCAAAAATTGCTCGCCGTATTGTTGATAGTGTTATTGCATTAAACCCAAACAACAAAACTGTAATAATGGGCGATTTAAACGACGACCCAACCAATGTTTGTGTTAAAGATGTTATTGGAACTTACGGAGATTATTCTAAACCTGAAAAAGGTAAATTTTTTAACCCTATGGAAAAACCTTTTAAAGACGGTACAGGCACGCTTGCATGGCAAGATAGCTGGAATCTTTTTGATCAAGTTATTTTAAATGAACCTTGGGTTAATGGTAATTTTAATACATGGCAATATTACAACGTTCGCATTTTTAACAAACCTTTTTTACGTAGCGATTTTGGAAACTTTAAAGGCTACCCGTTTAGAACTTATAGTGGTAGCGCCTACACTGGTGGTTACAGCGACCATTTTCCTGTTTTTATTTTAATTGCCAAAGAAAATATTAAAAAATAATTTAGTTTTTTATTTTAATTATATTTTGCAATTTTATAGATATGCAAAATGTTACTGAAGCTAAACATAAAATAGAACAACTTACAAACCAAATTAATTTACATAATTATAATTATTATGTTTTAGATGACCCTCGCATAAGCGATTTTGAATTTGACAATTTATTAAACGAATTAATTGAATTGGAAAAAAAATTTCCAGAATTAATTAGTAGTACATCTCCAACTCAAAAAGTTGGCGGACAAATAACAAAAACATTTGCAACTGTTAAACACAAGTATGCAATGTTATCGCTTAGTAATTCTTACAACGAAAATGATTTATTAGAGTTTGATAGAAGAGCTAAAGAAGGCTTATTACTTAACAATATAAATTTATTTGACTCACCTCAACTTGAATACGTTTGCGAGTTAAAATTTGATGGACTATCTATTGGCTTAACTTATGAAGATGGTATTTTAATACAAGCCGTTACACGCGGAGATGGTGTGCAAGGCGATGATGTAACAAATAATGCAAAAACAATTAAAAGTATTCCGTTACAGTTAAAAGGTAATTACCCTAAACAATTTGAGGTACGTGGCGAAATTTTTATGCCCAAAAAAGTTTTTGCACAACTTAATATAGAGCGTGAAGAAAATTCTGAAGCCCCTTTAGCAAACCCAAGAAATGCAGCAAGTGGCACAATGAAAATGCAAGATAGTTCTATAGTTTCTAAAAGAAAACTAGATTGTTACTTGTATAATATACTTGGCGAAAATATACCTCACACTAACCACTTCGATAATTTAAACGAAGCAAAAAAATGGGGCTTAAAAATTAGTAACGAAACCAAACTTTGTAATGGTATAAATGATGTTTTAAATTATATAAATTATTGGGATAAACATAGGTATGATTTACCTTTTGAAATTGATGGTATTGTAATTGAATTAAATAATTATTTACAACAACAACAACTTGGCTTTACAGCAAAATCACCTAGGTGGGCTATTGCCTATAAATTTAAAGCCGAACAAGTAAGTACAATTTTAGAAGAAATTACTTACCAAGTTGGAAGAACCGGGGCCATAACCCCTGTAGCTAATTTAAAACCTGTTTCGCTTGCAGGTACAATTGTAAAACGTGCTAGCTTACATAATGCCGACATTATTGAAAAATTAGATGTAAGAATTGGTGACACTGTTTTTGTTGAAAAAGGTGGCGAAATAATCCCGAAAATTATAGGCGTAGATTTTAGTAAACGACAACAAAACTCAATTAAAACTTTATACATAAATAATTGCCCGCAATGTAACTCCGTATTACAAAGAAAAGAAAATGAGGCATTACATTATTGTTTAAATGAATACAACTGTTCCCCACAGGTGAGAGGAAAAATAGAACATTTTGTTTCAAGAAAAGCTATGAATATTGATAGCCTTGGTGCTGAAACAATAGAACAACTTTATAATGCTAATTTAATTAAAACCATTGCCGACTTATACGACCTAAAAAAAGAACAACTTATTCCACTTGAAAGGTTAGCCGAAAAAAGTGCGCAAAACATTATAGATGGAATTGAGTTAAGCAAAAATGTACCTTTTGAAAGAGTTTTGTTTGCAATAGGCATTAGGCATGTGGGCGAAACTACAGCAAAAAAAATTGCTAAAAATGTAAAAAGCTTACAACGTTTAAAACAACTTACTAAAGAACAACTTTTAGAAATAGATGAAGTTGGTGAAACCATTGCAGATAGTATTTTAAATTTTTTTTCAAATCAATATCAATTAACTATTTTAAATAAACTTATTGCTGCAAACTTATGTTTTAAAATTAGCGAAGAACAATTAAAAAATATTGGCACTAAACTTTCAGGAAAAAATATTGTAATTAGTGGAGTGTTTTTAAAACATAATCGCGATGAATATAAAAATTTAATAGAACTAAACGGCGGTAAAAATGTTAGTAGTATAAGTGCAAAAACTACTTTTGTTTTAGCAGGAGAAAACATGGGCCCCGAAAAATTAAAAAAAGCACAAAATTTAGGAATTACAATTATTAATGAAGATGAATTTTTAGAAATGATTAAATGAAACTTAAAAAAATAATTATTTATTTTAAACAAAACTACTCCTTAAGTTTTAAATCATTAGCATTAATGCGAATAGCTTTAGCATTAGTTTGTTTGTCGGATTTAATTATTAGAGTTAACGATTTAACAGCACATTACACAAACGATGGAATTTGGCCTGCGCACTTAATTAAAAATTTTGGCTGGTATAGTGGCTATTGGAGTTTACACGCCTTATACGATAGTTTTGCATGGGAAACCTTTATGTTTACAATTCACCTATTTTTTGTTGTATTACTTTTAATTGGATACAAAACAAAAATTGCAAATTTATTGGTTTGGTTACTATACATTTCATTACATAACCGCAATTTATTTATTTTGCAAGCAGGCGATGATTTGCTTCGTTTAACTTTATTTTGGGGCTTGTTTTTACCATGGCAATACCATTACTCATTAGATTCGCTTAAAAATAAATTTAAACCTCAACAAAATATTTTTGCCAATTTAGCTTACTTATTATTAATTTTTTCTGTTTATTTTTTTACGGTGTGCTTAAAAACGAGTCCTGAGTGGCGAACAGACGGCAGTGCTATTTATTACGCCTTAAGTTTAGATCAAATAAAATTACCTTACACTGGTGATTGGCTTTATACACAGCCCTTTTTAATGAAATTTTTAACTTATTTCGTTTTTCTGCTTGAAATTCTTATCCCTGTTTTTATTTTATTACCTTCTAAAAAAATACCATTTAGGTTTTACACATTTTTATTTATAATTATTTTACACATAGGTATTGGTTTAACTTTATTTGTAGGTTTATTTTTTATTATAAATATAGTTACTGCAATTGCTTTAATTCCTGATTCTGTATTAACCAAATTAGCCTTTTTTAAAAAATTATATACACCAAACTTGCTAATTAACAACAAACAAAATTTATATTTTAGTCAATTTAAAAATTTAGTAATAATTGTTTTAATATTTTTTAATTTACTAATTAATTTAAGCGCCATTCAATGGTTTAGTTACGAAGTTGCAAAGCCTTTAAGAGGCGTATTAAATGCTATTAAAGTTTCGCAATATTGGGGAATGTTTTCGCCTACGGTTTTAAAAAACGACGGTTGGTTTGTTTACGATGGGAGAGATAGCCAAGGCCGACAACATGATTTAAGAACAGATAGTGATTATGTTGATTTTAAAAAACCTAAACATGTAGTAAGCATGTATAAAACAGACAGATGGCGGAAATTAGCCGAAAACATGCAAGGCAATAATACCTTTTTACGTCCATTATATTGCAACTACATTTTAAATAACTGGAATGTTAAACATCCTAATAAAAAAATGGCTGCATTAAATTTATATTATGTTAACGAAATTAATTTACCTAATTACCAAACAACAACGCCTGTAAAAGAATTATATTGTTATTGCACTAATGAATTTTTTCCAAATAAATAGTTTTATAAAACATTTTTTTACATCAACCAAAAAAGGGCATGGTGTTCATTCACCATTTGTTTATCAGCTTTGTGAACAAGTTTTTTATAATAATGATGCGTTTTATTGCTTTAATGAAATTGAACAAATACGTCATCAACTTTTAACAAACAACACAAAAATTAATGTAAAAGATTACGGCGCAGGCTCAAAAAAATTTAGTGATAATGTAAGAGCAATAAGTGATATTGCAAAATATGGTATTTCAACAAAAAAACAAAATCAAATCCTTTTTAAATTAATTAATTACTTAAACTGTAAAACTATTATTGAACTGGGTACAAGCCTAGGAATAAACACACTTTATTTAGCATCAACTAATTCTAACAATAAAATTTTTAGTATTGAGGCCGATAAAAATCTTTGCCAAATTGCACAAAACAATTTAAAACAATTAAACCTAACAAACACAAGCCTAATTAACGATACTTTTGAAAATGCTTTACCAAATTTGTTAAGCCAATTAAACCAAATTGATTTAATTTATGTTGATGGTAACCACACATTTGAAGCCACAATTAACTACTTTAATCTTATATTACCAAAAGTAAATTATAACACAGTAATTATTTTTGATGATATCTATTGGAGCTCAGCAATGCAAAAAACATGGCAACAAATAATCCAAAACAAAAACATAAAATGCAGTATTGATGCTTTTTATTTTGGGTTTGTTTTTTTTAATAAAGATTTTATTGAGCCCATACACTTAAAAATAAAAATTTAATCGTTTTATATACCGCTCATAAATAATAATTAGTCCAATAAATAGGACTGATTTTTCTTAGTG
>CAZAPH010000022.1:0-9673 GCA_964487105.1 uncultured Akkermansia sp.
GAAGAGGGTAGGGCAGATTTAGTGGCTTTATATTATTTATTTGATAAAAAGTTAATAGAATTGGGAGTAATGCCAAGTTTAGATTATGGTATGGCTGCTTATGATGAGTATATTACAAAAGGTTTATTAGTACAACTATCTCGTATTTTGCCCAGAAAATCAATTGAAGAAGCTCACATGCGAAATAGACAAATGGTTGCTGCTTGGGTTTACGAAAAAGGAAAAAAAGACTCTGTTATAGTTAAAAAATTTGAAAATGGTAAAACCTATTTTGTAATTACAAATTACGAAAAATTAAGAGTGTTATTTGGCGATTTGCTCAGAGAAATTCAACGCATTAAATCCGAAGGTGATTATGTTGCAGGCAAAAATTTAATCGAAAATTATGGTGTTAAAGTTGATCCTATTCTTCATAAAGAAGTTTTAGATAGGTATAAAAATCTTGGTATTGCTCCTTATCAAGGATTTATTCAACCTAAATTAATTCCTGTTTTAGAGGGAGATAAAATTATTGATGTTAAAATTGAATATCCAAACAATTTTATTGACCAAATGTTGTTTTATGGAAAATCTTATAGTTTTTTACCAACTCATAACTAAAAATTGTGATTATAATTAAAGAAATACTATCAGAATTAGAAAGGTTTGCTCCACCCGCATTTCAAGAAGATTATGATAACTGTGGTGCTTTAACAGGAAATGCTAATGAAGAATGTACAGGCGTACTTTTAACTCTTGATTGCACAGAAGAAATTGTAAATGAGGCTATTACAAATAATTGTAACTTAATTATAGCACACCATCCAATTCTATTTAAAGGTTTAAAAAAAATTACAGGCTCTAATTATGTTGAAAAAACCTTAATATTAGCTATTAAAAATAATATTTGTATTTATGCCATTCACACCAATATTGATAATGTAATTAACGGTGTAAATGCCAAAATTGCTCAAAAATTAGGACTTACTAACTTAAAAATACTAGCCCCTAAAAGTCAATTGTTAAGTAAATTAGTAACATTTGTTCCCGAAAAACATCATCAAAAAGTTGCTGATGCTTTATTTGAAGCCGGATGTGGTAACATTGGTAATTATAGTAATTGTAGTTTTAACATTAAAGGAACCGGTACGTTTAAAGGAAATGAAATAAGTAACCCCTTTATTGGCGAACCACAAAAATTAAGTGTAGAACCAGAAGTAAGATTAGAAACAGTATTTTACTCTCATCTAAAAAATAAAGTTGTTGCTGCACTTAAAAACAACCACCCCTACGAAGAAGTTGCTTATGATATTTTTGAAAATAATGTAGAAATTTCAACTATAGGAAGTGGTATGATTGGTGAATTTGACCAAGAATTAACCTTAAACGATTTTTTAATAAATGTTAAAAAAACGCTAAGCCTTAAACAGCTTAAACATACTAAAGCTCACAAAAACATCATTAAAAAAGTGGCAATTTGCGGAGGAAGTGGCGTTTTTTTACTTAAAAATGCAATTAATTTAGGTGCAGATGCCTTTATTACCAGTGATATTAAATATCACGAATTTTTTGATGCTGAAAATAAATTAGTTTTAATTGATGCAGGACATTACGAAACTGAACAATTTACCCCTGAAATTTTTTATACAATAATTCAAAATAAATTTCCTACATTTGCAGTCCGTTTATCAAAAATTAATACAAATCCGGTAAACTATTTTTAAACTATGAGTGCTAAAATAAAAGAAAAAATTGATTCTTCAGTTGAAGGTAAATTAAAATCACTTTATCAATTACAATTAATTGATTCTAAAATTGATCGTTTACGTACAATACGTGGAGAATTGCCTTTA
The DNA here is from genome assembly GCA_964487105.1 of uncultured Akkermansia sp. Taxonomy (GTDB): domain Bacteria; phylum Bacteroidota; class Bacteroidia; order B-17B0; family Aurantibacillaceae; genus Aurantibacillus. The sequence continues at coordinate 1,833 of CAZAPH010000022.1, forward strand.
GAAGTGAGTGATTTAGAAGATACTGTTGCAGGATTAGAAACACGTTTAACTAATGTTACAGAAGAAGTTAATGAGTTAAACACACAAATAAGTGAGAAAAAACAAGCAATTAAAGATTTTCAAGCTAACATTAAAAAATACGAAAGCCAACAAGGTAAAGTTCGTAATAACAGAGAGTACGATGCAATAACAAAAGAAATTGAATTTCAAAATTTAGAAATTCAATTAGCAGAAAAAAGGATGAAAGAAGCATCTGCAAACCTTGTATTAAAAAACGAATTATTAGAAAAAAGCAGCGTTGAGTTTGAAGAAAGAAGTAAAGATTTAAAAGTTAAAAAAGCAGAGCTTGACGAAATTATTGCTGAAACCGAAAAAGAAGAAAAAGATTTATTTGTAGAAAGTGATAATGCTGCTTCAGGCATTGAAGATAGATTATTAAACGCTTATAAACGTATTCGTTCTAATACAAGAAATGGTTTAGCAGTAGTTGCTGTTGAGCGCGATGCTTGCGGTGGCTGTTACAATAAAATTCCACCACAAAGACAATTAGATATACGCACCAACAAAAAAATAATTGTTTGCGAACATTGTGGAAGAGTGTTAGTTGATGGTATGTTAATTCCAGATACAGGAGTATAAATAAAAAATAAATTTGTTAATTTAATATTTATGTATTAAATTTGCACACTCAAAAAAAGGGAGTTTAGCTCAGCTGGTTCAGAGCACCTGCCTTACAAGCAGGGGGTCACTGGTTCGAACCCAGTAATTCCCACTAAAAAAAGGTTTTAATGTAAAAGTTAAAACCTTTTTCATTTACAATAGATGCTCTTTTTTAACTTATATTTTATAAAAATGAAATCAATTTATTTATTATTAATTTTGATTTATGAATATTCTTTTTGTTGAAGATGATTTAACTTTAAATAAAAACATTACTGAAATTTTAAAATCAGAAAACTATAATGTAACCTCTGTTTTTGATGGTTTACTAGCCGAAAGATTATTAAAAAAAGAAAATTACGATTGTGTAATATTGGACGTTAATTTACCTGGTAAAAACGGATTTGATTTATGTGAAAATTTTAGATCGTATAATAAACATACACCTGTTATCATTTTAACGGCTTTTTCTCAATTAGAAGATAAAGTTTATGGTTTTAATTGCGGAGCAGATGATTATTTAACTAAACCATTTTTTATGCGCGAATTAGTTTTACGTGTAAATGCTTTAATTAAGAGAAGTAATACAATAAATTCATCAAGTGAAATAATTAAAATTGAAGACATTATAATAAATCAAAATACAAAAAAAGTAACTCGTCAAAATGTAGAAATTATTTTAACTCCTCGAGAATATCAAATTTTAATTAAATTAATTGAAAGTAAAGGTAGTGTTGTTTCAAAAACTGATTTAATTACTAAAATATGGGGCAAAACGTTTGATTCTAATACAAACACAATTGAAGTTTATATAAATTTTTTAAGAAATAAAATAGATAAACCATTTGGTAAAAATACCATTAAAACAAAAGTTGGATATGGATATTATTTAGATTTTAATTGAAAATAAGAAATAAAATATTACTTTATTTTTCTACTACTAGTATATTCCTTGTAGGAATAATGATTGTAATTGTATATTTATTTTTTTCTGAGTTAAGAGAAAAAGATTTTCAACAAAGACAAAAGGAAAAAATTATCACAACACTTCGGTTTATTTCTGAAATTAAAAAAAATGAACAAGAATTAACTGAAGCAATTGATAAACTATCTATAAATTCATTATTAAATGAAAAGTTATTAATATTTGATAATTCTAAAAAACTTATCTATTCAAGTCTTGATGACCTACCTATAAATTATTCTAAAAAATTATTGGACGATTTAAGTGAACAAAATATTTGGATTGAACAAAAAGATGGACTTTATGATATTGTTGGTATTCATTTTAAAGTAGATGATAAAAATTTTTATGGAATTAGTAAAGCTTATGATGAATTAGGGTATAATAAATTATCGGCATTAGGTTTTACTTTAACAATTGCTTTTTTTATATTTTCTGTATTAACTATTGTAGTTTCAGTTTATATATCAAATAAAATCGCATACCCAATTTCTAATTTAACAAAATCATTAACCGAATTTAAAATCGGACGAGAAGAATCAACTAATTTAAAAGTAACAAATACAATAGAGTTAGATTATTTAAATATAAAGTTTAATGAACTTGTAAAAAGAGTTAACAATTCTTATGAATTTCAAAAAAATGTAGTAAACCATATTTCACATCAATTAAAAACTCCTATTTCTGTTTTAACGTCTGAATTAGAACGCTTAAAAAGCGATGTTCATAAAAGTAATTTAGATCATCTTATTTATTTAGATTTTGATAAACAAATAAATAAAACAAAATCATTGGCCGAAATTATTAATGTTTTACTGGAAATATCAAAAATAGAAGCAGGGCAAAATTTTAATAAACAATTGTTTAGAATTGATGAAATTATCTTTGATTGTATAGAAGAGTTAAATATTTTATATCCTAATTTTAGTTTTGAAATTAACTATATGCCAGTTGAAGCAGATTCAAATTTGTTTTTAATTAATGGCAATGTAACTTTATTTAAACAAGCTTTAATAAACATTCTTAATAATAGTGTAGTTTATAATACAAGTAATTTGGTAGAAATAAAAATCGACGCAACAATTTTAAATGAATTAAAAATTTATTTTATTAACGCCGGAAATCCAATTTTAAAAAACGAACAAAAATATTTATTTACTCATTTTTTTAGAGGTGAAAATAGTAGAAATAAAATTGGATTTGGATTAGGATTAACTCTTACTAAAAACATAATTGAGCTTCATGAAGGGAAAATCAATTATTTTAATCCTGTCTTAAATACTAATGTTTTTGAAATTGTAATTCCAAAAAATTAAGCTAAATTTTATCTCTTTTAAGGTTATTTTAAGGTTGTAATTTAAAAATTTGTAACGTTAAAGTAATTGATAGATAATGTTGAATAAATTAGTTTTGTTTTTAATTTTAATAACTTGTTATTTTATTGTAAACTCACAAGATACATTAAAAATAAAGTTATTAGACGCAGAAAATTTATTTATTAAAAATAATTTTTATTTATTAGCCAACTCAATGAATGTTGAAGCTCAAAAAGCTCAAATTATTCATTCAAAAGTATATCCAAATCCAATATTAACAGGAGATTTTAATGCTTATGACCCTGATAACAATAAAACTTTTCATATTGGAAAAACTGGTCAAAAATCATTTCAAATAGAGCAACTAATTATATTAGGTGGTAAACGTAAAGCCCAAATAGATTATGCTAAAACAAATTCTAATATTGCTGAAATTGAATTTCAACAATTAATTTTGCAACTAAAGTTTAAATTATGTAGCGATTTATTTTCTGTTGGTCAATTACAAGGGTTGTTGAGTAGGTATAATCAACAATTAAATTTATTAGATACATTGTTAATTGCATATAAAAACCAAGCTGATAAAGGAAATATACCTTTAAAAGATGTAGTTCGGTTAAAAAGTGCGTATTTAAAATTAAATAATGAACGTTCTGAAATATTAGCAAACTATTTTGAAACCCAAACGTCTTTACAAACATTATTACAAACAAATAATATTATTGAATTTCAATTTTCTGAAATTGATATACAAAAATATATTCAAAATAAAACGTTGGAAGAATTAAAAGCTATTGCTATTTTAAATCAACCGGAGTTTTTAATTGCACAAAAAAACAAATTATTAGCAGAACAGTACATTGATTATCAAAGTAAACTTTCAATACCAGACTTAAATTTGTTTTCTTCATACGACCAACGTGGTGGAGCATTTGTGAATCAGTTAAATATTGGATTTTCAATTCCATTGCCATTTTGGGATAGAAATCAAGGAAATATTAAAACAGCAAAATTTAAATTAAAAGAAGCAAATTATAATTTATTAGCTAAGCAAAACGAAATGTTAACAGAACTACAAAATGCTTATTTAATCTATATTCAATCAGCATCTGAATATAAAAAAATTATGTCTATTTATAATAATGACTTTGAAATTACAATAAATGGAATGATTGAAAATTTTCAAATAAGAAATGTAAGTATAATTGAATTTATTGATTTTTTTGAAGCTTATAACGAGGTATTAAATGAAATTACTAGAATTAAAGCAAAGTTAGTATTGTCTTCAGAAAAAATTAATTTACTTATTGGTAGAGATATTTATTAAAAATGAAAAAAATTAAACTAAATTTTATATTTATTTTAACATTATATGTAGTAATGTTTAATGGCTGTAAGTCAAAATCTATTAACGAAGATATGATTGCGTTCACTATGAGCGATTCAATGTTTAAAATTTGTAAATTTTATAAAGTAAAAAATGAAGAAGTGAAAAATGAAATTAGATTTTTTGGAAAAATAGAAGCCGATAATAATAAAACTGCTCATGTTTTTTCTCCAGTAAGTGGTTTAGTATCCTCTATTAATGTTGGTTTAGGCGATTATGTAAAAGAAGGAGAACAACTTGCAACTATTCAAAGTGGTGAAATTGCTAATATTCAAAAAGAAAAATTAAATGCTTTAAATGATTTATCCATCTCTGAAAAAAATTTAAGTGTTGCTAAAGATTTATTTAAAAGTAAACTCAATTCAGAAAAAGATGTAATTGCTGCTGAAAAAGAATTGGAAAAATCAAAAGCAGAAGTAGAACGAATAAAAGAAGTTTATAACATATATAAAATTAAACAAGGGTCTATTTTTTCAGTTGAAGCACCTATTAGTGGGTTTGTAATTTCAAAAAAGATAAATAGTAATGAAATGGTTAGACCTTATGAAGAAGAACCGCTTTTTTATATTGCTAATACAAATGAAATTTGGGCTGTTGCCTATGTAAATGAAAGCAATATTTCACAAATTAAAGTTGGTTATGATGTTAATGTTCATACACTTGCTTTTCCTAATACTCCTTACAAAGGTGTAATTGAAAAAATTTATAATGTGATTGATGCAAATACAAAATCAATGAAATTTAGAGTTCGTTTAATTAATGATGATTTTAAACTTAAACCAGATATGAATTGTACTGTTAGTGTTAATTATACTGAAAACATTAAACTTATAACTATTCCGGCTAGTGCTGTTATTTTTGATAAAAATAAATACTGGGTAATGGTATTTAAAGATAGACACAATATTAAAACAAGACAAATAGAAATTTATAGACAATTAGGCGATAAAGTTTATTTAAAAAATGGTTTAAATGAAAATGAAAAGATCATTTCAGAAAATGGTTTACTTATTTATGATGCTTTAAATGATTAATTGTAATGAATAATTTCATAAAAAATATTATTTCTTTTTCTTTAAAAAATAAATTTTTCACCATATTTATGGTGGCAATTATTATTATCTCTGGTATTTTTAGCTTTGTTAAAATCCCAATTGAAGCATTTCCTGATGTTACAAATACACAAATTATTATTGTTACTGAATGGAATGGGAGGAGTGCAGAAGAAGTTGAACGGTTTGTTACAACCCCTATAGAAATTGCAATGAACAGTGTACAACGTAAAACTAACGTTCGTAGCATTACTATGTTCGGTTTATCAATAATTAAAATTATTTTTGATGATGATGTTGAAGATTTTTTTGCAAGACAACAAGTAAATAATCAATTACGAAACATTTCATTACCCGATGGAGTTGATCCAGTTATACAACCACCTTATGGACCAACTGGTGAAATATTTAGATATGTTTTAAAAAGCAAAAAACGTGATACAAAAGATTTATTAACTATTCAAAATTGGACAATTGATCGTGAATTAAGACGAGTTCCAGGAGTAGCTGATGTTGTTGCTTTTGGTGGTCAAGAAAAAATATACGAAATTTCTGTTGAACCATTAAAATTAAAACAATATGATTTAACACCTTTAGAACTTTATGAAGCTGTAAGTAAATCAAACTTAAATGTAGGTGGAGATGTAATTGAAAAAAACGGACAAGCCTATGTTGTAAGAGGAATAGGATTATTAGATAGTAAAAGAGATATAGAAAATATAATTGTAGATATTTTTAATGGTAATCCTTTATTAGTTAAGGATATTGCTACAGTTTCAGAAACTAGTAAACCAAGAGTTGGGCAAGTTGGTTTAAATGATATTGATGATGTAATTGAAGGGATTATTGTAATGCGTAAAGGAGAAAATCCAAGCGATATTTTATCTAAAGTTAAAGAAAAAATAGAAGAAATTAATTCTACAATTTTACCTACTGATGTAAAAATAGAAACGTTTTATGATAGAGAAAACTTAATGTCTTATTGTACTAAAACAGTTATGCATAATTTAATTGAAGGTGTAATTTTAGTTACAGTTATTGTGTTTTTGTTTATGGCTGATTGGAGAACTACTTTTATTGTTGCTTTAGTAATTCCACTATCTCTTTTGTTCTCATTTTTAATGTTAAAATTAAAAGGTATGAGTGCAAACTTAATTTCTTTAGGAGCAATAGATTTTGGTATTATTATAGATGGAGCAGTTGTTATGGTTGAAGGTATTTTTGTTGTGTTAGATCATAAAGCTAATAAAGTAGGTATGGAACGTTTTAATAAACTTGCAAAATTAGGTTTAATTAAAACTACAAGTATTCAAATGGGTAAAGCAATTTTCTTCTCTAAATTAATTATTATTTCAGCTTTACTTCCAATTTTTTCTTTCGAAAAAGTTGAAGGTAAAATGTTTTCACCTTTAGCTTGGACATTAGGATTTGCTTTACTTGGTGCTTTAATATTTACTTTAACCATTGTTCCACTTTTAAGCGCATTTCTTTTAAATAAAGATGTAAAAGAAAAAGATAATAGATTTACAAGGTTTGTACATAAAATTGTTATTAAAGGGTTTAATTGGACCTTTGCTAATAAAAGACCTACTTTAATTATTGCTTTTAGTTTTTTTATATTAACAATTTTATCTACACATTGGCTTGGTACTGAATTTTTACCCCCATTAAACGAAGGTGCACTTTGGGTTGAAGCAAAAATGCCAATGAGCTATTCGCTTCCTAAAACTGTTGAAATGGTAAAAATTCTTCGAAACGAACTTCAAAATTTTCAGGAGGTTAATGGTGTACTTTCTCAAACCGGTAGAAGTAATGACGGTACTGATCCTAGTGGTTTCTATTATGTTCAGATGCAAGTTAATTTAAAACCTAAAGAAGAATGGACTAGAAAAATATCTTTAGATAATTTAATTGAAGAAATGGATGTTCAATTAAAAAAATACCAAGGAATTAATTATAATTACTCACAACCAATTATTGATAATGTAGCTGAAGCTGTTGCCGGTATGAATGCATCAAATGCTGTAAAAATTTATGGTGATGATTTGAATAAATTAGATGAATATGCTAATCAAATCCTTTCTGAAATAAAAAATGTTGATGGTATTAAAGATGTTGGAATATTAAGAAATATTGGTCAACCTGAAATAAGTATTTTACTTGATGAAGAGAAAATGGCTATTTATGGAGTTACAAAATCTGAAGCACAAGCTGTAATTGAAATGGCAATTGGTGGTAAAACTGCCACTCAAAAATATGAAGGCGAAAAAAAATTTGATATTAGAATAAGATATGATAAAGATTATAGAAAAAATGAAAATGATATTTTAATGTTAATGATTCCAACTATTAATGGTAGTAGAATTCCTTTAAAAGAGATTGCTGTAATTAAACAAATTACAGGCCCTGCTTTTATATATAGAGATAATACATAACGTTTTATCGGCGTTAAATATTCTGTT
>CAZAPH010000022.1:9683-20451 GCA_964487105.1 uncultured Akkermansia sp.
GAAAGAGATTTAGGAAGTACAATTGCTGAAGCAAGAAAAAAAGTAGAAAAAAACATCAACTTAAATTCAGGTTATAGTTTAAATTGGACTGGTGAATTTGAAAATCAAGTTAGAGCAAGTAAACGCCTTTCTCAAGTTGTTCCTGTAAGTTTAATTTTAATTTTTATTTTATTGTTTATAATGTTTGGTAATGCTAAAGATGCAAGTTATGTTTTAGTTAATGTACCTTTTGCCATTGTAGGTGGTATTTTAGCTTTACATGTTACCAGAATGAATTTTGGAATTTCTGCAGGTGTTGGATTTATTGCATTATTTGGTATTTGCGTTCTAAATGGTGTTATTTTAATTTCTGAATTTCGGAAACAAGTTAATTTAATAAACGACCTTAACCAAGCGATTATAAATGCAGTTAAAGCTCGTACACGTCCTGTAGTAATGACTGCTTTAATGGCTGCAATTGGGTTATTTCCTGCTGCAATAAGTACAGGTATTGGTTCAGAAAGCCAAAAGCCTTTAGCTGTTGTTATTATTGGAGGGTTAATTACCTCAACTATTTTTACGTTATTAGTTTTTCCTATTGTTTACCATAAGGCTTTACGAATAAAAGAAAAAAAGAAAAAAATTACTTTATCTTAAATTTATAATCTTTTTTTACTTATTTTTAGTATAACAATTATAACTTATGGTAAAACAAATTTTTATTAATTTAGTGGTTAAAGATTTACAAAAATCTATGAAGTTTTATTTAGCTTTAGGTTTTAGTAATAATCCTCAATTTTCAGACGATACTGCTAAATGTATGGTGTGGAGTGATTCTATTTATCTTATGATAATGACTAAAGAAAAATTTAATCTCTTCTCTACTAAACCTGTTGCTGATACAAAAAATACACTCGCTGGCTTATTTTCTCTTTCGGTAAGTAGTATTAATGAAGTTAATACAATAATAGAAAATGGTTTAAATGCTGGTGGTATTGAACCATCTCCAATGCGTGATTATGGTTTTATGCAACAACGCACCATTGAAGATTTTGATGGCCATACTTGGGAAATATTTTTTATGGATTTGTCTAAATTTCCTCAACCTTAATTTTTGATGTTAACAGATATTTTAAAATATAATAATTCAATTGAAGAAAGAGAACTTTGTAATGAACTTTGTAAATTAATAAACAAAAATTTAAAAAATGCCCAAGCTAAAATTTGGCATGCTCATCCTGTTTGGTTTATTAATGATAACCCTATTGTAGGGTATAGTAAACAAAAAAAAGGAATACGTTTAATGTTTTGGAGTGGAGCTGACTTTGAAGAATCTATACTAAATGTAATTGGTGGTAAATTTAAAGATGCTTCTGTTTTTTATAATTCTATAAATGAAATTTCTAAAACTGACTTAAAACGTTGTTTAAAAAAAGCCGAAGTAATACAATGGGATTATAAAAATTTAGTTAAACGAAAAGGAAAACTCGAAAAATTAATTATAAAATAAATTTAATATAACGTTTAATTTAAGTTATGAAGTTTGAACATAAAAAACAAAAACTAATTCCTTTTACACATTTTGTATTAAGGCTTAGTAGGTATGGAATTTTTGCTTTTATTTTAATTTCTTTTTCTTTATTAATTGGAATGTTAGGTTATCATTTTATAGGGTGTATAAATTGGTTAGATAGTTTTCACATGTCTAGCATGATTTTAACAGGTATGGGCCCAGTTGTTGAAATGAAAACTGATGCGGCTAAATTATTTTCTTCTTTTTACGCATTGTACAGCGGTGTTGCTTTTTTAAGTATAACCGCAGTGTTTTTTGCACCCATAGTCCATAGAATTTTACATTACCTTCATATAGAAGATAACAATGAATAAAATAGTATTTATGAAAAATAAACTCATATTAAAATTAATTTTTTGCATTATTTGTTTAAATAGTAAAGCACAAAGTCCAATTAGTTTTTACGCATCACCAAACCCTTGCGATAGTTATACAAATATATTTTTTACAACTAGTCAAAAAGACACGCTTTCATTAGGTATATACAATATGACTGGCTCACTAATAACAAGTGTTTTTTCTGATGCAGTATTACCAGCTGGAACATATTCAGTAAACTATATTACCAGTAATTTATCTGATGGATTTTATGTGATGATTTTAAAAATTAATTCTAAATATAACGGAGCTAGATTAATAAAAATGAATTCAGTTGGGTTAAATAATAATACAATGGCAAATACCGATGTTGTTATTTTTCCTAACCCTTTTAATGATTACTTAAATATTATTAGTGATAACACTAGTAATGTTGAAATATATGATTTATCTGGTAAATTAGTATTAAAAGAGTTTATAGTAAATAATATTATTAATGTTTCAAATTTAGCAAATGGCACGTATAATTTAAAAGTTTATACTAAAGATAATTTGCTAATAAAAAATAAAAAAATTGTAAAACTTAATAAATGACTTTATTTAAAGAAACACAACGATTTAATCAGTGGTGGTTTTGGTTAATTGTTATTGCAATTAATGGTTTAAATTTAGTTTTTGTAGTTAATCAATTATTATACTTTACTTTTACTGTTCCTATAAGTGATACAGGTGTTATTTTTACAGCTATTTTTACACTACTATTAACTATTTTTTTAATAAACATAAAACTAGAAACACAAATAAATGAAGATGGAATTTATGTTAGATTTTTTCCACTTCAGTTAAAATTAAGACATTTTGCTTGGGATACAATTAATAAGTGCTATGTTAGAAAATATTCGCCTTTAAAAGAGTATGGAGGGTGGGCCATAAGATATAATTTAATTGGTAAAGGAAAAGCATATAATATTGCTGGTAATATGGGTTTACAAATTGAATTTAAAAATGGAGATAAAATTTTAATTGGCACTGGTAAATCTAAAGATTTAGAGTTGATTTTAAAAAAGTTTATTGGAAATTAATTCTTAAACTAAAGCCACCATTATTATTAGCCGTTGGAAAAGCTGAAGAGGTTTGTGGCGTAGTTCTAATCCAATCATAAAATAATCTTAAATTAATGTTTTGCGTAAGTTGATAATCGGCACTGCTTCTTAGTGTAATTATATTTGTACCTCCTGTTGGAATACTTATACCATCTGCAACCCTTCTAATTACTGATAAATTTTGCCTGTAACTAAAATCTATTTTAATCGTTAAATTACTTTCAAGCGGTTTTCCTTGGATAGATATTTTTTTGAATTTCAATTTTGGATACATATATCCAACACCAACAATATATTCTTGCCCCTTAGTTTCAATAATTTGTGGACCAGTAATGTTTAAACTTGTAGTTTTATCTCGTTTTGTTTCTAAGTTTGCATTCCATCCTTGTTTTTGAAATTGAAAATCAAATTTAATTAATGGCGAAAAACTTTCGGTTAAGGTTATTGAATTTAAGTTGTAATAACTAGCAAAATTAGATGTTAAGTTGGTTGCACCTGAAGTATTGGCTACTGGTACACGTTGGTCTTGTGTTACACCATCATGATTAAATATTAAATTATTACTGTAACCTGCAATATTATACGTGCTTCTGTATCCATGACGAACATTAATGCTTCTAAAATACTTCTTAACAGCTGGTAATTTCCCTAAACCATCCCATGTTAATGTAAAATTTGGTAATGGTACTTTAGGAAATAAATTTTTAGTATTATAATTAGATATTGATCTTCCTGTATAAGTTTTGTAAAATGCACCAACTAAAACATCTTGTTGATTGTTATCGTAACCATCAATATACGATTGTTTTGTACCTTTAATATCTACATATTGAATTTCTCCATTTGAGTTTCCATTTGCAGCGCCTAGTTCATTTGCAACATTTCTTCGTTCAGTTAAAAATTCGTCAAATAAACTAGAGTTAATACCTTTGCCTTTATCGCTTAACGATTTAAAAAAAGTAAAAGTGGATATGTTATAATTTCCGGTTTCATTTCTACTTACATTAAAGTCAAATTTGTTAGTTAAAGGATCAAAAATCATAAATTCACTTAAGTTTTTTGATTTTGTTAAGTTTCCAGTAACTTCTATTCTTAAACTTCCGTGTGGTTCTATACTGCTTCTATAAGATAAGTTTTGTTGATTTGTTTCTATATATGGCGTTGTTTGTAATGGAATTTTAGCTAACCAATTATTTGCTGCACTTGTTTGCCTAATGTTTCCATCGTACAAACCGGTTGTAAATAAAAAGCCAGGTGCATTTTGGTTGTTCATATCCATTCCTAATAATTGCGAGTTTTGTTTAAAGTTTTGTAAGGCTTGTCCTAAATTATTTTGATAGGTTATTCCTACATTTTTAACCATCATTATTGCCTTTACAATAAATGCAGCTATATCTTTAAAATTATCACTTTTTTTAGTACTATCAATTTTACTTTCAGGCACTTTACCGTTTGTTCCTTTTGCTGTGTTTGCTTTAGGGTCTTTAATTTTTACTTTTTCATTTTCTTTGTTTTTATAAGTGCAATTATTAAATCGTTTAAAATAAGTAATCTTATTGTTTAATTGAGTCATATTAAAATTAGCTGTGTAATTATGCCCGCCTGTATTTTGAATTGTATTTCCAATACTATCTGCTGCGGCAAATGGTCTTCTATTCCAAGTATAAGTACCAGAAAAACGGTAGGTTAAGGTTGTAAAATCAAACAACGGTATTTTGTTTAAAGGCACATTAACATCTAAATTATATTGTTGGCGATAAACAGTGTTAGTTCCTAAATTCCTTAAATTTCGCATTAAAGTATCGTATTCTTGTGCTTGTCTTTTTGTTACATAACCTTGCGGTTCAAGCACACGCCCTTCGTTTGAAGCGTTATACGTTAATTTAATTGCTTTACAAAAATCCCATCGTAAATTATAACTTCTATTTAATGTAAAATTTTTATTTATTAAAATTGGATTTTCAAAAACATTTGAGTTAGCATAAATGGAAGTTATATCTCTATTTTTTAAATCGTTAAATGTTCGATTAAAATCTATTGAAGCACCAAAACTATTTGGTAATAATTGTATATTAAATTCTTTAATTAAAGTAAACCACTTGTTATCTAATGCTTTTATTTTTGTGAAAGGTTTTAATGTTAAAGGATTTCTTATGTTGTAAGTATAAAGTAAATTACCTTTGTAAGATTTATTTGCACTAAATTCTATATTTACATTTCTTCTATTTATTTCACTATAAGCATAGGTTGCTGAAAAATTACTTACATCCCAAGGCATTGGTTTTGCTTTTTTACGTTTTAAACCATCTATTCTAACATTAGTTAAATTAAAGCCTTTCCGCTCTGTTAAATCTAAAACTTGACTTAAAACTTTATCTTTTAACCCATCAGAAATGTTGTCGTTTGCTTTTAAATCCTCCATTTTAATATCTGGATCTAATGGATTAAATAATGGGGTTACAATAGTTTGACCAAAATTATAAAATAGAGGTAAAGTTACTTTCCAATTTGAAGGGAAAAATTTACCCATGTTTAATGATGTACTCATATCCCATGTGGCATTGGTTTCTTTACTTCGTTCATTTATTTTTTTATCAACCGATCCCCAAAACGGTGTCATATATGTTCCGGCTAAGGATACATTTCCTAAATCTGCAAGTTTAGCTTGTATTTGTCCTGTTGTTGCCCAACCGCCTGAATTATTAAAATCGGTTAATCGTAATTCATTTATCCAAACTTCAACACAATGCGCTTGATTATCTTGTGATTTAGGATTGCGAACTCCAACCATGATAGATTTTATAGTACCTAAATTTGGATTACCAACAATCGTCATACTATAGCCACTCATTGCTAATGTAAATGGTTTAGTGTATTTATTTAAATCGCTGTAATAACCAAAACGAGGGTCGTTATTACGAGCATTTCTTAACTCTGTTACATCACTAAATTTAAAATTTATTTGATTTTCAACAGGCCAAACTTGATATCTTGCATCTGTATTATTGGGATCGTAAGCACCTTTTGGTGTTAACTTTAAGGGTACTTCATATTCGTAATAATTATTATTATAATCTGTTCCAACTCTAAAAAATAAAGTTAAATCACCATCGTTTAAAGGAATATTATTAAGTTGCTCGGCATGTACATTCATTTTAATGTTATTAAACATACGCGTGTCTAACTCAACATTTTTAAATATTGCTCTACTATCACCATCTTTTAAATTACAAGTTCGCATTTGTAAAGCTTGTTCGTTCATTAACACCAAGTTAGTTGTTTGCACATTTTGTTGTTGTTGGATATCAGGAGGCATTACATAATTTACAGGTTGTTTAGTGCCATTTTCTTGTAAGTTTACAGCACTTACATCAAACGAGGTACTGTTGTCATCAGTTACAAGATACTCGCCTGATTTTGTTAAGTCAAATTGATATCTTCTCCAATCACTTCTAACAAGTTCAAAACGTGCCATGCGTAATAAAACTGGTCTATCAAAACCACGTACAAATACACGCATAAAACGAATAGAGTTAAATCCTTCTATACCTCCTACAACTTTTTCAAATTGGTTAACAGGAATTTTAAATTGATACCATTTTACTGTTTTGTTAATTCCTCCAATATCTGCAGTTCCATCAAAGGCATCAACTAAATAATTTGTACCAACAGCCGTTTTATTAACATCTGATGGTGTAATGCTTATTTTGTATTGGTAATAGTTTTCTGTTTCGCTTAAAGTATTATCTCTATTTACATCTTCAATATTTGGTAAGTTGGTTTGGCCTGTTGGATAGTTTCCACCATTTGGATTAGCGTTATTGTATTGTGCTTCGGTAGGTGAGTTCCCCTCTGGATTATTGTATTTTGAATAACGTGTTAATGTATAATCATTATTAGAATCGTAGTCATCTCCTCTAAAAAAGTGATATTTATCTGTTGAAGGGTCGTCTTTAAACGCTTGAATTGCTTTTGCGTTTTGGTTAAATGAACTTCCGCTAATATCTTGAATAAAATTGGCAAATAATTGTCGTTCTGCATCGTCGTTTAACCCATCATACCCAACATCTTGAAAAGGCCTATCGTTATTGTCTTGCGAAAATGCATTTACTGTAGGAGGAATTAAAGGTACAACAGCTATTACTTTTGTAGTATCTACTGGTAAAGAAGCGCTAACTTGGCTTGTACCTGGTAAACCATTTTCGTAACTCATGCGCCCATCTTTTAAAATATCTTCACTTACGTTGCCAATATTTATATATAATTCGCCACGTGGCGGCTTTGTTTTATCAAAATCAGGATGTGTGGCTACATCATAATCATCGTTATAGGGGGCCATTAGCCAAAACTGAATATACTCAACATTAGCCGCTTGAAAATCATTTGTTTCTAACCTACGCATTATTCCTCCCCAACGTGTGGCCGGATTTTTTAAATAACCATCAGCATCAATACCTGCAGAAGTTGCAGTACCTAAAACATCGTAATTGTATTGCCCACGCTCTTTTGGGTAAAAACCTAAATCAAGTACAGGTAATATAACTTGCTGACCGTTAGGAGGGGTTTTCCCAGGAAATAATTCTGTTTCAAAAACTTGCCTCCACATGTTGTTTGAAAAAATTTGATTATTGTAACTGCTAGGAGTGCTTCCGCCTTGATTACGAGTTAAAATAGGATCAATAGTGTACCAATTAAAACGGGCTCTATTCATACCTGTAGTTGTTGTGTTACTGTTTACAGCTTCTGGGAATTTGTCTGATTGGCCTTGTGGGATACTTGATAAAAACCATCCATTAGGATTTCTTATATCAATAAGAGATACCGAACCTTCAAAATCATCAATATAAGAATTACCACCATTTTGTTTTATAGCACGAGCATTACCTGGAAAAAGTCTTGCATACTCTCCTCGCATTGTTATACTACTCATTTCTTTTGTACTGTATAATGGAAGTTTATCTAATATTCTTGTAAGAATTGGTAAGTCGCTTTTAAAATTAAAATCTATACCAGCAACCATATTACTTACTGGTTCATCACCAATGTTTACTTTTTGAGTAATTGGTCTTTCGTTAAATCTTAAAAAAGTACTTCCTAATGTTAAGTTTCGATTTACCTTATAATCTAACCTTGTTCCCCATAAACTTTTTTGCTGTACATTAAAAAGTGAATTACTTTCTAAACTAACTTTTACTTGTGCTCCAGAGTTTAAAATACTTTCATTAATAATTTTTACCCTTCCTAAAGTATAATCAACCGTATAATCTGCGTTTTCAACAAGGGGTACGCCATTTGCACTAACTACAACAGCACCTTGAGGTATGTTTAAAGCATTTAATGCAATTTCGGATCCTGATGCTGAACGGTAAGAACCTTTAATTTTATATCTATTTTTATTTTGTATAAAGGTTGCTGCAGTACGCGTAGAATCGTATAACTCTGTGAAAATATATTTATTTGCTTCTGGAAAATCAGTAGATGCAAATTTTTGTGCTAAGCTTCTTCCAAAAGGTTCAACAGTTGGAAAATAAACCCTTCCATTATTAGGTTGAATTGTAAAATCTTTTATAAAATCAAATACACCATCTGGTGCTCTATCGCCATTTACACTTAATTTATCACAATTTAAAACTCTTATTAATTGTTGCCCATTTACGGCACCAATTGGTAAGTAAGGAACATCAACACCGGTTTCTATATTGTTATAATAAACATCTAATTTAAAATCTTGTGCGTTTAAATTATAAGCACCTAATGCATAAACGTTTTTCATCATTAAGTGCCACATTTTATGTTTAATACTTACGCTTACTGTTTTTAATAATTTTGCAACTAAAATTTTTGAATTATCTGGAACTTGATCGCTAAACTCACCTACTTGGTAGGTTTTGCCTCCATAAGTAAATTGATAAGAAACTGCTAATGCTTGTTCATTATTTAATTGTTGGTTTAATGAAATGTAACCTAAACGTGGATTAAAAAAATATTCAGTAGGATTTAATTTACGTGCATTTTGAATTATGTTATAATCTCTTGAAGCATCCATAAATATGTTACCTGCATTATCAGGATTAGATCCAAAGGCTGTTGAAGCTAAATTGGTAACGGAAGATAAAGTGCGTGCAGATAATAATCCATTTACTGTATTAGTCATTATACCATAAAGGTTATTAGCATCATTAAATGGTATCGAATCTAATAAATCTAAATCTTGAACTTGTAATGATGCTGGCGAAATTAAACTATTGCTTGTTTGTGCTTGTACTTGTTTAATATCTTCTCCTAAATCTTGAAAAGCAACTACATTTCTTGTTTGTTCTGCATTTCCGTTTATGTTTAAAACATATACCTCTACTTTAGTTACAACAATTGGTGTATTTACAACTGGTAAGGTGGCCATCCATTTGTCGTAATTATTTCTAAAATAATGACTTAAAAAATAATGTTTATTTTGTTCGTAACTATCACCATTTATAGTAAATTGTTGAGTTTGTGCACCACCTTGTAAATTAATTTCTTGTTTTTTACCACGTTGTTGCGAAAAAATGGTTGTGGCTCTTAATCTCCCAAATTGCATTTCGGTTTTAAATCCAAATAAGGTTTGGCTTCCACTAATTAAAGTACTATTTAGCGGTAAAGTAACATTACCTGCTTCAATTTTTTTTAAAATTTCATCTTCGTAGCCTGTATAATCTAATTTTACTTGGTTTTCCCAATCAAAACTGGCTTCGGTATTATAGTTGGTTGTTACTTTTAATTTGTCTCCAATTTTACCTATTAGGTTTAATTGAATACGCATGTTAAAATCAAAATTTGTAATTTTTTGTTGCCTTTGAGGTATTGCGGGGTTTAAGTTTTTATTTCGGTTTAAACCAAAAATTAATTCTGCTGTTCCTGTAGGTTTTATATCAACGGTATTGCCACCAAAAATACGGTCAAAAAGTTCGCTATTTACTTGTAAGGTTGGTATTACACTTTTACGAGGTTTGTTATTTAATTCATCTGCAGCAACTCTAGATCTCCAATAATCACGCATTTGTTTACGATACATGTAATTTTGATATTCTTTCAAATTCATGTATGTTTCGGGCCTGTACTCTAAGTCGCCCATTTTTTGAGAAATATCGTATTGCCCTGTTTTTGGATTATAATTAGTTTCGGTTTTAATATTACTTGGGTTCTCTAAGTATAATTTACTTTTAGGGTCGTACTGTGGCGGAGCTCCTTTATTATCATTAAAGTTGTAGTTTAAATCTACTGGTTCAACTTCTGGAGTATCAACAACTTGCGTGTAAGTTTTTGTTTTAGAAGTGAAATTTATATTTTCATCTTGTTCAAAATAGTTTCCTGTAACTACATTAAATAAAATTGCAGCCGTAGCAGTTAATAGTGTAAAGTTTATGATAGAATTGCTACGCAAAGTTTAGTTGAAATTTTTTAAAGCTTGTTTTATAAGTTGTTCAACATTATCTGTATTTACACCTTGTTGTTTAATTGCCTTTTCAATTGCTTTTTCGGCAGCAATTTTAGGGAAACCCAAGGTGGTTAAAGCCATTAACGCTTCATCTTTATTTTTATTGTATGATGTTGTTAAAATCTGTGAAATTCCTCCTTCATGTTTACCAAGCTTCCCTTTTAAATCTACAACAATGCGTTGTGCAGTTTTATCTCCTATGCCTTTAATGCTTTTTAGCATTGTAACATTAGCTGTATTAATTGCGCCTGCAATTTCGGGTGCACTTAAACTAGATAACATAAGTATAGCACTAGCACCACCAACACCACTAACTGAAAT
>CAZAPH010000022.1:20461-28994 GCA_964487105.1 uncultured Akkermansia sp.
ATAAATCTCTTTCTTCTTCTGTAGCAAAGCCGTAATGTTTAGGATTATCATCTCTTATATATACACTTTCGGTATATAATTTAGCTGTGTTTTGGTTTTGTATAATAGAATAGGTTTGAAGAGATATAAATAAACCATATCCAACACCACCAGTTTCTATTATTGCAAAAGCAGGATTTAACGATGTTAAATTACCTGTAACGTAATTAATCATAAACCTTTAAATGTAAGGATTTATACTTATGAATTGAAATAAAAACGAAAAAATTTAATATGAATTAAAATTCATCTTCATTAAAGAAAAAGTCGTCTTTTGTTGGGTAATCTGGCCAAATTTCTTCAATGTTTTCGTAGCTTTCGCCTTCGTCTTCCATTTCTTGTAAATTTTCAATTACCTCCATTGGAGCCCCACTTCTCATCGAAAAATCAATTAATTCGTCTTTTGTTGCTGGCCAAGGTGCATCCTCTAACCAACTTGCCAATTCCAATGTCCAATACATAGTAAATTCTAATTTTTTGCAAAAGAAAATATTTTTTTTGGAATAAAAAAATGAAAAATAAAAAAACTGTTTAAATATTAGTAAAAAGTTTGTTAAGTGTTAGTTATTAATTATTTTTTTAAAATATAGAAACTAAAACTTGTAATAAATTATCTACTATAATTTAACATAATAGTTTTGAAGAATTTGCATCTTGTGTATTTTCTGCAAAATCAGTAATGATAAGCGAAATATCATTTGTTAATTCGTCTTTTTGAATTCTAAATTCAAAATAACTCCCGTCAATTTTATCTACCCATTGAAATCTAACTAATTGATTTTCAATTGTTTTTAATAGTCTAGCTTGTTGTAATTGCCCATCCCAAACAAAGGTATAAATCCCATTTCTAATGTTTACATCATCACAAAACCATTCAGATAAACCACTTGAAGTGTATAAAAATTCAAATAATAAATCCGCAGAGGATTTTACCACAAATTCCATTTCATATTTGCCATTTGGTTCTTTTTCTGATTTTACAGCATAGGCATCGTTAGTTTTTAAAAGGTTGGTAATACTGCTTGAAATTGAATTGATTTTACTTGATGAAATTTCATCTTTAACTACCTTGGGTATATTATTTGTTATTGCTATTACATCTTTATACGTTTCAGTAGTTTTTGTATTTGCTACAACCGGAACAGTTTTTGTTTCTGTTTTAGGCTTTGTAGCAATTACTGTTTTAACTTCTTCTTTTGTTTTAACTATTGGTTTTGAAACAACAACTGGCTTTGAATTTTTTACAATTTTAATTGGTTTTGCTTTTGTTACAGCTTTAGTTTTTAATGTTTTAGCTATAACTTTTTTAGCAGGTTTGGTAATTTTTTTAGATATAATTTTTTTGGTAATTTTCTTTTTAACAGCTTGTTTTTTAATTACTGGCTTTACTTTAGCTGCTTTTTTTGCAACAACTTTTTTTGCAATAGGTTTAGCTGTTTTTTTAGCAATTACTTTTTTAGTTGCAACTTTTTTTACAGCTTTACTTTTTGGCTTAGCTGTTGTTTTTACTTTTTTTATTGGTTTTGTTGCAGTTTTTGTTTTTACTTTTTTTGCAGACGAAACCTTGTTTTTTTTCGACATAACGGAAAAATTTTCAGAAATATATAAACAATTTTTAAGATTCCAAACAAAAACTAACTATTTTTTTAAAAACTTGCTTTTTATTTAACAAAATTGTAATTTTGCAACCCAATTTTATGGCGGGATAGCTCAGTTGGTTAGAGCACAGGATTCATAACCCTGAGGTCACGGGTTCAACTCCCGTTTCCGCTACTTTAAAACCTCCAATTTGGAGGTTTTTTTAATTTAGTTTATTATGTATTACGTTTATGCCCTTTCAAGTATCAACAAAAAATACATTTATGTTGGATTAACCTCAAATGTAATTTTACGTTTTCATCGCCATAACAATGGATACGAAAAAACGACTAAACCTTATAGCCCTTTTACATTAATCTTCTCAATTGAGGTGAGTAGTGATAGGCAAGAAGCTAGAAAAGTTGAAAAATATTATAAATCAGGCGTTGGAAAAGAAAAATTAAAAAAAATATTGAATAACCCTGAGGGCACGGGCCTGTCTGCCGACAGGTAGATTCAACTCCCGTTTCCGCTACTTTAAAACCTCCAATTTGGAGGTTTTTTTAATTTAGTTTATTATGTATTACGTTTATGCCCTTTCAAGTATCAACAAAAAATACATTTATGTTGGATTAACCTCAAATGTAATTTTACGTTTTCATCGCCATAACAATGGATACGAAAAAACGACTAAACCTTATAGCCCTTTTACATTAATCTTCTCAATTGAGGTGAGTAGTGATAGGCAAGAAGCTAGAAAAGTTGAAAAATATTATAAAAATTTAAGGCAGTGCTTCAATTATCGGCATGAGAATTTAACGAAGTTAAAGAGTGAACGATAGATAATTAAACATCACTTCGAGCGGAGTCGAGAACGATAACACAGTCAAAAAAGAGCAAGGTCTCGACTCCGCTCGACCTGCGCCAACCGAAGTTAGCATTAAATTTTTATTATTGACGGTGGGAAACTCTCCGAAACTGCCTGATAAACGGGCAATTTCGGAAACAAATTCATTTTCTCCTGTACTTCGACACTCATCTTTTTGGCGGTCATACAAAATACCACCTGAAAACAGTGCATTTTGTAATTCCTGCCTTTGTGTGTAGTCTCCTAAAGACCACATTTCACGAAGGTTAGTAGTAAATTCAAGGCTTGTGGCAATGTAATCTTCCAGCTTCGACATTTCTATTTTGTTACTTGCCCTTTGCACTTCAATTTCTTCTAATTCCTTCTCAAATTTTAATTTGTATTTATTATACAACTCGCTGTTCAGTTCTTCCAGTATAAACCTCTCTTCCAGTCTTTCAAGTTTCTCTTTTACTTCCCGTATTTTACGGTTAATTGCTTCCTCATTTGCTTGTAGGCTGGCATTATGCTCTTGAAAAGTAAAATACAAAGCTTCTTTGATTAAAGGAACATAGTCAGGATTTACCGTATAAGACGATAACATTTGAGAAAATTTGTCATTAACCTTATTGGCATTTCTGTTGTTTTTACAGCCAGTTGTATTGCATTTATAGTATGGTACATCCCATCCATTAGCAATATAGCCCCTCATAGGTTGGTTGCAACAAGCACAGCGCATAAACCTCTTTAATGCAATTTCAGGTCTTTCCTTTTTGGTTTGCAGTCCGAGTTTCTTTTCGGCTATAATGTTATTTGCTTCCAAAAAAATAGCTTCTGAAACTATTTTTTCATGGTTGCCGTTCACTACCTCACCTTCAAGAGCTTTATGCACCATCTTGCCACAATAGAAAGGGTTTGAAAATATATCCCCGATCTTTCGCAAACACCAGGTATAACCCATGTTTTTAAGACGGGTTTGTATTTCTACATTTGGCATTCGCTCTTTTGCTTTCCAATAGAACATTTTTTTAATGACCATACCTACCTCATTGGCGACAATTTTTCGCTCTTTGTTATGCTTAATGGTATCATAACCTATTGGCGGGGCTGTTACCCAAATGCCCTGCAATAAATGTTCTTTTATTCCTGCCATGCTCTTTTGTCTTCTGAGTTGATTGTCAAACTCACCAAAGATGAAAAGCATTTTTTGCTGCATGATCCCTGAAGGGTTACTTGTATCAATGGGTTGAGTTACTGATACAATTTCAATGCCCTGTTTTCTTAGTTGTGAACTCAGCCAAAGTACATTTTCATTTCTTGAAAATCTTTCTAAACTGTAAACAAGGATATTTGAGATTTTATACTTGGTTTTTTTCAGATACTCAATCATTCGCTGAAACTCTTTGCGCTCATCTGTGGATGCGCTCTCATAAGTTCCGCCAAAAAATTCCCTTGCATTCAGTTCATGTTTTGCAATGTATTCCTTTGTAGCTTTTAACTGAACTTCTAAACTAAGTCCGTCTAACTGTTTTAAACCTGATACACGAGTATATACTACACATTCATTTGTCTCTATTCGGATTTTCTTTTTTCCTTTTCCGAATATTTTAAAAAGGTTGTTTGTTTCCATGATTTTTAAGTTTTTGTATACTTAAATTTCTTTAAGCAGCATTAGTGAATTGATTGGGTGGTTCGGCATCAATCTGTCTCACATTATTACTTGCATTCTCAGTCCCGCCCTGTTTGGCATATAACTGATAAGCAACTTTGCAAAATAGTTTTACCTGTTCCAACACCCTGAGTAATTTCTCATCAGGGATTTTCTTTTCACCTAAAAGAGTTTTGGCTCTTTCAAGGTTTAGTTCATTCACCCTCTTAATCATGGCTCACCTTTCTTAGTACAGTTTTGTTTCCCAGTAAGTCAAAGAACATTTTTTGCAAGAGAAAATACTTGTTTTCCCTCACTCTTAAATCTAATATACACATAATCTTTCTCATATAAAAGTTCTTTTATTAACAGCCTGAAATGCCTAATTTTACTGATATTTCAGGACTATTTGATAAAAATTAATTTTTAATCTTCTGATTCTTCTTCCTCTTGTTCCTGCTCTGATTCTTCTTTGTGATCTTCAATTAATTCAAGAATTTCCATCATGCTATCTCTTTGTTCAGGCAGGTAGTTAAATCCAATACTGATACTTTCCTCTTCCTCACCTGTTCCCAAAATGCTGGCTTCAATTGCACTACTTTCAATTAATTCTGCTACTTCTGTCATTGCCTCCTGTGGTACATTTACCTCCATGTAGCGGGGCTGTGTTTCTTTTTTTGTTCCCATGTTGTTGTTTTTTATTGGTTTTTATTTCTGATTTTATTTTCAATGTCTGCTTGGAAATTTACCCGTCCGCTGAAAATGTCGGATGCGGTCATTATAAGGATTTTCTTTCCGTACTGGCCTTTCGCTTAGTTCTTCATCCTCATCAGTATCGTTTTCATCGTCGTCATCATTTTAAATTAGTCCCGTATCTGTATATTATTTGTAACGTTAATCCCAGTTTTCTGTTTTATTTCCGTTTAAACCATTTATCTTTTTTGCTTGGTAATGCGGTTCTGAAAAATCCAATTCATTGAACGGTATTTTTTCAACGGTTTCTTTTAACTGCTCTCTGATCGCTACTAAATGGGCTTTGAGTTTTAAACTGATCCGTAATGGTATGGTTTCTTTTTTGTTCTTGTTTACAAGATCATTCATGCGATCAGCCAATTCAGTTAATGGTCTGCTGACCAGGAAATAGTGTGAGATGTTATTCCATGAATGGCTGTCAATTAATTTATTTAAGGCATTAGTGAGTTTAGTAAAGGATTCTTTGTCAATGCTGGCATATTCTGTAAAGCGAATCGCATTTTCTAAAATGCAGCGCAGACGGAGACTTAACCATTTTATGGCAGGATCATCTGAACTAAAATCAAAATGCTCCTGAATGCTCTGGCTATGTTCTTCTATGTCCCAGCAAAAAACGGATTGAAAAGGCTCGTATTTTTGATCGATTAAAATTTCAGGTTCGGCTTTTTTGCATAATACGTCTTTTACGCTCCCAGTTTTTGTAAAGGGCTCTGTTACGGTATCGGTTTCATTACTGTCTTTTACCTTACTAGCGTTACCGTAAAAATCGTTTTGATTTTCTTGCTCTTCGCTTTCTTCTTCACTTTCCTCTTCTTGCGGGAATTCAATAAGGTGTGCTTGATCTGACTGGGCTTGTTCATTTTCTTTTACCGTAAAGTCCACCTTGTTTTCTGTTATCGCATTTTCCGTATTTGACGCTAATATGCCGTTATCGTCTTTTACGGTTATATTTTCCTCCTTTAGTTTTGATTTATTACTGTGACTGCTAAAACCTGCAAATGGTTCACCGTTACATAATGGGATTTCGATCTTGCTTTCTGCTTGCGTATTTTGCGCTAATTCTTTTTTATCGTAAAGTGAAGGGTATTTTACGTCAAGTTCTTTCTTTACCTTACTAATAGCCTGTTCTAATTTTACGTTAAAAGATTCTGTGAGGCAGTGGATAAGTTCATTTAATTGCAATTCGCTTATAAAAAGATCCTTTTCTGTTTTACGTAAAGTTTCAGGAGTGTCTTTTATGGTTAAGAACTCCTTTACGTTAATATTTTCTTTTACGTTATCCGATTTTACAGTATCGTCTTTTACGGTGGGTTCGTTTACGATAAATGGCTGAGTGATCTCGCCGTTAAGACCAAAGACCATTCCGTTCCTTTTAAAGTAGGCAAGCTGTTTACATTTCTGGCTGCAATACTTCTTTGTCATTCTTCGTGCCTTAAAATGTGTTCCGCAATGTAAACAGTTGTTGTGCATGATCTCTTGTTTTACGTTAATCGTTTTCCGCAGCGTATAATACGGCTTCGCTTAATCCTTCCATGTAATAGCCAAAGTCATTGATGATTGTTTCTACATTTTCTCTTACGCTGTTATGAAACTTGTTATCTTTATCGAATTTTACGTTAACCAGTAAAATGTTTGTCTTTGATTTTATTCCGGTAATGTAATAAGGTATTTTACATTTAAGCAGTATGCGAAGCAGATCACCAAATAATTCAAGTGGTACTTTGTATTCTGTTGTCTGTATTTTGTTTTCTGTGTTCATGTTATTTCAGGTATGAAAGTTTATTTTTGTGAGCGTTATAAATTATAGTATTTGACCGTTCGGAAAGTTTTTGCTGTTCCGATTCCTGTTGCTCCAGTTCTATGATCTTTTTTAGCTTGTTGTACTTCTTATTTAGGTATTCAGCTTCTTCTTCAACAAGATTTTTCTCATCGCTAAGTTTTTTATTTTCTTCTTTCAATTTTTCAATTTCTTTTTTGAAATGTGTATTTTTAATGAACAGGTAGACGATTATCCCAACGCCTGCAATTAGAGTAAATGGGCTTATCAATAATTTAAGCAGGCTTGCCAATAACTGATTATCGCCTGCTATTTTGGTGGCGGCTTCTTCCCATGCTGATGGCTGTTCTTTCCCGTTCATGTTTTTATCGCTTGTTTTGTTTTCTGTTTTCTGGTTGGTCTGGTTCATGGCTTTTCTGTTTTATTTATGCTTTTGCGGTACAAATATGAGACATCAAAAAAAGCTGGTGTCCGCATTTGTCCGAATAATCGAACTTTTTGAAGTATTTTTAATTTTTGTTGAATTTTTTCATATGCTTAAGATTCATTTTGATGGTATTTTACTTTTGTTTGTTTTTACGCTACAAAGTTCTAACAGCGATTTCTTGCGCTGCCCATATTTTACACTTCTGTTGAAATCCGTGCAGTTATATTCACTTTCGTTTACTTTTATTGATACAAAGTTGAGTTGGTCTTTAAAAATGGTTTCCACTTTTGGGTGATTTGAGTACTGAAAAGCAATAAAGAGGGATGAAAAGGCGACTTGTTTAAGATTATTGTAAGTAATGATCATGTTGTTTTGCTCTTTTTTGAGCAAACTTCTGGATTTAATTTGTTGCGCTTACCGAGTTTTACGCATATTGGCGCACATTGGTGCATATTGATCGTTATTGACTATGATAAAAGCATGGTTTTGCAGTTTCTGATGCAAAATACTTTAATTGAAAATCGAGCTTGACCCGAAAATAGAGGTGTTAAAATTTTTTTATCTTTTTGTTATATTTTCAATTTGCTAAATGGTTTTCCTTTAAGATTTAACTTTTTTTGGTTTTAATTTTTATTTGGTATATTTGATTATAAAACAATAATTATGAGAAAAGTTATCCCTACAGCATTTTTGATTGGCTCAGCCTTATTAAGTAGTGGTCAATCGCAAAACTGGTGGCGTGTAAATGGTAATACACCAAGTTCAGGTGATTTTATAGGAACAAGTAATTCTACCGATTTAATTTTTAAGACCAATAACACAACTCGCCTAACTATAGATGCGATAGGTAATTTAAAAGCTTCAACCTTTGTTGGGTCGGGAAATAGATTTTTACAGGCAGATCCAAACGGAAATTTGATACCATTTGCCAGCGGTACTGCTACGCAAGTACTTTATGGTAACGGCACTTGGGGAGCCCTACCTTTAGGTGCAACAAGCTGGAATGTTGTTTCTGATAACATGATTTTCAATACAGGAAATCTTGGAATTGGCACATCAAACCCTCAGTATAAACTTGACGTAAATGGCAGTGCCAAAGTAGCGAATAACTTTATAGTAGATGGAAATGTTAATGCCAATGGAAGCACAACACTAAATGGAGGATTGAAATTATCTTCCTTTGTTGGCAATGGCGGTGATTTATCGGTTGATAATTCTGGAAATGTTATCTTAAATCCCCATATACCGGTAATAAGTTGTGTTCCGGGTTCTCCGCAATGGAGTATGAGCGGCGATAATTTTGTGCCATACTCAACACTACAAGGACTATTTAACGAAGCTTCAATTGGTACATGTAATAATTTTGATTTTATTCTAAAATCCAATGCTGTTAATCGTGCTTGGTTTAAAACAGATGGTACGGTTAGTTTTGGCTCTAATATAGCAAGCAATACGGGCGGCCCG
>CAZAPH010000022.1:29004-33917 GCA_964487105.1 uncultured Akkermansia sp.
GCACCATCTCAGTTTGCAAAACCCGGACTTAATTTTTGGAAGCCTTTTGGAAGTGCTAACGCAAATAATTATCTATTTTTTCTTGCTGATGATGGTATGGTTGGCGTCGGCACGGATAACCCTACAAGTAGGCTTACTATTGACGCATGGAGTAATGACGGATTAAAAATATTTAGCGACCCTAATAAAAATGCTTTTGATATAAAAGAAAAAAATACAGGTAATCTCAATTACAGAATTAAAAGCAGTGGAAGCACTTTAATAAATTTGACTGGCAATTATACAGACGATGCCTTGGTAATTAAAAATAACGCTAATGCAAACGAAAGTTTTAAAGTACAATCTAATGGATATACTGAGATCAGAGTATTGTCACCAAATAATATGCCAGCTCCTTACGGTGGGGAGGCTCGTGTATTTACAATTAGAGATATTCCAAATAACAAAGATTTATTTACAATAACTAAATCGGGTATGGTATATGGTCGTGAGGTAGAGATTACCCTGAATCAAAATTTCGCAGATTTTGTATTTGATAGCAACTATTAACTGAAATCTTTAGTTGAAGTAGAGCAATTCATCAAACAAAATAAACATTTACCAAATTTTGAAAAAGGAACATATTACGAGAAAAATGGAATTAATGTCAGCGATTTGCTCATAAAGCAGCAACAAACTATTGAGGAGTTAATGCTTTATAATATTGAGTTGGAAAAAAAGAATCAAGCAATTGAAAATCAAATTACAGAAGTATTAAACCGATTAAAGGTATTGGAAGAAAAAAAATAAACTAATCGTTTAAAAAATTATTCATGAAAAAATTCAATGTTTCATTAATCGCATTTTTAATTTTAATAAATATAAAATCAAAATCTCAAACTACTATAGCCTTTTCATACGATGCCGCAGGTAATATGATTCAAAGGCAAGTACAAGTAATTCCGCCAATACCACCTGGTGCGCGTTTTGCTTACAACGAAAAAGATAGTGCAAATATTGATCCAAACGTAAATTTTAAAATATATCCTAATCCTGCTCAAACTTTTGTAAATATAGAGGGGGATTTACCCGAAGATACAAAGGAAGCAAAATGGCAACTATTAAATAACACAGGGCAGGTATTAAAAACAGGAGTCTACGACGGAACAACACAAAACGTTAGTGTACAAGATCTAATAGCAGGTATATACTTACTTGAAATACGTTACAATAAAAAGCAGAATAGTACTTATAAAATTATTATTACTAATTAATTATATTGTATGATAAAAAAATATTTTAAGACACTTTATCTTATATTACAATTAATAGTAATACTTGATAGTCGAGGACAAAACCCGGCAAACATAACTATTAATTATATACCTATTAATTATGCTTCGGACACATACACACGCGCTACAACAAGCATTAAACTACAACCTGGTTTTAAATACGGCTCCGCAAGTACAGGTGCTACTAATTTATTGAACTTAAGTATTGGGACTTACCCTACAAATGTCAGTACTTCTGTTTATGGCGATACTTTGCCATCAAATAATTTTATTTCATTCAATACCAATTTAATTTATGGCTGTACTGAAGGCAGTGGTAACGTAACTCCTAATGGCTCTTTTGTATATGAATTTCCTATAACCATTGCGCCGGGCTTTGGTTCAACACAACCAAATTTAAGTATAGCGTATAGCAACGTGGGTGGTAATGGTAGTATGGGTTTAGGTTTTTCTTTAATGGGTATTTCAGGAATTAGTCGTACCAACAAAACGTTTTACTATGATGGAGCTAATCAACCAATTGGGTTAAACACTAACGATGTGTTTGCAATGGATGGTGAACGTTTGTTACAAAAAACGGGAATTTATGGTGCAGCTAATAGCACATACAAAACAGAAGTTGAAAGCTACAATAAAATAGTATCCTTAGGAAATACTGGTAATGGACCAAGCAGCTTTATTGTATACACCACCGATGGAAAAGTAATAGAATACGGCAATACAGCGGACTCACGATTAAATTCAGCCAATACAAACATTACTCTATCTTGGTTTATAAATAAAATTACAGACGAATTTGGAAATTATATGAACTTTGTTTACAATAATACTAATGGCGAAGTAAACATTGATAGAATTGAATATTCTGGTAATACTGCGCAAAGTCTAGCACCTTATAACAAAGTAAAATTTGAGTATGTAACCCGGGCCGATATTAGCAAAAATTACTTTGGCAATGGTTTATTTAATCAAACTCAGTTATTAAAGAGCATCGTTTGTACCAACGATAATAACGACTTAGTACGCAAATATATAATTGATTATACATATGCTAATGTGAGTTTAGTTAATAAGATAACAGAGGTTGATGCTAATGGTAATACCTTAAATCCGACCTTTATTGATTGGAATAAGTTAAATAAGATTACAAATCAGCCTAATGGTATTATTTTAAGTAATAATTCGATTATAGCAAATCCAGCCATACAAGATAATTCACCAAATAATTTTCCGCAGAACACTTTTACCGTAAACTCAACTATAGATGGGGATGTAATGTCTACAATTTCTGCTGATTTGAATGGTGATGGTAAAAAGGATATAATAACCGTCAACAATAAACAAAGCATTTCAAGCACTCACTCTCAATTCTTACCCACCTATTTTGAAGTGTTTTTGAACGTAAATTCTGTTACTGTTGGGTCAAGAAACGATTTTCAAAAAGTAACTAATACTAACTTATTTAATACCCAAGTAATATCCCAAGTTAAAATAGTAATAACTGGTATTGATGTTTTTGACGAAGATGATGATGATATTGAAGAAGTTTTCATTACCGTAAATAGTGGTAACGGATACACGATTTATAAAATTAAATCGAATGGTACAAATTATACTCTTAGTACTGATGCTAATATAACAAATCCACCAACTTACTTTCAATCTTGGTTTTCAAGTAATCTATTTCATTCAAATTTTTACGCTATTTTTAACTCATCAAATTCAAGCTATCTTAATACGATGGCCGATATTGATGGTGATAAGTTACTAGATAGAATTATCATTGACCAGTTCAACATTAGGGTATTTAGGTCGAATAACACTGTTTTAACATACCCAATTACTGATGTTGTTAAACCAAAACTAGGTGATTTTGATGGAGATGGCGTTGCAGATATTTACCTGCTAAAATGCCAAGGAATTTCTGGCCCATTTAATCTACCAAGTTACAGTTTTACTAATTTTTCGGTTGATGTTTTAACTTTTAATTCAATCTCTAATAGTTTTGCTTTACTTTCTAAATCTATTAGTCCTAACATTGCAATGTTTAGTTCATCTGCCTCTTTCAATGCTTACTTTTCTCAATTTTTAGAGATTTCTTCCAGCAATATAGATTTTGTTGATTATAATAATGATGGTAAAACGGATATTTTATACCATCAATTTCCATCTGCCTATATCAATGGTTCTAACCCCGGTTCAGCTAACTTAAAAATATGTTATGCAACAGGAAACAATTTTGCAAATGAACAATCATTAATTAGTGTGCCAACAAATATTGGCGGCAAAGACGCCGGCTTTTTTGCAGGCGACTTTAATAACGATGGTAATGTAGATTGGATAGCTACAACTTATGATGGACCAAGTTATGTAACCAATTACCACGTTTTTGAGTCAGACGGGACGGGGTTAAAAACAACACCTGCAACGTACAGCAAAGCTTCTCAATTCGCAAGTGCTATGGCAGATTTTGATGGAGACGGAACAATGGATTATCTAAGTCAAAATGCATTAAACATGGCTCCTACAATTGAGTATAGTGTGTTCAATAAAAATATTAGCCAGTTTGTAACCAAGATCTACAATCTTAAAAACGAATACAAAGTTGAATATAGTATGTTAGCTAATAACAAAGCGGGCACTAATCAACCTATTTATAGAAAAGCTACAACAACTAATCCAGTTATTTTTAAGCAAGTTAAAACGCCCGGTTATGTTGTAACAAATACATTTTTAAACGGTCGTGAAAAAAAATATTTCTATGAAAACTCTTTATTTCATCGCCAGGTAAGTAATTATATTGGTTTTGAAAAAATGTATGTTTTTGATGTAACTACAAACTTTGCGTCTGTAAGTAGTTTTACTTATGATGCTTCGGCAGATTATTTAAAAAACAGCCAAACAGAAACCGCTTTAACAAGTTTTATCGCTAATTCATTTCTTAATTTTTCTCCTGCTAATTTAGTTAGTAAACAGAACAGTAACTTTAACTATGTTATCACAGGTAATACACGTTATTTACAAAGCTCAACAACAACGAGCAAGGATTATTTAAAAAGCACGAATAGTACTAATGAAATGTACTATGATAATACTAAAGATGGAAATTTATATTTGAGTGATAACTACTCCACAGTATGGCTAAGTAATACTAAGCGATTTGGTACAGAGGTAAGTAATACTTATCAGACTTTTACGCATCCAATTACTGGACATACCTATTATAAACCAACGTTAAGCTCTACAAAAAAATATAGTAATAATTCCTATGGCGGCTCATCCTATAGTATTTTTAATACAACGATGACATACGATGTAGCTGGGCACTTAACAACCAAGGTAGATAATTCAAATATTACCGATACTGACATTACAAGTACTTACAGCAATTTTAATAATTTCGGTGTGCCAGCCAATGTTAGTTTAACCGCACCCGATTTGTCAAACCCGCGCACCTTGCAATTAAATTACGATGCTACAGGCCGTTTTGTTACCAAGCTAACCAATGCTTTAGGTAATTTTGAGGAGTTTACCTATGAAACCAAGTATGGAAATAAAATAACCTCAAAAGATATTACGGGTTTAATTAGTAAGTATACTTATGATGGTTTAGGACGTTTAATAAAAACAGAGTTACCT
>CAZAPH010000023.1:0-2889 GCA_964487105.1 uncultured Akkermansia sp.
GTCTTAATATTGAAACTATAAATAAATCAGCTGAAGTGCTCAAACGATATTCAACTGTAAAGGCAATTGACGAAAAGAAAACAGATCAAGATAAATGGCTTAAACAAAAAATCGGTGAACTTGATGTAAAAGAAAAACTACTTACCGATTTTAAAAAAGTTATTGACGGATTAGATGAAAATAGCTTTTTTATTAAAGCACTTTCAGATAACAAACAGTTGAGTAAATCTCAGCAAGCTATCCTACTTTATTTGAGAAATATATTTTATGGTAAACCAAGTAACATAGAAGAAGGGTCAAGATATACCGATTCATTGAATCTTCTGAGTGAAAATAATATTACCGAAGATAATGAGAATAAAGGATGGTGGCTGAAAATTGGGGATATTAATGAGTTCGTGTCGAGTAAATCTGCTTTATTACCAGATTTGTCCAAAATTCAAGTAAACACTATTAATGAACTCAAAAATCAAATTGATCAAGCAATTTTAGAATTTAGTGCACAGAGAAATATATATGAGAATCTTTCTAAGGGGGTTAAATCTGAAAATTTCAATGAATATGATTTTGATGTAGATTTATCCGACTACACCAAAATATCCGGTCATAAGTTAGCAGCTGAATTAGTGGGTTTGATTAATCAAAAAATATCTCTTTTAAAAAGTCAATATCAAAAGCAACTTGAAGAGCTTGAGAAATTTAAAAGGAATCATGGCATTTCAGTTAATGATACAAAATTTGACGCCTTAGTTGAATTTGTTGAAAAAAGGAAAAATATTTTTTCGAAACGTAAGGAACATCTAAAAGGAAAATTTGATGGCGAACAAAGTGATGTAAAAAGCATTAAGGAAAATTTACCCTTGTTAAAAGACAGTTTTAATAGGCTATCCTCTGAACTGACTGAAGCCGAAGATAAATTCCAAAAAACAGAAATTTCTTATAAAGAAAAATATCCCGAAAGCCCTCTTCCAGATATTACAAAAGAGCCTCTATCTCAATCCGAGATAACGAAACTTAATGCCGAGTTTCAAAGCATTGGTCTAAAATATATCAATGAGTACAATCAAGTTGTTGCAAGATATGAAGAAACAAAAGAACACCGAGATAGCCGTATAAACGAACAAGTTAATAACGCTACTTTTTCTTTTGAAATTTTAGAACAAGCATTATTAGGGAGAAAAATAAAAGCTTTAGATGAAATCACTGGTCATTTGGAGGGTCTGAATACAGAACTTTTATCTATTGCAGATGAACTTTTAAAAAGCCTTACTAAAGTATTTGGCAAAACTGAAATTTATTATGATCGGTATAAAACCATTGTACAATCATTAAATGATTTTTTTAAAGGTAAATTAATTAGCAATAGGTTTTATTTTAAAATAGATTTTAACCCAAGCCCTAAGCTTGATATTAAATGGATAGAACAATTGAGGAAATCGGCTCATAACATTGCCTCCTCAACAAATACAGAATCAGAATTAACCCCTGAACGTTTTATTGAGGATTTTTATATTAAATATTCAGGCAATAAGTCAAAAATTTCAATTGAAGATTTATTAAATCCCAAGAGGTATTTTGTGCTTGTTGGTAAGTTAACAGATGAAAAAGGAAAAGATATACCGGGAAGCACAGGAGAGAGTTATACAGCAGTTGCTTTACTTGGAATAGCTAGGCTTTCGATAGTACAAGATGGTGATAGAGCTGGCTTAAGATTTATTATTTTGGAAGAATCTGCCACTTTGGACAATGTAAATTTTGGCATGTTTCCTATTATAGCAAAAGAATATGGCTATCAAATTATAACCATGACACCGAAACCGTATGCGCTTGGAGGCGAAGATGGTTGGTATATTCATCATTTACTTCCGGGAAAAGAAAATAGAGATATTAATTACCCTAAAGTGATGAGTTATTTTAGGACAACAAAAGGTAGAACAGAGTTAGAAACGTATTTGAAAGTAAAACACTCATGAACTGGCAAACTTTTAAATCTTTATACGAACTCTATCAATCCGGCAAGACAAAGTTTCGCTCAACTCTAGCCGAAGATGCAGTGTTTAAATATCATTCCGATCAAACTAAAGAACTTTTGTTCACACGAAAAGAAATATCAGTTATTGATGAGAATTTCAAAAATACATTTCAAACTCGTTATCTCAAAAAATACAATGAGTGCCAAGCTTTTTTGAATGAAATGGGTTTAAATACTCCATATTGTAAATTTGAAGTTGATGATATAATGGTATTGCGTGATATGAAATTTCAAATGGATGCCGGAGAACTAAATGAAATTCAAGAACAAATAATTCAATCAAATGAAACTAGAAGAGGTGTTTCCTTAATGTTTTTTAAAAATGAAAAATATCTCGATAATAGAGAAGCGTTAGAAAATGCCGTAAAATTAATTTTAAAGGTGGATGAATTCGCAGATAACAGAGACTTTCAGTATTTATACGTTCTTCATTGCAAAACTCCACAAAAAATTGTCCTATGTGAAAATTTACATTTTTTAAAAATGCCGGGTAAACCTAGGGAAAAGCAAATTGAACTTTGGTATGCTGGCGGTAGAAATATTGAAAAACTTAACTACACTGATCGAAGAGGACTGCCAATTTACTATTTATGTGATTGGGATTATGACGGTCTAGATATTTTTAGGGCTGTAAAAGAGAGAATTCCCGAAATCATTCTTCTGACTCCAAATGGTGAACCTCGTGATATTATTAAAACTGAACATAAAAGCTTATGGCGTAATCAAGAAAACCCTGAGTTATTATCAGGCTTACATTCGGAACTATTTTCAAATGAGCAAAAACAATTGATAAAAACTTTGATCAAAGAAAATTCTTGGGTAATAGAAGAATCTAATAACCTTATAGAAATAACTAC
>CAZAPH010000023.1:2899-7853 GCA_964487105.1 uncultured Akkermansia sp.
GAGCTCTATTATTTCTTGTGTATGTAAACTGTTCTATCATACATTACCAACAGAGGTAGTTATAAATACTACCACGCCAACTAGAGATGGTATTTTCAAGTATTTATCTCAAATTGGTTATGATAAATTCCCAGAGTTTATTCTTGATGTTCTTATTAAAGTAGAAGGTCATAAAGCAATTGATGTGACAGATGGTCAGGGAGATGAAAAGCAGGACATACTAACGCTTAACCCTAAAGGAGAAAGATGCTTAACACAGTGTAAGCATACAGTAGACTATAAATCTCATTACAATGGAGATGATTTAGATTTACTTGTAGTGGCATGCATGAGAAAAAAGTGCAAAGAAGCTATTTTTGTAACGAATTCAGATCTTACCCCTCAAGGTAAAAAATATATAACTGATAATGAATATAACAGGGGATTTACTAATCCGGATGACTGTCCAAAAATTAACTACTGGAATGGTTTTAATATCTGGGATAAAATAA
Organism: uncultured Akkermansia sp.; assembly: GCA_964487105.1. Classification (GTDB taxonomy): domain Bacteria; phylum Bacteroidota; class Bacteroidia; order B-17B0; family Aurantibacillaceae; genus Aurantibacillus. Next base: position 3,391 of record CAZAPH010000023.1, read on the forward strand.
AAAACAATCAAGATATAATTAATAAATGGTTTAGCGGTCTGGGTCAAGTTCATGGCTTAAGAAGTTTTAAATTCGACTTAACCATTCAAGAACTACCATTCTTAAAAAACGGTGAAGAAGCGAGTGACGCATTTGAAAAATTACTTACTATTCTTGTTTCAAAATCTTGGGTTAAAGAAGTAGTAAAAGGACTTCATTATAGTGCTAATATCTCGAATGATTATTGTGTAAACATAAAAAGATGGTTCCAGTTTACTGGCAATCTTGATATAAATTATATGTTGCCGGAAGAGAGCTTGAATTTTGTTCACAGACCTTTATACGCTTTGACTATGGAAATAATAATGAATCCCAAAACTGAAAAATACAATCCAATCCAAATCAAAGAAGAGGTTGTGAAGAAAATAAGTCAAGAAGTTTTGAGAGATGGAAAGTTAAATTCTTGGTGGCATTTGACAACAAGTCAGAGCAAAAGTATCATCTATTTACATGATATTGCAGAGCCTAGAGAAATAGATTTAGCTTCTGCTTCAACATTCATTATGCGAGAGGATAAAAATACTCAAAGCGAATATAATTATTGTTTACTATCTGATAAAGAGTTTAAATTGATTGAAAACTCAGAAGATACAATCTGGTTACATGAAAAAACAGGCATTCAAGTGGTTCAAATGTTTGAACAAAAAGTAAACCCCGTAGAACAGTATAATCACCAAATCATGCAGTATGGTCATCTGAATAGAATTGCTAACTATAATTTTTACGCAGTCGAAAACGTAAATTCCTCAATGATGATGAGAATAAGAAGATTGCTTAATCATGAATGGATGGCATTTCAATATAATGATGACACTTTAATTTGGGCTATAGAACCTGACTTGGATACTAATAAAGTTAAATTCGTTCACGACAAAATAAATGCAGTTGGACTTAGGATTCTGCAAGTAAAAACAGAAGATGCAGTCGGAATTCTTAAAGGCATTCAAAAGGATCTGGTTCCTAGTAACTGGATGTTTACATCTGAACTTTCAAGGATTAGCTATCCAGTGATGCTTAACAAAAGAGTTTTTTGGCTATCGAAGGAACTTGAATTAAATAAACCAATAGATGTTGATTTGGCAACAAAATTATTGCAATTCAAATATGGATTTGAACACAAATATGGATTCGATAACATGTACGGTAAGACTCAACAAGAATACAGCAGCTTGGAATTGAGGGAACTTCTTTTTGAATTCTTTACTTTTCGTGGTAAACGTATGCTAGACATCGCAATTTACAATAACCCAATTTCAATTAATGTGCGATTTTCTGAAGGCAGATTGGAGCCGTCAAAAGACATAGCACTTGAATATGTATCTGAGTTTAATAATATAATGCAGGAAATCAAAGAAGCCTTAAATTAAAGACTATTAAGTTAGAATAATGATTAAAATAAAACTTCCCAATAAAATAGACTCAAAGTATTTAAAAAAAATTCGCTTTGAAGCGGAATACTACCCATTTTCTCCAAAATATGACAAGGCATTAAATCACGAATTGCATGAAAAGGCTATTTCGGAAGGGGTAAGCAAGAATGTCGTTAATATAATTCGACTATGTAATTATTTTAATGAAAATTTCCATTTGAAACTATCTGTTGAGTTGGCATCTTTACTACGTGAAATACAACTATCCAAAAAGGATTTAAGAGAACTCTTTATAGGCCTGATAAATGAGCAGGAACTGGTTATTACTCAAAAATTTAAAGAGTTTCTCAATACAACTAAGCAATTAACAGCCTTTGACATGGAGAATGCTGCTTTGATCAGAAAGGATAACCCAAACAATCCTCAAAACTTTACCGCTTTTTCCGAAACCATAGTTGAATTTGCAAATACATTTTTCCGTTATTTATCTTTTGATGATGATAAGAATTATATCTTTTCTGGTTCAAGAAAATCAGAGGATGAAATTTTTGGTTTGCTTGCCAAAATATTACATGCAGTCAATAAATATTATGGAATAAAAAATCATTTTGATGGTTCCCTGTTTTATAATGGAGAAATTGAAATAATATCAGACGACAAAGTATACTTCAATCCTTGTCTGGATAGTTTACCACTAATAGAGAAAGCCTGTGTTACTATGATCGCCAACCAAAGATTAAACAGGTATGAATATTACGAAAGAAATTACAAGCTAAATCCACAGGTAAAAGAATGGATGTTGAAGGACACTTCACCTTTGATACTGAATGATATTTCAATTGAGAAAGGAATTATTACGTACACTTTAAGAAAAAGAACGACCGAAGATTATGTAATTCATCTCGATTACTTAGTTTCCTTGCACGATTATTATTCATTTTATACTAAAGAGGTTTTGGAAAAGTTGGGGGGATTAACTATTCCAAAGTTCTTGCAGTTGCACACAGAGTTGCATTTGATCGTATACAAAGTGTATAAATTGGGAATGCCAAAAAATAATGTCGAAATAGTTGAGGAATTCAAAAAGAACTTTGTTCCCAAGATAAATGGAGAGAATTTAAAGTCCTATTTAAAATCAGTATCCAATTGCAGTGAACAACAAATAGAATTTTTCCTTAAGACAATAACAACTAATCATTCAGAAAAACTTAATCTTTATGCAACTCATTTACTAAAAGAGGGAGATTATTATTATTTCCCGCTCTTGCCAGCATTGAAGCCTAATCACTTTTTCTTGATTGATTACTGGTTGGAATCAGCTGGAGAAGATTTAGCAAAAAGAGGTAAAGTCTTGGAGAACTATGTAAAAAGTCAGTTGGCTCTTGCTGTTCAAAAGGAATTCAATAAATTTCAAGTTATTAATCAGTGTGATTTTTCTTTTAACAAAAAGAAACAGGAAATTGATTTGCTAATTCAAACTAAAAACACCTTAATTGTTGGTGAAGTTAAATGCGTAAAATACCCAATGTATGAAAGGAATTACTGTTCCATACTAACTAAAGTAATAGCCAAAGCCGTTCAACAGGTCAAGGATAAAAGCAAATTTCTTGAAGACAACAAAGAACATTTCAGCAAAATATATTCTCTTAACGAGAGGAAAATAGTTAAAGTCATTGTCCTTAATTTTCCAATTTATTGTAGCGTAGAGGTGGATGATATTCCAGTAGTTGACATCAATACATTTCTTTCTTATTTTAAATCTGGGAAAATGATAACGAAAGCACTAGGTGCTGACGATGTTAGCATAGTTAACTCAGAAGCTTATTATACAAGTGAAGATGAATTTTGCGACAATTTCGAATCTTACCTAAGAAACAACCCCGTTCTCGATGCATACTTATCGCAGCTTCAGATAACGAGATCTTCATACAAAGTCGATGGACTACCCACGATAGAATTTAATGATACTAATCCTATTGCGGATGAAAGTATGATGCAAGAAACTTAACCCATGCAGTAAAATGCCAAGAATAAATATTGACGGAATCCTTGTAATCAGCTTTGACACTTCACCTAGAGAAAAGTATTGGGGAGGGCTATCTAACTATATTAAAGGTAAATATGGTAATAGCAAGTTTGTAAATCATAAAGAAGTAGAGTCTGTCCTACTAGATTCCTTTCAATATCTATGTAATGAATTCAAAAGATTGATTTTTGAAGAAAAAAATTTAGGTTTTTTCCTTTACACCTTCTTACTTCATGAAGAGTCAATAAAATTATATCTTAAGACCTTAAAGGGATTCGAGCTGCATACTATCAATCCCAACGAATTTTCCATATATAGGCGTATTCTAAAACTTGTTCTGGAGCAAGGCTGTGATATTGATTTAGCATGGGGCAGTTTTCCTACTTCAGCTGAAGTATATAGAATGGACGCAAAAATGCAGGAACTAATTTACTTAGGTACTTGGATGTATGAATTTGCTGATCATATAGCGTTTCAAAAAATGGTTGAGGATTGCCACAAAATTGAGTTTAACGAAGATGGCTTCTTGGCAGTCGGTTGGCAGTATCATTATGGCGTAGCTTATGAGCAACTTTTCCCTGAACTCAATGAAGCATACAAAAAAGCGACCTTCGATGAAAATGCAATGCAAGATTTAAAAAATGCAATTGAGAAATGTTTTGGTATTGACTATAATTTTGCAGGAGGCCAGATCTTTGAGATCAAAAAACATCACAGCCCGAATAGTCCTACTCTCCAAACAATTCAACCCCATGTATTACCCTTGAATTTAGCGCATGCAACTGGGATAACCGAAGATCTAGCAAAAGTATTTTATGCAGGTTTAACCGTTTCAAGATCAAATAAACTCTCTTTAGAAGATACCATCTACAAACCTTATTCAATGGACAGGTATATGTTTCGTCCTATTTTGGTCTATAATGTAGGGGGTGAAGAAAGGGCATTAGTTGGTGAAGAAAAATTCGCAGAAAGCATGATGGTTATGGCAACTAATGCACTTCACTGGAATGCATTGCCAAAAGAGTGGT
>CAZAPH010000023.1:7863-33354 GCA_964487105.1 uncultured Akkermansia sp.
CGATCACGACAATATTCTTGAAGATAAGATTGAACAAACAGTAAAAGACAAAAGACTGTTGTATTGTAGGAATATTAAATCATTCAAACAGCTTAACAAAATAAATGTGAATATAAATAACAGCGTAGCTGGGGAGATTGATTTTATTATTATAAACCATAGCTCTAAAACGATCTTCGTTGCCGATACTAAGTATAATAGAGCCAGATATGAAGCTATTGGATACAGAGCAGATAATACTAATTTCACCAAAGATCATGAACCTCAATTGGCAAGGAAAATTGATTGGGTGGAAAACAACATAGGGGTCGTGCAGGAACATTTAAGCATCATTTTTAATCAACCGGAATTAAATTTGGTTGGTTTCACTGTTGAAGGAATTTTTCTAATAAATACACCTACATTTTATATGTTCAATGGTAATTACCATGCTATAACATTAAAACAACTTGCTGATTTTCTGGACGGTAAACATGAATTGCCGATGATTATCTATGAAAATGATGATGATGTTATGATGGTTCAGCACCCATACTTTACCAAACCGATACTATTCGAGGAGCCATAAATAAAATAATCTAAAATTTAGGAGATTTTTGACGAGTGCGGAAGAGTTTGAAGGATGATAACTGTGGCATTTGATTTATTATAATTCTTCCCGAATCCTACAAATTGTTTTCCAGTAATCCCCGATAAAATTCGGCATTTCCATAATCATCCCGCAATCGCCCCCGATTCCCCGGGATAATCCCCCGATAACTTGTAAAAAATGCGTGGTAAATGGATTTCCATTTCAAGGTATCCTAGGGAGAGCGTTCATTAGTATCCTAATCGCCTGAAAATCATCAGTAAAGTTCGATAAATCCAACCCGTAGGGTACGATAGCGGAAAGGGAGCAATTTTTGCTCCCTTTTGCTTTTTTTATCTTTTCGCCGCGATGGTTTTTTTAATCCTGCATTATTAATACTAAAACTTATTACGCTTACTAAATTTATGTATTTTAAAGTGGCTGTGTTAGAATAGCATAGTTTTCTAAATTATTTTCGCCCCATGTATCTAGTTCTTCTTTTGACCATAAGCTTGGGAAAAAAATACGGCGTTGATATTTTGGCAACATGTATTTTCTCCAATCGCTTCCTCCAGTTGCTTCCGCATTACCTAAATATTTTGCTGCGGCATGGTAATGAGCCATAACCCATGTTACATTTACAGTATAATCATAATGTCTCATTGCATTTTGCAATTGTAAATTTGATTTTACTTCAACTGGTAATTGTTTAAATTTAGTGTATAGGTTAGTTGCATTATAGCCTTCCATTTTAATTAAAAATTCGGCCTTGTATCTTCGTTCAAAATTAATTAACAAAGTATTTTTTTTACCTGTTGAATGATCTTTACCTGCTGCTTGCCAATACAAATGTTCAAATGCATGCTCATATGGTGTGTTTCTATCAATAGTAGCTCTAAATCTAAAATCAATTAAGTTAATTAATTCTGTTGATGCAAATTCGATTAATCTGTATTGAGCACTTTGAAAGCCACTGGCAGGTGTTAAAGTGTTTCTAAATTTCATGTATTGTTCTTTTTGCATGCCATCTCCCATAATGGTGAATGATGATGAAAGCATATCAAAATATCTACTAACACGGGTTAATTTTTCAGTAAAAAACTCAGCGCTTACTTCTTTTGCATTACTTACTTGGTTAATTTCCCATAAAATCATTTTAAACAATAATTCATTAATTTGATGGTACATAATAAACACCATTTCATCGGGCTGAGTTGTTCTTTGTACTTGTAATGATAATAATGCATCAGGTAAAATATAATCCCAGTATGTAATTGGGTTTGCCCAAACCAAACCTTCTAAATGTGTGTTAGGGTCTTGGCCAATAGCTTTGTATTTTTCGCTTATGCGCGCTACTAAATTTTCTTGTATTTCGTTCATAATTTTTGTTTGTGAGTTCTAAATGTATTAATTAATAAAATTTTAAAATACTGACATTTATCATGTTTTTATTTTTTAATATTTTTTTCCAGCAATACACTCAATTAAATCTTTTTCTTGTAAATATTGATTTGCTAAATCTCTTAAACGTTCAGGTTTAACAGTATTAACTGCATTAAAATAATTGTCAAAATAATCGTAATTAAGTTCAAATTCCCAAATAGATTTAAATTTATCTGCAAGCGCAAAAGGGCCATCAATACTACGTAAAAACTGACCTAAAATATAATTTTTTACAGTTTCTAATTCATTTTCAGCAACTAATTTAGTTTGTAATAATTTAATTTCATTATATATTTCTTTTATCGCATTTGCGCAAACATCACTACCTACATCAGTTGAAATTGTAAAGTATCCACCATTAATTAAATTTACTAAACCACTTCCTATACCGTAGGTATAACCTTTATCTTCTCTAATATTCGCCATTAATCTTGAGCCAAAATAACCACCTAAAATGGTGTTTAATACCTGGAAATGAAAATAATCAGGATGTGTTTTATTAAATAATGGTTTCCCAATTTTTATTGAATTTTGAATTGCATCTGGTTTTTCAATTAAATGTGTTTTTTGAGTTGTAGTATTGAAGTTAATTAATGGTTTGTAGTTAAGTTTTTCTTTTGAAGCCCAATCATTTCCTCCAAAAAACGTATTTAACATTTCAAATAAGTTAGTTGGTAAATTACCACTTGCAATTATGGTACAATTTGAGGAGTTGTAAAATTGGTTAAAAAAATTTTTAATCATAGATGTATTTATAGAATCAAAATGTTCATTTTTTACATCTACTCCATAAGGATGATCTTCACCAAAAATTAATGTTGCAAATTTTCGTCGAGCTAAAACGTTAACTTTTTGTGAGTTAATTGCATGTTTTTGCTTTTTGTTAGTAATTAAAATTTCTAATTCGTTATTTAAAAATGTAGGGTATTTAATTACCTCTTCAATAAAACGTAAAGTTTGGGTTAAATATTTATTTAATGAATAAACTGTAACAGTTGCAAAATCCTGATCAACCTGTAATTCAATAAACGAGCCAAAAAAATCTATACCATCGCTAATTTCGTTAGCAGAAAACGATTTAGTGCCACACTCAAGTAATGAATTTGTACACGATGCCACTAAAGGTTGAGGTTGTTGGTACATGCCAGCTCTAAAAATAAAGTCGAGTTTTATTAACTCTTGAGAGCCTGCATTAATTGTGTAAATTGGTATATCATTATCTAATTTTATAGAATTAGCTTTAATAACATTAATTTGAGTAATGTTTTTATAGGCAGGAGCATTAGTTCTGTTTAGCATTTAAAATAATTTTTAATGTAATAAATAGTTTTTGTGTTTGTTGTATTTTTCTAAAGTACGAATGCCGCTTGAGCTAATGTGTTCAAATTCTTTATCACAAAAAATATTAATAATTTTTACTTGAGGTTTTAATTCTTGAATATATCTATATTGATTTTGTTCGTATTGAAAATCGGTTGAATTCCGTAGTCCACGTATTACAACTACTTCGTAACCTAGTGAGTCTAAAAAATCTGTTAATAAACCATTATATTCTAATTGTTCACGGTAACAAATAGTTTGAGGGATAGGCCAATCGCGTTCAGTTTTATCGGGGTTTTTACCAAAAGCAATTATAACTTTATCACATATACGTTCTGCTTTTTGTAATACATTATAATGGCCCTTGTGAAAAGGATTAAAGCTTCCGCAAAATACGCCAATTAAAGGTTTACGAACCTCTATGTATTGTATTAAAGCATTAATTGTATCAGATGTAGTAAATTTTTTTAAAATAGTAATGCGTTCTTTTTTATAGGTTAAATAGTTAACAAACTGAAACTCTTTAAAAATTTGATGCTCGAATTCAATTAATTTAGTTAATGGTTGATTAAATATATTTAAATCGGCTTTAATTAAATTTTCACTTTCAGCACAACTAGCTTTGTGAGTTATAGTATCTAAAATAATTTGTTTAATTAATTGTATTTTGTCGGCCTTATAATTTGCTTTAATTGCATCTTGTTCAAATAAATTAGCACTATCTATTTCGTTAGTTTTTGATTTAGGGTTATAAACTGCATCATGATAAACAGCGGCTAAAAACAATTCGTTATTTAATTTTTTATTTTCTTTTAAAAAAGTAATTACGTTAATTAAATGCTCTTGCGTGTGGTAAAACCTATGAGGTTGCTTATAAAAATTAAGCACTTCTGTATTAAAACCAAGTTCAATTAAATACTTTTCTATTTCTGATATTGTCATTTTTTATTTGTTGATAAATAGTAAAGCGTACTACAATTATTTTTATTAAAAATTAAATTAGCATGAGTTTTTAAATCATTAGTGGTTACTTTTGCATAATTTTCAATTTCTTTATTTATTAAATTGGCATCGCCCAAAAGCTCGCTAATAGCAAGATTTGTAGCTTTAGTTAACACGTCCATTTCGCTAAAAGTAATTGTGCTTTCTATTTTGTTTTTACATTTTTGTAATTCAGTTTCAGATACTAAATTGTTTTTAATTTTATTTAGTTCTTCTTCAATCCCATTTTCTGCATCTTCCATACTAACACCTTCGGCTAATTTACCACTAACTACAAATAAACCTTTGTCAAAATCGCCCATTACGTAAGCATTAATATCAATAAATAATTTTTTATCTTTAATTAAACTTTTATATAACCTACTAGAATTTCCTCTACTTAAAATATCCGAAATTAAATCTATTGTATGGTATTCTTTATCTGTTCTAGCACACATGTGGTAGGCTTTGTAAATTGCAGATGTTGGCACGTCTCTTTCTACCGTTAGTTTTCTTTCTATGGTTTGTTTTGGTTCAACAGGTAATTTTCTATTAGTTTTAATTTGTTCTTGTATTGGTTCAAACCATTTTTGTGATAACTCTTTTGTTTTTTCTAATTCAATATTACCTGCCACAACCATAATAGCATTAGCAGGATGATAATGTTTTTTAAAAAATGCTTTAACATCTGCCATAGTAGCATTTTCTATATGGCTTATTTCTTTGCCAATTGTAGCCCATTTGTAGGGGTGTTTTGTAAATGCTAAAGTGCGCAGTAAAAGCCAAACATCTCCATAGGGTTTGTTTAAATAACGTTGTTTAAATTCTTCAATAACAACATTACGCTGTACATCTAAACTTTTATTAGTAAAAGCAAGACTCAACATTCTATCGCTCTCTAACCAAAAAGCTGTTTCAATGTTATCAGGCGGTACAGTACAATAATAATTGGTAATATCATTTGTAGTAAAAGCATTATTTTCTCCACCAACAAGTTGAAGTGGTTCATCGTAATTAGGAATATTTACACTTCCGCCAAACATAAGATGTTCAAATAAATGAGCAAAGCCTGTTTTATCTTCGTCTTCATCTTTTGCACCAACATTGTATAAAATGTTTAAACAAACCATAGGAGAACTTTTATCCAAATGATGTATTACGGTGAGGTTATTCTTTAGTTTAAATTTAGAAAATTCAATCATGTTTTAGTGCCATTTATATATCTAGTAAAATTATAAAAATCTTTGAGGATTACCTATTTAAGTTTTATTTGAAAACTTCAATTTATTTATATAATATTACAGTATTATTTACAAATTAATACTATGTATAAAAAAGGGTTAATACTAATTTTAACAATCTTAATTTCTAATTTAAAGGCACAAGCGCCAACTTTTGATGAAATGAATTTTGATATTGATTCATCATTAACAGCGTATAAACCAGGAAAAAATTTTGCATTTACAAAATCTAAAAAAGGTAGTGGAGCAATGGCAAAAATTAGTAAAATAGATTCTATTGCTAAATTTCCTGTTAACGAAATTGTTTTAGTTTTTTCTGAAACAAGTACTGATGATATTACTGAACGAGATGCAGAAAACCAAGCTAGATGGGAAAATTTATTAATCTCTTATCCGGATATTTTCCAATTTAGTACTGTATTTAAAAACCATTGTCAATACAATTATAAAGGCGATACAGTTGGTTTTAAAGCCACGCAAGGGTTTTACATATACTACACACCACCAGCTCCAAAAAAAGAAACTGCTCCTGTAAAAGTTGAAGAAAAAAAAGAAATTGCTAAAGTTGAAAAAACAGAAAATAAACCCAAAGAAGAAAAAGTAACTGTTATAGCAAAAGAAAATCAACCAAAGAACGAGGATAAAAAAGAAACTAAAAAAACTGAGCCAGTTGTTCATACCAATTCAAAACAAGAAAACACTAAAGTAAAAACAGATTCTAACAAAAAAGAAGATGATGGTGGCGAATTTGTAGAAGGCCCAGAAGCCACTACTGAAATTAATGAAAATGATTTTAAAACTAAAAAGAAAGTTGGATATAATAAACCTTAAAAAGCTATAGACACTAAAGCTTGTAGACTCGCTTTTTATGTTAATTATGATGATGACTTAAATAATTTTTTTGTTAGTTCAATTACATTAACTAAAAAACAACGTCGCCATTCAAAGCAATTAGTTAGCATGGTGCGTATACAATTAAATTTTGATGGAAGCATAAAAAAAGCCATGGTAACCGGCACTAATACAGAACTTAACGAAACTGTTACAAATGCAATTAAGCAAATGGATTTATGGAATCCAACTGTAAAAAATGGAATTACTGTAAAATCTGAAGTTCGTTTTACATTAAAATACAATAAAGATAAAAAAGGATTAATTCCCGAAGAAATGATGGTAAATCCACGTTTGGCACCAAAATGCAAATGTGTACCTGATTCAGAACTATTTGCTGATTAATAGTAAAAAAAATTCGGTTAAATTTTGTAAAAGCAATACTAAGTTTAGCTAAAATAAGTGTACTTTTATAGTTTACTATTAAACTATGTTAATACAAATTGCTCAATTATTTTTAAGTTTAACTATACTTATTACTTTACACGAATTTGGTCATTTTTGGTTTGCAAAACGCTTTGGTTGCAAGGTTGAAAAATTTTATCTGTTTTTTGATTTTTTATTTCCATTTCCTAATATTGCCAATTTTGCTATTTTTAAAAAGAAAATTGGCGATACTGAATATGGTTTAGGTTGGTTTCCTTTTGGGGGATACGTTTCTATTGCAGGTATGGTTGATGAGCAAATGGATAAAGAAATTATCGAAAAACCAGCCGAACCTTGGGAATTAAGAAGTAAACCAGCTTGGCAACGCTTACTTGTTATGATGGGAGGTATTTTGGTAAACTTTTTATTAGGAATTTTTATTTTTTGGATGGTGCTTTTGGTTTACGGTAAGCAAACTTTACCAGTAACAAAACTTCCGTATGGTTTAACTGTAGATTCTATCGCTTATAATTTAGGCCTACGTAACGGTGATTATATAACAGCCGTTGATGGTAAATATGTAAAAACAATTAACCGAATTCCTATAGAATTATTAATTAATGGAGGAAACAGCATACAAGGGGTTCATCAAAATGGAGAAAAATTTTCTATTAATGTAACCAATAACCAAAAAGGAATTATATTAAAAAGATTAAAAAAATCTGGATTTATAGCACCACGTATTTTAATGCCATTGGTTGATTCTGTAAGCAAATTAATGTATGCCGCTAACGCAAATATAAAATCAGGTGATTTAATAATTGGTGTAAATGGAAAACAAATAATGTTTTTTGATGAATTTCAAACTCAATTAATTAAAAACGCTAAAGGAAGTGTTAATTTAGCTTTATTAAGAGGCGTTGATACTATAAAAACAACTTGTAAAGTTAACGAAGACGGACAAATAGGTATAGTTGTAAAAGATAGAACTAAAATAGAACCTATTAAACAATCCTATACAATTTTTTCAGCATTAACTCAAGGTACTAAAGATGGTTTAGAACAAGTTGCTATGCGAGGAAAAGAATTAGCACTTTTATTTACAGTTAAAGATGCTTACAAACAAGTTGGTGGTTTTAGTACAATGGCTAAACAAATGAGTACAACTTGGGATTGGCAACATTTTTGGATGTTTACAGCCTTACTTTCGTTTGGATTAGCTTTTATGAACTTTTTACCAATACCAATGTTAGATGGTGGTTATATTATGTTTATTTTATGGGAAATGATAACCCGAAAAAAAGTAAGCGATAAAGTAATTTACTATGCTAATCAAGTAGGGTTATACATTGTTTTAGCATTAATGATTTTTGCTAATACTGATTTTTTAAGAGATTGATAAAAATAGTTTATACATATTTAATTTTATTGCTATTGTGTAATTATAGTAAGGCGCAACAAACTACCCTTAATAAAAAAAATAATACAATTGATAGAAATTCCGATAGTAAAAATAAAGTAATGCTTATTCCTTTCGAACCTAAATTGTATATGAGTGAAATTGATTATAAAATTTGTTCAGAAACAAAATTAAGTCCTAAAGAAGTTAAAGAGCAATTTAGAGATGGTTTAAATGAACAAATAAGTTTTGCCTTTAAATCAGAAAAAATAAGTTCTGTTGATTTAATGAGTGATACATCTAAGTTTAAAAAAGAATTATATAGCATTTATTCAAACTTAAGTTATGCCTATCAAAAAGTTCCTGATCAAAATAATTATCAACCACCTAAAAAAGAAAAAGATAAAAAAGAAATTAATAAAGGTCAAATTATAGTTGAAACAAATACAGACGAGCGTTTTATGAACGCTAAAGTTACTAACGCCAAATTAATACCTTTATTAGGAGCAAAATATAAATGCAATTATTTTGTTTTTGTAAATCAGTTAGATATTAAAGCAAGCGGAAACAGTAAACCTGGACAAATTTCAACAGGCCTTGAAAACAGAAAAATTACAGTTCATTATACAGTATTTAGTTTAGATGCTAAAGAAATAAACTCAGGAATAGCCGAAGAAGAATTTTCTACAACTTTAAATAATCCTAATAAAATAATTGCAAAGCATTTTAACAAAATTGCTCAATTAATAACAAGCCGCACAATTAAAGCTTTAACTATATCTAATTAAATGAAAGTATTTAAAATAGTAGTGATAATTATTTTTACTGCTAACTTTATTAATGCGCAAACAATAATTAGTGGTAAAGTAATAGAAAAAGATAAATCACCTATTATTGGCGCAATTTTAAAAATTTTAAATTATGATAGCACCATAGTTGCATATTCCAGTTCCGATTCAATAGGTAATTTTAATTTAAAAGTAGATTCTGGCAAAACTTATATCTTAACAATTAATTATTTTGGATATCAACCCTATAATAAATCAATTATAGCTAAAAGTAAGTTATTAAATCTTGGAGATGTAATGTTAAATAACGACGCTAAAGTTTTAAAAGAAGTTGAGGTTAGTGCGTTGCAAAATAGAGGTTCTCAAAAAGAAGATACTGTACAACTAAATGCAGATGCCTATAAGGTGAATAAAGATGCGTCTGTAGAAGATTTGGTTAAAAAATTACCAGGAGTAACAAGTGATAATTCAGGACTAAAAGTACATGGCGAAACTGTACAAAAAGTTTTAGTTGATGGTAAACCTTTTTTTGGAGATGATCCCAATGCCGCCTTAAAAAATTTACCTGCCGAAATAATAGATAAAGTAGAGTTTTTTGATAAAATGAGCGATCAAGCTGCTTTTACTGGGTTTAGCGATGATAACACACAAAAAACAATTAATTTAGTTACAAAAAAAGGAAAAAATATAGGGCAATTTGGTAAAATTTATGCTGGAGGCGGTGTTGATGAAAGTGACGATATTAAGTACAATGCCGGTTTTGCTTTAAATAGTTTTAAAGATAAACAAAGACTATCTGTACTTGGATTGTTTAATAATATTAATCAACAAAACTTTAGCATCTCTGATATTAACAGTGCAATTGGAAATTCTAATCAAGGAGGTAAAGGTGGGCAGGGTGGTGGAGGCTCAAGAGGAATGATGGGAGCGAGCTCAAACCTACTTACAGGTACGCAATCGGGTATTAACCAAACTCAAGCAATTGGAATTAATTATAGCGATGAATGGTCAAAACAAGTATCTGTTTCAGGAAGTTATTTTTTTAATTCATCTAACTCTATAAACTTATCGCAAACAATACGAAATTATTATTCAGCCGATAAATTAGTATATAATCAAAATTCAAACGATAATTTGCAAAACCAAAATCATAAAATAAATTTCAAAATTGAATCAAATCTCGATTCTTCTAATAGTTTAATTATACGTCCATCTTTTGTTTACCAAAAAAATAACACATCAAATAGTTTACTTGCCACTAATACAATTTTTGATACCATAAACACAAGTTTAACTACTAATAATACAATTAATAATGCAGATGGTTATGATTTCAACAATTCTATTTTGTGGATGCATAAATTCAGTAAAAAATTTAGAACATTATCAGTAGATATAGCAACGCAACTATCAGAAAAAAACGGTAATGGTGATTATGTTTCCGAAAATCAGTTTTTAGGCAATTTAAATATCTACACAAAACAACAATTAAATCAAGATTTTAATTCTTATAATCAAACCAAAAAAATTAATCCGAAAATAACATACACCGAGCCTATATTTAAGAAAGCACAATTACAAATTAATTATTCACCATCATACCTTTATAGTACCAATAATAAAATAACAAAGGATTATGATACATTACAAAAAGATTATGTTAACCAAAATGTTACTCTAAGTAATGTATATAGTAATGTTTATATAACGCAAAGGGCAGGCTTGGGGTATAAATTTCAAAATAAATTATTCAACATTAATTTTGGTGCTGATGCGCAAAGTGCTTTATTACAAGGCGCACAAGAGTATCCAGTTAAAGCTAATGTTAACTCAGTATTTTATAATGTTTTACCTAATGCGAGATTTAATTATAAAATAAAGAAAAATAATTTACGAATAAATTATAGAACAAATACTAATATTCCAAATGTTACCCAATTTCAAGAAGTAATAGATATTTCAAATGCCTTG
Source organism: uncultured Akkermansia sp. (assembly GCA_964487105.1). Lineage (GTDB taxonomy): Bacteria > Bacteroidota > Bacteroidia > B-17B0 > Aurantibacillaceae > Aurantibacillus. The sequence continues at coordinate 18,832 of CAZAPH010000023.1, forward strand.
CAGCCAAAAATTGGGAATTCTAAATTAAATCAAACCTACGAGCATAATGTTTTTGCAAGATATGGTGGATTTAATAAAGAAAAACAAACTAATTTTATGGTGTTTACTTCGTTTAATCACATTAATAATAACATTAGTTCTATTTCAACTACAATTTTAAGTGATTCGGTAATTAATGGAGTTTCAATTAAAAAAGGATCGTTATTAAACTCATACATAAATTTAAATAATTATTATGCTTTAAGAAGTTTTGTTAGTTATGGTTTACCATTAAAACAATTGAAAAGCAATTTAAATTTTAATGCAGGAGTTAATTATAATCAAACACCTTCAATGGCAAATGCAATTTTAAATTATGCTCAAACAATTTCATATAGTGGTGGTGCGTTTATTGGAAGTAATATTAATGAGAATATTGATTTTTCGTTAAGTTTTAATGCAAGTTTATCTGATCTTAAAAATACTGTGCAAAAACAAGCCAATAACCAATTTGTATTTCAAACAATAGGCGTTAAATGTAATTTTGTATTTAATAGAATAGTTTTAAACTCAGATTATAATGCAAATATTTATAGTGGTTTAACTCAAAATTTTAATCAAAATTTTAATTTATGGAATGTTTATGTGGCATTAAAATTACTTAAAAACAGAGCGCTTGAAGCTAAATTAAGTGTATATGATTTATTAAATCAAAACGCAAGTATTGGCAGAACGTTTAATGCCAATTATTCAGAAGATTTTAAAAATACGGCATTACGAAGGTATGTAATGTTTACTTTAACCTATAATTTTAGAAACTTTAAAAATGGATCTGTAGAACCTAAGCAAGATAAAGATGCAAGACCATTTATGCCAAATGGAGGACCTCTATACTCGCCGCATTAGCTAATTTAAATCAGACTTATTTAAAACATCAATTCCCTTAATAATTGCACTATCTGTTTTATTTATGATTGGATAATAGGCGTCTTTATCAAACAATACTCTACCAATAAAGGCTTTTAATAATTCAGCTAAACCTTTATCGCTTAATAAAAACACATGATTTAATTTTTTATCTTTTAAAAATGAGTTTAGTGCATTTATTTCTTGTTGAGAAATTTCAAACTTATTTATAAAACTTAACGCAGTTGGATATTTTTCAAGTAAAGATTTTCTATTAGCATCTGTATAATTAAAAGTAAATGCATTTATGTTACCTGTGTAAATTAAAACATTTATGTTTTTATTATATTTAGTTGAGTCTGCAGCAATAAAAATATCAGGTACAATACCTCCGCCTCCATAAACTATTTTACCTTTTGGTGTTCTGTATTTTTTTGATTTATCAATTTTAATACTGTCTTTATTATATAATTCACCATGGTTAAATCTTTCATATTCTTCTTCAAAATAAGCTTCGTTGCCTTTATCGTATGGTTTTTGAATACATCTACCTGTTGGGGTATAATATCTTGCAATAGTTAATCTAATAGCACTTCCATCAGTAAGGTTTAGTTGATCTTGTACTAAGCCTTTACCAAAACTTCGTCGTCCAATTATTGTGGCTCTATCATTATCTTGCAATGCACCACTAACAATTTCACTTGCACTAGCACTACCTTCATCTATTAAAACTACTAATGGATTGTTTTCGAAGCCTCCTTTTGTTGTGGCATTATATATTTTTTTGCGTTGATGTAAGCCCTCAGTGTAAACAATTTGTAAACCATTACTTAAAAACTCATCTGCTAAATCTACTGCTATATTTAAGTATCCGCCACCATTATCTCTTAAATCTAGTATAAGTTTTTTCATTCCTTTTTTAGATAATTTATTAAAAGCATCTATATACTCATCATACGTTGTTTCTGCAAATCTGCTAATTTTTATAAAACCTATATCATTAGTTAGCATATAAGCTACATCTAAGCTATAAATTGGAATTTTACCTCTTGTAATTGTAAAATCTATAATTTTATTTTGATCTTTTCTGTAAATACTTAATTTAACTTCTGTGCCGCTTTTACCTCTTAAGAGTTTAAAAACTTCTTTATTTGTTATTTTTACACCAGCAACTTTTTTGTTATTTACTTTTATTATTTTATCTCCTGCTTTTAATCCAATTTTTTCTGATGGGCCACCTGTAATTGGATTAATAACAGTTATGCTATCATTCATTATATTAAATTCAATTCCAATTCCATCAAACTCTCCTTCTAAAGATTCATTGGCTAAATCAAAATCTGACGCAGGTATATAATCACTATGAGGGTCTAAATTTTTTAACAAGGCTGTAATTGATTTTTCTTCTAATTGTTTAGTATTTATTGTATCTACATAATGATTAGAAATGTAATTTAATATACTAGAAATTTTACTATTAGAATTTACAGCATTATCATTACCATACTCGTTTGAGTTGAATTTAAAAAAATAGCCAATACTAATTCCAATTATAAGTAATAACGAAAATATTATTGGCGAATATGCTTTTTTATAAAATTGCAAGTACTGCTTTTTTTCTTTAAATTTGTTTAATTGAAAAGCAAAAGTAAATATTTAAAATTAGTTTTTAACCTTGCTTTTTTATTTTGTTTAATAATAAGTGTTAATGCTTGCAAAAAAAAGCAACCAACACAAGCACAAGCTAACAATCCTGTACCAAGTGTTCCAATTGATTTTGTAATTTATCCTAATAATCCTACCTATTTTCCAATACAAAGTATAGGAGGCTGGATGTATATTAATAATGTAGGTGTAAACGGTATAGTGGTTTACCGAAAAAGTAATGAAGAATTTGTAGTTTTAGAACGAACATCTAGCTATTTACCCGATAATTCTTACGCTAGAGTTAAAGTTCAATCTAATAATTTTGACTTAAAAGATACCATTAGTGGTTCAAAATGGCGAATGTTTGATGGTGAAGTTATAAATGGTCCTGCTACATGGCCTTTACGTAGATATGGAGCTTCTTATAATGGTAACTCACTCAGAATAATAAATTAATTTTATGTATTTAAGTATCATATTTTAAAATCTTATTAAAAACGTGTTAAAGTCTTTAATCAGTAAAAAGTTTTTTGCTTTTTTAAAATTAATAAGGGTAGGCAATTTGATTATGATTGGCCTAACAATGTTTTTAGTTAGGTATTTTATTTTACGTAAAATTTTAGTATCAAATGATTTTGAATTGGCTATTAATCAATATTTGTTTGGATTAATTGTACTAAGTACAGTGTTAATAGCTGCAGCTGGCTATATTATAAACGATTACTTTGATTTGAAAACAGATTTAATTAATCACCCGGATACTGTTGTAGTTGATAAAATTTTAAAAAGAAGATGGGCAATAATTTTACATATTGTTCTTACATTAATTGGAATTTTAATTGGAATTTATTGTGCATTAAAAATTGGGTATTTAAGATTAGCACTTTTTCATATAGTTGCTGCGTTATTATTATGGTTTTATAGTACACATTTTAAAAAACAATTAATTGTTGGTAATGTTGTTGTATCTGTTTTATCTGCTTCGGTTGTATTTATGCCTTTAATTTTTGAAATGGGTTTAATGCAAAAGTTAAACCCAAATTTTGTTTTTAATAATTATTTAGTTTTTTTAAGTGCTTTAAAAGCAACTTTTATTTTTGCTTTATTTGCATTTTTTACAACACTTACGCGCGAAATTATTAAAGATATTGAAGATATAGAGGGCGATAACGCTACGGGTAGTAAAACAATGCCAATAATTTTAGGTGTTTCAATAAGTAAAACGGTAAGTTTATTTTTAATTTTATTTGTAATTGTTTTTTTATTGTTTATAATTTACAATTCAATTAAAGCAACTTTATTAATGTTTACTACACAAAATTTTTATATTTTATTTTTATTAATTTGTCCTTTAACCCTATTAATTTATTTAATACTTAAAGCAAAGCACTCAAAAGATTATTATTACTGTAGCTTAATTCTTAAATTTGTTATGTTACTTGGATTATTGAGTAGCATAGTATTTTATTATTTTTAATATGGAAAAAATTGAATCAATTATTACAGGGTTTCCTTATCAATTAATTTTAGGTTCTGCATCACCTCGAAGACAAGAGTTATTAAAGGGTTTAGGCTTTGAGTTTATGAATAAACCAATAAATATAAATGAAGATACTTGGCCTAGTAATTTAGAAAAGCAAGAAATTTGCTTGTATCTTGCTGAAAAAAAAGCCGATGGATATAAAGAAGAATTAAAAGAAGATGAGTTATTAATTACAGCGGATACTATAGTGTGGTGCGAGGGTAAAGTGTACAATAAGCCTGCAAATTTTGCAGAAGGAAAAAAGATGTTAGAATCTTTAAGTGGTAAAATGCATCAGGTTTTTACGGCTGTATGTTTAAAAAGTTCAAATAAACAAACTACTTTTTTTGATGAAAGTAAAGTTTATTTTAAAAAATTAAAACCCGAAGAAATCGAATATTATTTAACTAATTTTAGTCCTTATGATAAAGCTGGTGGTTATGGTGTACAAGATTGGATAGGGTATATTGGTATTGAAAAAATAGAAGGAAGTTTTTATAATGTAATGGGCTTACCTCTTAAAGATTTATTTGAAGAATTAATTAAGTTTTAAAAAGTTAAAGGCTTCTTCTCTTTTTTTCTTTTAAAATTAAATTAAGTTCTCTTCCTGTTTGCCCCTTAACACTAGTGTTTTCTTGAGCTCTTCTTATTAAGTAAGGTAAAACTTCGTTTACAGGACCATAAGGAACATATTTTGCTACATTATAATTGTTTAACGATAAATTATAACTAATATGGTCACTCATTCCATAAAGCTGCGAAAAATAAATTCTTTTATCATTTGGTGTTAAATTATGTTTTTGCATTAGGTTAACCAAGTGTAAACTACTTTCTTCGTTATGAGTACCTGCGCATAAAGCTATACTATTAATATTTTCAACACAAAAGGTTAAAGCATTATTATAATCATTATCGCTATTTTGTTTGTTAGGTTGTATTGGAGAGGTGTAATTTTTTTCAATAGCTCTTTTTCTTTCTTTTTCCATATAAGCGCCTCTTACCAGTTTTGCTCCAACTTTATAATTATTTTTTAAAGCGTCATTTAATGTATTTTGTAAAAAAGTTAATCTATCGTGTCTATATAATTGATAGGTATTGTATACAATAACATCTTGTTTATTATGAATAGCCATGTTTTTATTCACTAATTCATCAATTGCTGGCTGAATCCAACTTTCTTCGGCATCAACAAATATTGCTTGATTTTTATTGGCTGCGGTTTCACAAATTGTATTTACTCTTTTTTCAACATTTTGCCATTCAATTTTTTCAGTTTCAGTTAAGGTTTGGTTTAAGCTAATTTTTTCAAGTAGTACAAATCTTGCTAGTCCGGTAACTTTAAAAACGCAAAAAGGAATGTTTTTATCATTGTAAGCTTTTTCTATTGTTCTAATAGTTTCATTAAAGCATTTTTCAAAATCTTGCTCACTTTCTTTTCCTTCAACACTATAATCTAATATTGTACCAATATTGTATTTAGATAGTTCTTCAATAGCATTATTACATTCAGTAATACTTTCGCCTCCTACAAATTGTTTAAATATGGTGTTTTTAATTAAACGTTTAAATCCAATTTTTAAAGATAGTGGACCAAGTGCTGCGCCTAAGTTTACAATGGCAGGGTTTCCAATTAGTTTAAAAAGCCAATACGATTGTTTTAAATTTTTATTTGATTTAGATTTAAAAGCATTTTCTGTATTATCAAAACTTATCATAAATTTAAAATGGTCAATTGCAATTAAAAACCAAAAATTTCTTTTAATGTTACAAATTTAATGGTACCATATTTTTCTAAAACTTTTGTATCAATGTTTTCTTTTTTGGCAACTACAACTATTGTTGTTGGTTTATTTGAAATGGTTTCATTTTGAAATTTTTTAATATCATCAAAAGTTAAATTTGGTAGTTTATCAGAAATAGTTTTTCTAATATCGTAATTTAAACCTAAGTCCATAGCTCCCAAATACGTAAATAAAATATCGCTTTTGGTAATTCTTTGCGAACATATTTCAGCATTTATCATTTCTTTTGCAGCATTAAAATTTATTTCAGATTTTGGCATGTTATTTAATAAATCTGTCATTCCTTTAAGAGCATCGCTCATTTTATCGGCTTGCGAACCTATGTATGAATAGTTGAATGATTTTTTAGAAAGTTTATTTGGTAAATTAAAACGTGAGTAACATGAATAGGCTAATGCTTTAGATTCTCTTAAATCCTGAAATACTACACCACTCATGCCATCACCAAAATACGCATTGTATAATTTTATAACAGGTACATCGTTAACGTTAAACGCATTACCATTACTTAAAAACACAATTTCAGCTTGTTTCATATCAAAATCAGTAGTTAATACTTCATTTTGTAAAGTTTTTTCAATAAACTCTTTAGGTACTGGTATTGGTTTTAATTGATCTGGCACTGTATGATAAGAATTTAATGTCATTTTAACATCATCTAATTTTTGAGGGCCATAAAACAAAACACAATGTTGGTAAGATAACATCATTAATATTTTATATTTTATATCATCTACGGTAATTTTATCTAATTCTTCGTCTGTAAATTTATTTGAAAACGGATTATTTGGACCAAACCTTGCGTATTGAGTTAAGCCCTGCATTACTATTCTTTTTTGTAATTTCTCATCATTTCTAGATTTTTTATAATCTGCAATAACATTTGAAAGCGTAGTTTTATCAACTACAGGATTGGTAAATAATTTTTCGAATAATTGTACTGTTTTGTAAAAATTTTCTTCAATTCCATTTACACTTACCCAAACATTTTCATTATCACAAAATACGTTTAATGATGTGCCTAATTTATACATCTCTTGTTTTACTTGAACTGGAGACATTTCATTAGTTCCTAAATAATCAAAATATTTAACTACTATTGGTAATAATTTATCATTATTGTTCCCCATTTCAAATTTATAATACAGATTAAATAACTTATTTTCTTTATTATTTACGTAATAAATTGGAATATTAGATTTAATTGTAGATTTAATAACATCTTTTTCAAAATCTAAAAAAACAGGTTGAATACTGTTTACAGTAGAAGTCATTATGGATTGAACAAATGGCGATGCATTTTCTCTATCCACCTCTACAGGGGTTATACTTGGTTTTTCTACCTTTTGTATAGTTGTATCTTCTCCAATTTTTTTATAAACTACGCAATAGTTGTTATCGCCTAAATATTTATTAGCAAAAGTTATAATATCTTGTTTAGTGATTTTAGAAATTCTATCTGTGTAATCAACGTAAGTTTGCCATTTTTGATTATTGATAAAGGCATCAACCATTTTCATGCCTCTTGCATTATTAGATTCTAACTCTTTAGTTTCATTAAGTTTAATCTCTGTTTTTGCAGCATCTAATAACCAATCTGGAAATTCACCTTTGCGTAACAGAGCAACTTGTTCTAAAATTAATTTTTCAACATCTTCTAAAGATTGACCTTCTTTTGGTTCTCCTGAAATTCCAAGTAAACCATGGTCTTTTAAAATTAAATTAAGAACATTAGAGGTTAATACCTTTTGTGCTTGGTTTAAATTTAAATCTAATAAACCCGCAACATTGTTGTATAAAATATGACTAACTAAGTCGCTAATATCTGCATCTTTTGTACCATAACCAGTTATTCGCCATGCCATATTTACACTGCTTGGGTCAGGTCCAACTACATTTTTAATAATTTTAGAGGTAATTGGGTTTTCTGGTTGAAATGTAAACGTAGGAATTGGTTTTTGTTGAAGTTTTCCTAAAGTTTTTTCAGCTTCTTTTACAACTTGGTCTGGGTCAAAATCACCACTCATAATTAAGGCCATGTTGTTAGGTTTGTAATACGTATTGTAAAATTTATTTATTTCAACCATACTTGGGTTTTTTAAATGGTCAATTGTACCAATTGTTGTTTGGGTTCCATAAGAGTGGTTTTTATACAGGCTTGCCATTATAGCTTCAAATACTTTATCTCCATCATTATCTAATCCTCTGTTTTTTTCTTCATAAACGGCTTCTAGTTCGGTATGAAATAATCTTAAAATAGGTTTTCTAAAACGTTCAGCTTCTATTTTTAAGAAATTAGATATTTGATTACTTGGTATATCATTAACATAAACCGTTTGATCAAAAAATGTAAATGCGTTTGTACCATCTGCGCCAATTCCGGCCAGCATTTTATCATATTCATTTGCAATTGCGTATTTGGCAGCAACTCCGCTTATACTATCAATTTGATGATAAATTTGTTTACGTTTAGATTCATCTTTTGTTACTCTATAAACTTCGTATAAATTTTCTATTTTTTTAATTTCTATACTTTCTTTTTTAAAATCTTTAGTACCGTAACTATCTGTTCCTTTAAACACCATGTGTTCTAAATAATGAGCTAGCCCTGTTGCATTTGCCGGATCATTTTTACTACCTGCCCGTACTGCAATGTATGTTTGAATTCTAGGAGCATTTTTATATACTGATAAATATACTTTCATGCCATTTTTTAAAGTATATATTTTAGTATTTAAAGGGTCGTTTTTTGCAACTTCGTATTTTAAAGATGCTCCTTTTGAATTAACAGCAGTACTTTTTGGAGTTTGAGAAAAAGTAAATGATGTTAAAAAAATTAATCCTATTGTTGTTAAATTTTTCATGTAATTTTTTGATAGTTTTTACTATTTTTTTTGCTACCCGAAAGTACAATTAATTTTATAAATTATCGTGTTTTTAAGACTTTTTTAGTAATCTATTTCTAAATCAAAACTTTTTTTAAGTTCTAATAAAATTGGGTTTTTTTCAACCATTTCTTTAAAAATATCTGATGGCTTATAAGCTTTTATGGGCGTATTACTTTCTATTAATTCAATTTCAAGCTTTATTAAGTTGTTTTGAAGTGATTTTCTAAGCTCATCTAAAAAATTTTGTTTAATAGATTGGAGTTGTTCTTTTTGGCTTTCGTTTTGAATCTGAATTGTTATAGTATGATTATTAAAGCTTGTTTTTGCAGTATTTAATGTTGTTCCAATTTGTCTTGCACCAGACGACATTTTAAAATCAGCATAGTTTTTTATCGAATCTAAAACTTGTTGAGTTGTAACTTCTTTATTTATTGTAGTTAAATCTTCGGTAACTGCTGTAACATTATTTACAACTGATATTTGCTTTTGGTTTAATTCATTTAAACTAAATTCGCTTTTAATTTTTATTTTATCAAAGGCAAATGTTGGTTTTGTTGCAAATTTTATTTCAGGTTCTTGTAAAGTATTTATTTTTTGAATTATTGTTTGGTTAGTGTTTTTATCAGGAGTAGTTTGTTCTTTAGTAACATTATTTTCGCTTATGTCATTTTTTTTTTCAGGCTCTAATGGAGCTGTTAAATAACAAAGTTGCATTAATGTAATTTCTACCAACAATCTCTGGTTTTTTGCACTTTTATAATTTACATCTGTTTTACTAATAATAGAAAGAGCCTTTAATAAAAATTGTAATGAGCAATTAGCGGCTTGTTCCGCATATCTTTTTTTAAGATTTTCACTAACTTCAAGTAAGTTGGTTGTGTATGAATCTTTACTAACCAATAAATTTCGGATATGCTCTCCTAAACCTATTAAAAAATTATGTCCGTCAAATCCTTTTTTTAATATTTCATCAAATGTTACCATAATATTTGGTAAACCTTGGTTTAACATTTGATTTGTAATTTCAAAATAGTAATCATAATCTAAAACATGTAGATTTTCAACTATTTGTTTATAAGTTAAAAGGCTACCTGTAAATGCAACCATATGATCAAAAATAGAACAAGCGTCTCGTAATCCACCATCAGCCTTTTGTGCAATAATTTGAAGTGCTTCAGGCTCAAACGTTACGTTTTCGTTTTTAGCCATAAAAGCTAAATGTTCGCTTATATCTTCGGTTTTAATTCTATTAAAATTAAAAACTTGGCAACGCGAAAGTATGGTTGGGATAATTTTATGTTTTTCAGTAGTGGCTAATATAAATTTAGCATGTTTAGGGGGCTCTTCTAAAGTTTTTAAAAAGGCATTAAAAGCAGCTGAACTCAGCATGTGAACCTCATCTATTATGTAAACCTTATACTCACCTAATTGTGGAGCAAACCTTACTTGATCAACCAAATGCCTAATATCTTCAACAGAGTTATTACTTGCTGCATCTAATTCATAAACGTTTAACGAAGCGCCTGAATTAAATGAATTGCATGATTCGCAATGGTCGCAAGCTTCGCCATTATCAAGTTTGTTTGTGCAATTAATTGTTTTTGCAAAAATACGCGCGCACGTTGTTTTACCAACACCACGTGGCCCACAAAATAAATAAGCTTGTGCTAATTGGTTATTGGTTATTGCATTTTTTAAAGTGTTTGTAATATGACTTTGCCCAACAACTGTGTTAAAGTGTTGAGGCCTGTATTTTCTGGCAGAAACTATAAAACCATCCATAATTACTTATGTAAATATAAAATAAATAACAATTTAAAAGAAATTTTGTTTTGTTGTTTTTATGAACTATTATTGTTTGTTATTAATTTTAAAGAATAAAATGAAAAAAATTATATATACAATACTGGCTTTAGTTTTAATTTATTTAATTTTTGCTTTTTTATGCCCTAAAGAAATAAAAGTAGAGCGAAGTATAATAATTAAAAAACCTTCACAAATAGTATTAGCTAAACTTACTGATTTTAAATTTTTTCACGAAAAATGGAGTCCGTTTACTAAGTTAGATTCAAACATGAAAACAACATATAGTGGTAATGCTGGAAAAGCAGGACATTTGTATTCGTGGAAAAGTGATAAAGATGCTGGAAATGGAGAAATGGAAATAAAAGAAATTAAAAAAGATAGTGTTATTATGCGCTTAACTTTTGAGGGTATGGGAGACTCTAAAACCTATTACATTTTAAACTACAATTCAGATGAAACTGCTGTTACATGGGGTATTATTTTTGATGTTGATTTTTTATTTAGACCGCTTATGGTAATAATGGGTATGGATAAAAAAGTTGGTGAAGAATATGAAAAAGGATTATCTAAACTAAAAAATGAAATTGAAGCATTACCTTCAGAAACAAGTTATGAAGTGAAAGAATTAAACTGGGAAGCAAAATCGTTTTATGGATTACGAACAACAACGAGTTTGGATAAGTTATCTGAATTTTTTACCCAAGCTTATTCTAAAATAGGAGAAATAGCAGCAAAATCTAATGTTACACCAATTAATTTTCCTAAAGCAATTTATTTTAGTTTTGATGAAAAAACATTAATAGCAGATGTTGCAGCAACTATGGAGTTTACAAATGGAGCTAAATTAAATGGATTAGAAAAATGGGATTTACCAGCAGGAAAAGTTTTATTAATTGAATATTATGGTGCCTACGAAAAATCTGCTAATGCTCATTATGCAATGGATAATTACATGAAAGAAAAAGGATTAACCCAAAATTTTTGTATTGAAGAATATGTTACAGATCCGGTAATAGAAAAGGATACAACTAAATGGCTAACCAATATTTATTATTTAGTAAAATAAATAATTATTAAACTAGAAGACATAGTTGAAGTTAACGTACTAGATGATAAGATACTAGTATTACATTTTTTACAAGAAAATATAACTTTAAATTTAGTACAAGTACAATTAGCTTGGGAATTTGCTAAAGAAATTTCACCTAATAAAAATTTTAATTAAAACGGGTAAATGGACGTTGTTAGATAAAGATGCAAGAAATTATGTGATGAATGAAATTAAACAATGGCCTAAAGTGGCTGTAATTACAAGTAATACAGGACAAAAACTAATGGGCCAAATAGTTATAAATTTAACAGGGTATAAAAATAAAATTAAACTTTTTGAAAGTGAAGTAAAAGCAATTGAATGGTTGAATGTTGATTAAAATAACAGTACACAATTACGTTAAAAAATAGTTTTTTAATTGTGTTAAAACACTCAATTATGCCAATACTTTATTTAAAATGCTTTCAAAAATTAATCTACCATCTGTATTGTTTAATATTTCGTCAGCGGCTCTTTCTGGGTGAGGCATCATCCCAAAAACATTTTTAGTTTCATTACAAATACCCGCAATATTTTCAATTGCACCATTTGGATTACTTTCTGCTGTTACATTTCCGTCTTTATCACAATATCTAAATAATATTTGTTGATTAGAGTTTAGTTTTTTAATAATTTCTTCACTTGCGTAAAATTTTCCTTCGCCATGCGCAATAGGAATTTTAAGTGCTTTGTTTTTATCTATTCCGGCTGTTAATGGAGTTGAATTATTTTCTGCCTTAATAAAAACATTTTTACAAATAAATTTACGGCTATTGTTATGTAATAAAGCTCCTGGCAACAAACCGCTTTCGCATAATATTTGAAAGCAATTACATACGCCAAACACAAAGCAAACATTCTTAGCGTGTTCTATAACTTTAGCCATAATTGGAGAAAACCTAGCAATTGCACCGCTTCTTAAATAATCTCCGTAACTAAATCCACCAGGAAGAATAATGTGTGTACAGCCTTCTAAATCTGTATTTTTATGCCATAATTTTATAGTATCTTGTTTCAATATGTCTTTTAAAACATACATCATGTCCTCATCACAATTTGAACCAGGAAAAACAACAACGCCAAATTTCATAGTAATAATAATTAATTTATAGATTCAAAATTACAGATTTATTAGTGTTTAAAATAGAATTGTTTTTAACATTCTATTACCCAAACTTAAAGCTGGTCATTGTTAAAGAACCAGCAACAGCTAAATTATTAAAAATCTCAATTTTATCGTTTGGCTGTTTTAATGCTAAACAATATAACAATGGTAAGTAATGTTCGGGTGTTGGAATTGCCATTAACATTTCTTTCCCTAGGTTTTGATAATTAATTAAAGGATTAAAATTACCGTTGTTTATGTGATTAATTATTAAATTATTAGCAAAGTGCGCCCAATCATAGGCATAATTTGTTTGGTTAAGTTTATCCCAAGCCACTAAACTTAAATTATGAACTATATTACCGCTACCAATTATTAAAACACCTTTATTACGTAAAATTTGTAATTGTTTTGCTAAGTTAAAATGCTCGTTGGGTGTAAGTTTATAATTTAAACTAAATTGAATAACAGGCACATCTGCCTTTGGAAACATGTGCGTTAACACACTCCAACATCCATGATCAAGCCCCCAGTTGTTATCAAGTTCAATTTTATTATTGTAAAGGGTTTTAGTTTGTTTTGCTAATTCAATATCGCCTGGCGCTGGGTATTGAACATTAAATAATTCTTTTGGAAAACCTCCAAAATCATGAATTGTTTTTGGTTTTTCCATTGCTGTAACAAACGTTCCATTTGTTTCCCAATGTGCACTTATACATAAAATAGCATTGGGTTTAGTAAGTGTTGATGCAATTTTTTTAAAACCTTGCGTAAAAACATTATCTTCAATTGCATTCATTGGGTTACCATGTCCTATAAATAAAACTGGCATTGTAGGTGTGTTAGATAATTTATTAGCAAACTGATTTAGCGTCATGTTTTTATAAATTAATGGTACAGCAAATATGCTTTTTAAAAAGGATTTTCTATCAATAGTTTGCTGCAAAGTATAAATTATTTTACTTACAAATATTTATTTAACCAAGTGTTTTTTAAAGGTTTAAGCCATGTGTTTAGTTCAGATTCGTTTGAAATTGAAGTGTCGTATATTGTAGTATCTGAATTTATTGTTCCGGTAGATAAAAGAGTTTTAATTTCGGATGCTTGAATTGCTTTAATTTCATTATTTATATTTACTGCAACTAATAATCTATTTAATAATTGAATATTAAATTCTTGTTCGCATAATTTAATAAAACGTAGTAATTTATCAACACTACATCCACTTGCTTCAGTAATAGTTTCATTAACTTTTACAATAATTATTTTATTTTTATAAAGTTCAAAACTGGCAGTTAATTTATTTTCATGCGCTGTCCACTCATTAACAAATATATTGCCTTTAGCTATTAAGTTTTGCAATTCATCTGAATTTAGATTTTTATCAATTAAGTATGTCCAAACTCTATTCATTTTTTAAAATTTAGGATATACACCGGTATAATTATGAGGTGTAATTTTTAATAATTCGTTTTTTACATCATCAGAAACTGTTAAATTTAATACAAACGCTTTTATAGATTGTTCGTTAATAATTGAGTTTGTTCTGGTTAAATTTTTTAAAGCTTCATAAGGCTTAGGGTAACCTTCTCTTCTAAATATAGTTTGTAAAGCTTCAGAAACAACAACCCAATATTTATCAAGGTCCTCTTTTAAAGCATTATTGTTTAAAATTAATTTATTTAAACCTTTTAAAATACTTTGATAACTAATTAATGAATGTGCAATTGGTTCGCGTAGGTTGCTTTATACGGTACTGTCTGTTTAATCGCGTTGCA
>CAZAPH010000024.1:0-1150 GCA_964487105.1 uncultured Akkermansia sp.
TTCATAAAAAATTAAGTTTGAATTACACCAACATTGTACTGTTTTGTAATTGGCGCTAAATTTGCCATTTCTATCCCCATACTAATAACTTTACGGGTTTCAAGGGGGTCAATAATAGCATCTAACCAAATTCGGCTTGCTGCATAATAAGGTGTTGTTTGAGTATCGTACCGTTCTTTTATTTTATTAAACAATTCTGTTTCTTTTTCTGGGCTAATTTCTTCGCCTTTTGCTTTTATCCTTGCAACTTCTATTTGAACTAATACTTTTGAAGCCTGTGCACCACCAATTACTGATACTTGAGCAGTTGGCCAACCAACAATTAAACGTGGGTCGTATGCCTTACCACACATTGCATAATTTGCAGCACCATAGCTATTGCCTACTATAATTGTAAACTTAGGAACAACACTATTAGCCATTGCGTTAACTAACTTTGCACCATCTTTAATAATACCACCATGCTCGCTACGTGAACCTACCATAAAACCAGTTGCATCTTGTAAAAAAACCAAAGGAATTTTCTTTTGATTACAGTTCATTATAAACCGAGCAGCTTTATCTGCACTATCACTATAAATAACACCACCAAACTGCATCTCTATTCCATTTGCAGGCTTTTTACCTTTTACAACTTTACGTTGGTTTGCAACAATGCCTACAGCCCATCCATCTATTCTTGCGTAAGTACAAATAATACTTTGACCATAATTAGCTTTATACTCATCATGCTCGCTATTATCAACTAAACGATCAATAATATCATACATGTTATATTGTTTATCGCGCGTATCAGGAATTATACCATAAATTTCTTTTTCATCTTTTTTTGGTTTTGCTGCATCAACCCTGTTAAACCCAGCTTTGTTAGCATCACCCACTTTACTCATTATATTTTTAATACGTGTTAAGCATTCTGCATCATCTTTACACTTATAATCCGTTACACCACTAATTTCGCAGTGTGTACTTGCGCCACCTAAAGTTTCGTTATCAATACTTTCGCCTATGGCGGCTTTAACCAAATAGCTGCCAGCTAAAAATATAGAGCCTGTTTTATCAACAATCATAGCTTCATCACTCATAATGGGTAAATAGGCACCTCCGGCAACACAACTTCCCATTACGGCAGCTATTTGTAAAATTCCCA
>CAZAPH010000024.1:1160-31044 GCA_964487105.1 uncultured Akkermansia sp.
TACTGCATTATTTCTAAAAATTCGTCCAAAATGTTCCTTATCAGGAAAAATTTCATCTTGCATGGGTAAATAAACGCCTGCACTATCAACTAAATAAATAATTGGTAAGCGGTTTTCCATTGCTATTTCTTGTGCACGTAGGTTTTTTTTACCAGTAATTGGAAACCATGCTCCTGCCTTAACAGTTGCATCATTAGCCACTACAATACATTGCTTACCACTAACATAACCAATTACAACAACTACACCCCCGGCAGGGCAACCACCATGCTCAACATACATTTCATAACCGGCAAATGCTCCAATTTCTGTTCGTGGTGTATTTTTATCAAGTAAAAAATCAAATCTTTCACGAGCCGACATTTTGCCTTGTTCTTTTAATTTATCTAACCGGGCTTTTCCTCCGCCCAAATAAATTTTTTGTAAACGTTGCTCCATTTGACTAATAAGCAAACGCATTTTATCATCGTTTTTATTAAAATCTAAATCCATAAAATTTGGCTATTAAATTACATAATTTAAGCCAATCACAACATTATTTATTAGTATTTGTAATAGTTAATTTTTTACTTTAATTTTAACACTTTTGAAACTTTGAACTTGAAGGATATAAATCTAATAGATGAGATAAATCAAAAGGCATGGACTTTAAACAGAAAGCAGCCAGTTGAAGCTATAAAACTAGCCAATGAAGCATTATTTTTATCTTCAAAACAAAATTACATTAAAGGTGAGGCAGAAGCTTATAAAACCCTTGGCGCTTCAAACGTTTGGATATCAAAAAATGATATAGCCGTTGAAAATAGCTTTAAAGCAATAGAATTATTTGAAAAAATTGAAGATTTAAAAGGTATAGCTGCATGTTACTATAATTTAGGTGCTAATTACAGTTATGTTTCTGATTTTGATACTTGTATAAAGTATTATAATTTATGTTACATTAAAAGTAAAGAAATTAATGATGAGCTAGGAATGGCTGATGGCTTAAATGGCTTAGGAACAATTTATTATAGAATATTTGAAAACGACAAAGCATTAGAAGTTTTACATGAAAGTGAAAAATTATGTGAAAAACACAATGCATTAGAAATATATATTAAAGTATTAGATGGTTTAGGTGAAGCTTATTACAATAAAAAAGATAACATAAAAGCTTTACATTACTATACAAAATCTGCTACAATTAGCGAAGAGCTTGGAAATAAACAAGTGGCAGGCTTTGCAATTGATGGGCTTGGTAGAACTTATGCCGCATTAAATGAGATAGAAAAAGCTAAATTTAATTTTGAAAAAAGTTTACAAATTAGGCGTGACTTAGGTTTTAAACCAGGCGAATTAATTTCTCTTTACAACATTGGTAATTTTTATATCCAGCTTGGTAATTCTGCCGAGGGGGTTAAATACATAAAAGATTCTTTAAAACTATCAGAGGAAATAAACTCCAAAGAGGGAATTTACAAAGCCTATGAAGTTTTATCTAAGCAAAGCGAAATTGATGGAAATTATAAAGAATCATTAAACTATTTTAAATTATATACAAAATTTAAGGAAGAGGTTATCTCCGAAAAAAGTAATCAGGTAATTAAAAATGTAGAAACTCAGAATAGTTTAATGCGCTCACAGCAAGAAAAACTAATGTTAGAGAGCAAAGCCGCCGAATTAGAAAATTTCTCTAATAATTTAGTTTTAATGCGTGATGTTGGTCAAAAAATTATATCGAGTTTATCTGTAGAAACAATTGTAAGCACAGTGTATGAAAGTGTAAATACACTTATGGATGCAACAGGTTTTGGTATTGGCTTAGTTAACGATGAAACTACTGAATTAAATTTTCCAACCTTTATTGAGGATGATGTAATTTTTAAAAATGTAAATGTTTCATTATCAGAATCTCATAAACCAGGAAATATTTGTTTTTTACAAAACAAAGAAATACTAATTAACGACACAGATACAGAGTTGCAAAAATACACTAATAAAAAAGTAGAAATTACTCATGGTAAAAGACCATTATCAATTATATACTTACCACTTAATTATAAAGAAAAAAAATTAGGCGTTATTTCAACTCAAAGTTTTGAAAAAAATGCTTATACAAATTATCATTTAAATATTTTGCAAAACATTGCAACTTACACAGCAATTGCTATTCATAATGCTAATTTATACCGAAATCAAGAAAAAATAGTTGAAGAAAGAACAAAAGAATTAATTAATAGTAAAGATGAAATTGAAAAAAACTTTATAATTAAT
Source organism: uncultured Akkermansia sp. (assembly GCA_964487105.1). Classification (GTDB taxonomy): domain Bacteria; phylum Bacteroidota; class Bacteroidia; order B-17B0; family Aurantibacillaceae; genus Aurantibacillus. The sequence continues at coordinate 3,414 of CAZAPH010000024.1, forward strand.
CAAAAATTAAGTGAAATTGGACGTGAAATTACAAGTAATTTAAATTTAAAATCAATATTTAAAAAACTTCATTCATCTATTAAAGAAATTATGAATGCTGATTGTTTTGGTGTACGCATAGCTGAACCCGAAACTAACAGTATCAATTACAAATACGAAATAGAAAATGATGAACTTTATACAGATGAAATTTCAGTTTCTTTAACTGATCTAAATAATTACACTGTTTGGTGTTATCAAAACAAAAAAGATATTTTTTTAAATGACAACACTAAAGAATATTCTAAATATGTAAAACAAATTAAAGTTGTTAGTGGGCAAATGCCACACTCTTTGTTGTTTACACCATTAGTTCTTGGAAATAAAATATTTGGTGTTATTACTGTACAAAGTTTTGAACGTAATGCTTATAAACCTGAACACTTACAATATTTAAAAACACTATCAACTTACACAGCAACTGCTTTAGAAAATGCTTATTTGTACAACAACATGGAGCAAAAAGTAGAAGAGCGTACAAAAGAAGTTGTTAAACAAAAAGAAGAAATTGAAAAAGTAGCAGATCATGCTAAACTAGTAAGTGAAATTGGTAAAGAAATTACAAGCACTTTAAGCACTAAAGAAATTATAAGTAAAGTTTACAATAGTGTAAATAAACTTATGGATGCAACCACTTTTGGAATTGGTATTTATGAAGAAGAAACAAACAGTTTGTTTTTTACAGGAGCAATTGAACAAAACGAGGTTTTAGAAGATTACAAGTACACCTTAAATGATGTAAAACGCCCTGCAGTTCAGTGTTATACTACTCAAAAAGAATATATAATTCTTAATTTTACTGAAGAATATATTAAAAAAACTAATTTACAAAGACACTCTTTACCAGGTGGAAATACTGAAAGTATAATTTATGTACCAATTTCAGTTAAAAATAAAAAAATTGGTGTAATTACCGTACAAAGTTTCACTATTAATGCTTACAACGATTACCATTTACAGATTTTAAAAAATTTAGCTGTGTTTGTTGCTATTGCATTAGAAAACGCATCGTTATACGGTACTTTAGAAGAAAGAGTTAAAGAAAGAACTAAAGAAATAGAAAAAAATTATCAAGACACACGCTTACTTGGCGATATTTCAAAAGAAATTTCTGAGTCACTTTCTATCGATAGAATTATTGAACAAGTTTACAAACGCATTATTAATTTAATGAGTGCCGATGCGTTTGGAATTGGTTTAATAAATCATAAAAACAATAAAATTGAATTTAAAAATTTTATTGAAAATAGTAATGTAATTGAAGAATTTTATGTTAACTTAAATGATAAAGATAGACTTGCAGCAATTTGTATTAAAAATAACGAAGAAATTTTAATAAACGATTTTTCGTTAGAATATACTAAATATGTTACTTTAGAAAGAAAGCCTATAAAAGGTAACGATACATCTTCAATCATTTATATTCCATTAAAATCTAAAGACGAATTAATAGGTGTTATTACAGTGCAAAGTTTAAATGCTCATGCCTACTCTACATATCAATTAGATTTATTAAGAAACATTACGCTTTCTATTGGTTCAGCTATTGAAAACGCTAACCTTTACTCAAACCTTGAAGAAAAAGTTAATGAACGTACATTAGAAGTTGTTAAACAAAAAGAAGAGATTGAAAAAAGTTATCAAAACACTAAATTATTAAGTAAAATTGGTAACGATATAACTTCAACATTTTCGGCTAAAGAAATTATTGAAAAAGTTTACAATAATGTAAACCAATTAATGGATGCTGCTGGTTTTGGGATAGGTTTATATAATAAAGAAAATAATAAAATTGAGTTTCCTCTTTATATAGAAGATAACGAAAGTTTTGATGATATAACTTATGATGCTGATGATAATAACCGTTTAACTTGTTTATGCTACAATAAAAATATTGAAATTGTAATTAATGATTTTGAAAACGATATTATTAAATATGTAAACTACGTAAGCGCGCCCGTACAAGGAAAACGTTCAGAATCATTAATTTATTTACCATTAATTTATAAAGAAAAAATATCTGGTGTAATTACTGTTCAAAGTTTTAAACCAAATTCGTACTCAGATTATCATTTACAAATTTTAAAAAATTTAGCTGTTTATGTAGCTATTGCTTTAGATAATGCAACTTTATACTCAAACCTAGACCAAAGAGTTAAAGAAAGAACCGAAGAAATAAGAATAGCTTATGAAAATACAAGGTTGTTAAGTGATATTGCAGAGTATATAAGTTCAGCTTTATCAGTTGAATCAATTAATAATAAAGTTTATGCAAACATAAATAAGTTAATGGATGCATCATTATTCGGAATTGGTTTGCACAATCAAACCAACGATTCACTAGAATTTAAAGGCTTCATAGAAAACAATACTGTAATACCTGAGGTTAAAATTGATTTAAAAGATGAAAACCGTTTAGCTACATACTGTTTTGTAACTAAAAATGATGTATATATTTCTGATTATGAAACAGAGTACATCCGTTACATAAAAGATTTTAAGAAAACTGTTGCCGGAACATCTGCTAACTCAATAATCTATTTACCTATATTTTCAAAAGAAAACTGCATTGGCGTATTTACTGTACAAAGTTCGAAAATGAATGCTTACAGCGATTACCAATTTAACTTATTAAAAAATTTAGCTGTATCTATTGGAATTGCTTTAGATAATGCTAATCTGTATCAAAATTTAGAAGCCAAAGTTGAAGAAAGAACGATAGAAGTTACTAAACAAAAAGCAATTATTGAAGAGAAAAACAAAGACATTACAGATAGTATTAAATACGCAAAAAAAATACAACAAGCTATTGTACCTCCAATTGATGGGTTAACAGAATATTTTAAAGAAAGTTTTATTTTATATAAACCAAAAGATATTGTAAGTGGCGATTTTTATTGGTATGATAAAATTGGAGATTTTACCATTTTTGCAGCAGCAGATTGTACCGGTCATGGTGTACCAGGTGCGTTTATGAGTTTAATTTGTAGTGATATAATGGGAAAAGTATAAAGCGATAAAACAATTCAATCACCATCAGAAGCTTTAAAACAAATTGATGCCAATTTAGTACAACTCATTAAAAAAACATCTGAAACATCAGCCAATGATGGTATGGATGTTTCTTTAGCTGTTTATAATCACAAAACTAACGTACTCGAACTTTCATCAGCACAAAGACCAATTTTGTTAATTAGAAATGAAGAAATTATTGAGTATAAAGGCACTAAACACTCTATTGGTGGGCATGAAAACATAAATAAACAGTTTGAATTAATTAAAATTAATATTGAACCAAACGACAAATTATATTTATTAACCGATGGTTATGCAGATCAATTTGGTGGTGACCGTGGTAAGAAATTTAAAATGAAAACTTTAAAAGATTTAATTTTAAAACACCATCAAAAACCTTTTATACACCAAAAACGTATATTAGATTTAGAATTTGAAAATTGGAAAGGTGAATTGGAACAAGTAGATGATGTGTGTGTAATTGGTGTAAAATTCTAATAATTACTCAAAACAATACAAATTTTCTGTAGTAAAATTATACTCAGGTGTAATTATATTAAAATTTATTTTACTACTACTATACCATGGCGAATTTTGTAAATCATCGTTATTTTTTAAAATTTGCATCTCTTGTGCAGGCATATAACTCTGTAACAATAAAAACTTAAATTCATTTGTTTTTTGATTTACAACCTTATCAACAACTAATTCTGCGTGCCCAGGTGAACCACCAATTAACAAAACATCACCAATTTCTAATTTTAAAAATGGCTTACGTTTTAATTGTTTAGATAAACTTAAACTCCCGCAATAATTATAAACCATTTTTAAATAGTGATTAAAGCCAGCAAGTGTTGTATCAGGTTTTGCTGTTTTAACCCAAGTAACTTTATTACCCGAAACATTTATTTTATACCCATTGCGCCATTTAATGTAGCTTGCATTAAATCCATTTGTAAAATTAAAATTAATTTTATCGTACTGTTTTGTTTTAAATAAATATTCTGCTCTGCATCTAATTACTGCATCGGCACACTGTTGTAAATCTACATTTAATATGGGTTTATCAACTACTGCAATATGAGCATTTTGATTTGTTTTTAATTTTTTATTGTATAAATAAACTTCGCTTCCATGTTTTTTTAAAGGTAATTCTCTTAAATATTGTGCAAAAGAGTTTACTTCAACTTTTTCTCTTATAAAATTATTAGGCGCTAAAAATCTTTCAGAAATTGTTTTGCCAGTATAATTAATTAAATTATTTGATTGTTTTTTAAATGAAAAAGTTAAAATCAATAAAAAAAACAAAATAATTATATACTTCATAACTTAAATATAAATATAAAAATCCAACAATTACATTTTCGAAATTATTGGATTTTAAATTGTTAGTGTTTACTTATTCTTTAAACCCATTTTTACTTGCTAAATCAAGTATAGATGTTTTAATTGCAACGCCTAAATCATCTGCTTTGTTTGTTTTTTTCTTTGATTCTTCATTTATAAATTTTTGTCTTTTAACTGCTAGTTCTCCTATTTCTTTTTGAATTTTTTCTCTTTCTTTTGCTTTAACTTCAATTATTTGAGTAATCTCTGTTTTACTTTTTCCTTTAAATTCAGCAGGTAAATCTTCATTACTCATTTTTTGAATACTTTGCTCATCTTTTTTATAACTATCCACCATATCCCACTCTTCATTACTATATGCAGCTTTTGATTTACTTACAACTCTTTCAGCGCTATTTGAACTTGAAACCCCAGCCGCATTATTATCTTGTGCAATTTGATTAGCTTTTTTACTGTAACCACGTTTTCCATAACCAATATAAGTTTTATTTAATTTCTCGTTACACGCATTAATTTGTCCATCAAATGGTGTTACGATATATTCAACTTTTGCATTAGAATTGATATTAAAATACTTTCCTTCACCTACAATTGCACCATTTTGCCATAACTCTCTAATACCTGCTTCTTTATCTCCACAATAAATTGTATTTACATAAATTTTATTTTTTAATGCGTTTGAAATTGCTTTTTTATAATCTATTGGCCCTTGATTAAATGGTTCATTCCCTGAAATATAAATTAATTTCATAGTATTATTACCATCATCCCATTTTAAATCATTTAAACTCGTTTGAATAACATTACCACAATACTCACTTCCTCCATTAGTTTTTAAAGCAAATAATTTTTCTGAAATTAAATCTAAATCTTTAGTTAAAGGGGTAACTTGTCTTATGTAACCATTTCCAGAATCTAAGCCATCATTACCATATTCATATAATGCAATTTCAATTTCAGGAGTTGTGCCTTGGTATTTTAATGTAGTTAACGTATTAACAATTTCCCAAATTCTAGATTTTGCTTGGTCTATTAAACCATCCATACTATTAGATGTGTCTAACAATAAAGCAACTTGAATTTTTGAATTAGTAGGTGGTACAATTAAATTAGCAGCTTGTAAATAAGTTGTTGATGCTTGTATATTAATTGTTGATGCATTAATTTTAGCATTTAACACTCCCATTAAAATGCTAATAAAAAATAAATTTCTCATACTATTTGGTTTTAAAATTTAAATCAAAATTAGAGTGTAAAACAGTGTTAAAATTGTAAACTTGGTGAAATAGCATTTTGACTATGTGAAATTGTAGTTTTACATTAAATTATATTTATTACTTTGTATTAAATTAACTAACCATTAAGTTTGACATTAAAACAAGTCATATTCATTATTTTATTAACTTCTGTAAATAATATTTATTCACAGGTAAATAATTCATCTGACCAAAGAGGTAATAATAAATCAGCCGTTTACTCAAAAACATCAGAATTAGAAAAAGAATTAGATAAAAATAATAATGATGGAAAATTAGCACAAAAATATTTTGAGCTTTCAGAAGTATTATATAACGAAAACAATTTAATTAAGGCAGAGGATTATATAAAAAAAGCAATTACACTTTTTGAAACCAATGGTTCAAAAAAACAATTAAAACAAGCACTTAGATTACAAGCAAAAATAAAAGAAGGTTTAAATAAAAAACAAGAAGCCATTGAATCATACGAGAGTGCAAGTAATAAAGATAACAACGCCCAATATGAAGATATTAATAAATTAGACGCCAAAAGACTTAAAGAAAACAATTATACTAAGTCAAACGAATTAATTAAAAGCAAAATAAAAAGCATACAAAATAATAATAATGCCGGAGTAAACAATAATGAAGATGAAATTGCACAAAGCTATAAACAATTAGCAATTAATAATGTTGAACAAAAACAAACAGTTACAGCTATTGAAAATTACAGTAATGCGATTAATACCAGCAGCAACAATACGGAATTGAATAAACAACTTAATAACGAATTAGCAGAGTTACTTGAGAAAGAAAAAAAGTACGATAAAGCTATAGAAGTTAGAAACAAAGCCATTTTAAAAGCTGAAAAAAGTGGCGATGAAAAAAATTTAATTGTTCAAAAACAAGGAATAGCAAAAATTTTATTATCCACTAACAAAACTGATGAAGCAGAAATATTATTATTAGAAGCATTAAATTTAGCCATTCAGAAAAACCATTTTTATGAAGCAAAAAATAGTTGTATTCAATTAATAGAATTTTATAAAAAAAATAAAAAAATTGAACAAGCCATTTTAATAAGTGAACAATATTTAAATAAACTCGAAAAAATAATTAAAAACGACAGTAGTTTAATTGATAAAAACAAATTAGAAATTACTGATGCAAAAATTAAAAATTTAGAAAAAGAAAAACTACTTAAAGATGAGTTAATTGCTGAAAAAAATGCATACAATTACATACTCATTATTTCATTAATAATTGCCGTTATACTTTCAATTATAATTATAAGATATGCGGTATTGGTAAACAAAAGAAACAAAAAAATATCCTTGCAATCACTTAGAAGAGAAATGAATCCACATTTTATATTTAATAGTTTAAACAGTGTAAATCAATTTATTGCCCAAAACAACGAATTAGAAGCAAATAAATTCCTTAGCTCATATTCTACATTAATGAGAAATGTGATGGATAATTCAAATAAAGATTTTTTAACTTTATCAAAAGAAATTGAGCAATTAGAAAAATATTTACAACTTGAGCATTTACGATTTAAAACTCAATTTGATTATCAAATTAATGTAATTGATACTTTAGATTTAGAACAGTTAATCCCAAATATGTTGATACAACCCCATATAGAAAATGCAATTTGGCATGGCTTAAGATATAAATCAAATAAAGGAAATTTAGAAATTACATTTAAAGAAAATAACAACCATATTGAAGTATTAATTAAAGATAATGGCATTGGAATTGAAAAAAGTAAAGAATTAAAAACAACAAATCAAAAACTACACCAATCAATTGGTTTAAAAAATATAAATGAAAGAATAGATTTATTAAACAGTTTATATAATATTACAATTAAATATTTTGTAAATAGCTCAGATAAAGGTACACAAGTAACATATATTTTTCCAAAACTAAATAAAGTATAATGAATTTTCAAAAAATAAAAACTGTAATTATTGAAGATGAAAGTGCTGCAAGAACTGCATTAAAAAGTTATTTACAAAAGTATTGCCCTCAAGTAGAAATAATTGGAGAAGCTGAAAATGCAAAAGAAGGAATTAATTTAATAAATGCAGTTAAACCTCAATTAGTATTTTTAGATGTTGAAATGCCATTTGGTAATGCGTTTGATGTACTAGAAAATACAAAAAAACATCAATTTGAAACCATATTTGCAACTGCATTTTCAGAATATTCATTAAAAGCATTAAATCAAAGCGCAGCGTATTATTTACTTAAACCAATTAATATAGAAGAGTTAATTGTATCAGTTACAAAAGTGCAACAACAAATTCACAAAAACGACATAATTAACAGAAACAATATAATTATTGAAAATTATAAACAACCCAAATACGAAAATCAAACCATTGTTTTACCTACTCTTGAAGGCTTTGAAGTTTCTAAAATTGCAAACATAATCCGTTTAAAAGGGAATGGGAATTTTACAGATATTTATTTTTCTGATGGAACTAAAAAAATGGTTTGCAGGTTTTTAAAACATTTTGACGAACTTTTAAATATCCCCTTTATTAGAATCCATAAATCACACATTATTAATATAAATTACATTAAATCTTATAACAAAGGCGGAGTTGTAATATTGTTAGATAACAGTGAAATTGAGCTCTCTGCCACTTATAAACAAAATTTTTTAGATGTATTTGGTAAGTCATAAATAAATGTTAAAAAATTAGGCTTATTTAGAAATAAATATATATTTTTGTTACAAAATTTAATTAAAAATATGAAAATTTCAAAAATACTAAGTTTAACAAGTATAATTTTATTTACCGCTTGCGGAGGAAATAAAGAAAACGAAAATCAAGACAACCTTATAGATTCAACAACCACTGTAATTAAAGATACAACTCCAGTTACAGTTAGTGATACCACTAAATTTAAATTTGATTTTGCAATTGCTAATATCCCTTCACCAGCAAACAGCATAAACCAAATTAAAGATTTTCAACACCACTACGATAATACCTTACTTAATGATGTAAAAAATTTAAGTAAATATACTACTGAGTTTCAAAAATCATTAAACCTTGGTATTTATAATATAGACATGGCTTACGCAATGGTGAACGATAAAGGCGAAGATGTATTAAAATACATGAAAAACGTAATGATGTTAAGTGATAAGTTAGGTTTAAAAAGTGCCGTAGATGTAATGGTGGGCAAAAGAGCAGAAAATAATTTAAGTAATAAAGATAGTTTATTTAAAATACTAGATGAAATTTTTGTAAAAAGCGATACTTATTTAAGAACCAATCAAAGAGTTTATACAGCCGCTACAATTTTTGCAGGGAGTTGGTTAGAAAGTTTATACATTATTTGTAGAACTGCAGAAAATCCATTAGATAACGCTTCTGAAATTAAAATACACACCCATTTATGGGAACAAAGATTATACTTAGGGAACTTATTAATTTTGTTAAACGATTTTAAAGATCAAAAAGAATGTGCTGATTTAATTGCAGAATTAAAACCTATTCACGAAGCTATTAATAGCATTTCTCAAGCTAAACAATTAGATGATGTGAAATTTGATGCTATTTCAAACAGTATTAAAGCATTAAGAAACAAACATATTTTAAAAAATTAAATTATTAAAGCAATAAAAAAAGCCGCTTAAAGCGGCTTTTTTTATTGTAATGCTAAGCTAACGTTTTTGGGTGATTTTATTTGATAATAAAATATTAACTTTTTATTGTCCTTTGCTTGTAAATTAATTCTCCAATTAACAATGCCTGTAATTTCGTTATAATAAGCACCAGATAACTCTTTATGCTCAACAATTATTTGTTTATTTTGCGATAACGGTAATTGATCTAATATTTCAACCTCTACTTTTGAATTACGATTATTTTTAACTAAAATTTCAAAAGCATAATTATGAATTATATCATTATCTAAAAATTTTTGAATACACTTATCTTTTACTTTACTGCGTTTAATTGTTAAGTTTTTATCAATTCCTAATGAAACTTGAAGTGTATCTTCAGTTCCACCTGCTGTTAAATTAGTTTGGCCAATAAATGTACCATCATAATAAATTGATGCTTGTCCACTCATTGTAATTTCATCTTCCCAATTTGGCAATAAGGCTGTTAAATAAACATGATTATTAATTTTTGGAACGGCTTTATAACGTAACATTGTTTTTAAATCTTTAACCATTATAATTGCATAGTGTTGTTTATTATCAGAAGGTATATTGTAATTTAATTTTATTTCATATTCAGTTTCAATAAAATTATTATTAACAGTTGTAAAATAACTTGCATCAAATGCTGGTTTAAGCATTTCACTTTCACTAGCAATACCACTTACTTTGCTTTCAGGCATTGCATAATCTTTAGGACCATTAGATAAGTTGGGGTAATGCCATTTTTCTTTATTAGGCGTTTGATAGCCAAGGTACCAAATATTCAAATTTGGAATTGTATATGATTGATTTGGATTTGCTGTTGATAATATTAACTTTACATTATCCCAATCAATTCCGGTTTGTTGTTGTATTAAAGCTTTGTAAGTAAGTTTTATATTAGGTTCGTTAGAAATAGCTCTTAAATCATAAGCTAATTGCCAACCTGCAGATGTAATATAATAACTTAAATTTACATTTGCTTGTGTGGCTTGATCAGCAATTACATTAACAATTATTCTATAATCTACTTTCCCTAACTCATCAACACCTTCACTATTATTAATTTCAGAAACTATCATCTGCATTCTGTCATTTAATTGTTTTAAAAGGTTAGTTAATTTCTCTTTATCGCGTTTAATTTTTAATTGTTCAAAATTAATATTATACAACTTTTCTCTCAAAAAACTTAAACCATCTTTTAAAAACTGAATGCTATCTTTTTTTGATAAGCCTTTATATAACCCATAATTTAAGAGTACATTTTTTTCGGTTGACAATGCTTCCATTTTTATATTTAACTCATCAATTAAAAATTCTACTTCATGTAAACTATCATTTATAGTTTTAATTACTTTTTTATATTTAATATCTCCTTGAGTTTTAACTTTATCAAGTTCAGGGTAATTTATTGAATGTTGTATATCTGTAATAATAAAATTTCCATTTCCAGAAGCTTGTATTGCATTAGGGATAATACAATTTTCTAATCCTGTAAAAATTATTTTATTTTGACCGGGTAATAAATTTACATTACAATTACGTTGCACTTGTGCGCCTTGTGTGTAAACTATAATTTTTTCGGGTTTTGATTTTATAGTTTTTTCAATTCCGTTTCCAAATATTTGTAATACGGTAAGGCATCCTAATAATAAAGCTATTTTTTTCATAACATTGTTTTTAATTTAGATGCATCTAATTAAAATATTCCACAAAAAAATTAAATCAATACTTATTTCATTATTGTTTACAACTAATGTTAAACCCAATTTATGTCTTTTTTTAATAATTGTAGGGTTTTTTGCTCTTGACTATTTTCATTAGGAATAAAATTATATTCCCAGCTTGCAAATTTTGGTAAACTCATTAATATACTTTCAACTCTACCATTTGTTTGTAAACCAAATTGGGTGCCTTTATCATAAATTAAATTAAATTCAACATAACGACCTCTACGTAAAAGTTGCCATTGTTTATTTTTTTCGGTAAAAGGCAGGTTTTTATTTTTATTTAAAAGTTTTACATAAATTGGAGCAAAAGTTTGTCCAACATCTTTCCAAAAATTAAATTGTTGGTTAAAATTTAAACAATTATCCTCTTGTAATTTATCAAAAAATATACCTCCTATGCCTCGTGTTTCATTTCTATGTTTAATAAAAAAATAATCATCGGCCCAAGTTTTAAACTTAGAATAATAAGTTGAATGGTGTTTATTACAAAGTTTTTGTAATTCAGAATGAAAATATTTAGCATCTTCTTTAACAATATAATGTGGTGTTAAATCAATCCCTCCACCAAACCATTTTGCAACACATATTATATTATCTTTAATTTCTTCAAACAATTCAAAATATCTAATATTCATGTGAATTATAGGAACCATAGGGTTTATTGGATGTATAACAATTGAAACACCAGTGGCAAAAAATTTTAAATTTTGCTTTTTATTCTCTTCTACTTTTATGGTGTGTTGATTTTGTGAAAATAAAAAATCAGGAGCATTACCGTGAACTGCACTAAATAAAACACCGCCTTTTTCAATTACATTTCCATTTGAAATAATTTTTGTTATCCCTCCTCCACCCTCTTTCCTATTCCATTCTTCTGTAATAAATTTTCCTTCACCGTCTTCGTTTTCTAATGCAACACAAATAGAGTTTTGGAGTTGAGTTAACCAATTTGTAATTTCTAAACGGCTTATTTCCATCCAGTTTTAATAAGTTGATAGTTATTGTATTTAAAAATATACACTCCAGTATTATCAAAACCAGTTTGCGCATCAGGATGTGAGAATTTATACCTTGTGTAAGGAAGTTCTTCGTTATAATTATTTAAATCATAAATAAAATTTGGTCCATTTTCTTTTAATTTTTTTAAATAAAACATTGCAATATCAAATCCAATATAAAAATTTTCAGTTGGATTTACATTTTGAATAGTTTTATAATAATCAACAATAGTTGAATATGCAGTTGTATTTGTAATATTATATTGATAAGGAAAAAAATAGTTTAATTGATTAAGGTACTCTTGGTCTATATTTTCCATTTCAGATGTGTTTTGCCATCCACAAAACGAAATATCTTTTTTATCTGCAAAAATTGCAAGTTGAGTAGTAAAATCGGTTAAAAAAACTTGATTTGAACTTAATGACACAAAAATATTCTTTATATCATTTTTATAATATTGTTTAACTCCTGCAATTCCTCTTATATTAACTAAACTATCTTTTAAAGTTTTTCCAGCGTTTTTTAGTTTATCGGCATAATATTGTTTAAAATATTTACAATAGGCTATTTCTTTTGCATCTTTTTCAAAAGGTGCCAATAACATAACATTAGTTGGGTTTATTTTAATCGAATCTATAATATAATCTGCTAAAGATTCAAGCAAACTATAATGTGTTGGATTAGTTTTAGAAGCATATATATTATTAAATAATATTTTATTTTGTTGTGCTAATGGCGAAATAATTGGAATATTAAAATCTTTTGCTTTTAGTGCTATTATTTTAAAACTGTTTGTATGTAATGGTCCAAAAATCATATCATAGTTTTTAAAATTTGAACTATTAATTAAATTTTGAATTTCGCTTGAATCTTTATCGTCAATATCAAACAATTCTAAATTTATTTCAAAGTTATTTGCTGTTAGTGAGTCTATGGCACGTTTAAAGCCTAAATAAAAATCTGTTGATAATGAAGGTAAAACAGGAAAACTAGATTTGTTTTTCACCATTTCATTTAAATCTAAATCTAATGTTGTGTTAAATTTAAATGGTAAAATTAAAGCAATATTATAATTGTTTTTTGTTTCTTTATTTTTATGTTGGTTAAATGTAGTTTTATCTATATTAGTTAGTGTTGTACTTGTAATAATTGTTTTTGCTTCAATTTTTTTAATTTTTTTATCTAATAAAATAATTTGCCCTTCTTTAATATTACTATTAAAATTTGGGTTTATTAGTTCAAGCTCTTTTTCGGTTTTATTAAATTTTTTTAAAATTGAATATAATGTTTCTCCTTTAATAACTTTATGATAGTGGTAAAAAGAGGTATCTGTTACTTCATTATGTGTAGGGTTTGAAATTTGAGTATTGAGTGTATTATCAGGTTGTTTATTATTTTTAACAAGAGGTAATTTAATTTCTTGACCCGCTTTAACACCTTGTTTAGTTTCTGGATTCAAATTATAAATTTCATCTAAACTTGTATTATAAAGTTTAGAAATAGAGTATAAACTTTGTCCTTTTTCTATTGTATGAATTATATAAGATTTACCATTAATAGTTTGAATATTTGTTGATTTTGTTTGAGCAAAAAGAGAGTTTTTGCTTAAAAACAAGCTAATAATAAATAAAATTAATATAGATAAATTTTTAAATTTCATTTTAATTAAATTTTATTCCCATTCAATAGTTGCTGGCGGTTTAGAGCTTATATCGTACACAACTCTATTTACTCCTTTTACTTTATTAATTATTTCGTTACTTATTTTAGCTAAAAATTCATATGGTAAATGGCACCAATCAGCAGTCATACCATCTGTACTCGAAACTGCTCTTAATGCAATTACATTTTCATAAGTTCTTTCATCTCCCATTACACCAACACTTTGTATAGGTAAAAATATTGCACCGGCTTGCCACACCTCTTTATATAAATTAGCTTGTTTTAACCCGTCAATAAAAATAGCATCAACTTCTTGTAGTATTTTTACTTTTTGTTCTGTAACATCTCCTAAAATACGAATGGCTAAACCTGGACCAGGAAATGGATGACGGTTTAGTAAAGCATCATCAATTCCTAAAGATTTTCCTACACGCCTAACTTCATCTTTAAATAAACTTCTTAAAGGTTCAACAACTTTTAATTTCATGTAATCTGGTAAACCACCAACATTATGGTGCGATTTTATTGTTGCTGATGGTCCTTTTACACTAACACTTTCAATAACATCTGGATAAATTGTACCTTGAGCTAACCACTTAGCATTATGCACCAATTTACTTTCATCGTCAAATACATCAACAAACACTTTACCAATTGCTTTTCGTTTCTTTTCAGGATCAGTTAAGTTATTTAATTCAGAATAAAATCGATTTTTAGCATTAACCCCTTTTACATTTAAACCCATATTTTTATATGAATCTAATACACTTTCAAATTCGTTTTTTCTCAATAAACCGTTATCTACAAAAATACAATGTAAATTTTCACCAATTGCTTTATGAAGTAAAACTGCGGCAACACTACTATCTACCCCTCCACTTAATCCTAAAATTACTTTATCATTTCCTAAAGTTGTTTTTAATTCATTTACGGTTGTTTCAACAAAAGAAGATGGTGTAAAAGTTCCTTTACATTTACAAATATCTATAACAAAATTTTGTAAAAGTTTTGTGCCTTCTGTGCTATGATAAACTTCTGGATGAAATTGTATTCCATAAGTTTGTTCATTTTTAATAGCATAAGCTGCATACTTTACATCGTGTGTACTAGCAATTAATTCAAAATCATCTGGAGTTTTTAAAATAGTATCTCCATGGCTCATCCATACTTGCGAATTATTGGATATTTCTTTAAGTAGTTCGTTTTTAGAATTAACAAAACTTAAATTTGCTCTACCGTATTCTCTTGAATTAGATTTTCCAACTTCGCCTCCATAAAAATGGGCTAAATATTGTGCGCCATAACAAACCCCAAGCAAAGGTAATTTACCTTTAATTTCACTTAAGTTTGGTTTTGGAGGATTATCTTCTCTAACACTGTGTGGACTACCAGACAAAATTACTCCCTTAATTTCTTTAGATAAATTAGGGATTTTATAATATGGGTGGATTTCGCAATAAACATTTAATTCGCGTAAACGACGGGCTATTAATTGAGTGTACTGCGAACCAAAGTCTAAAATTAGTATTTGCTCTTGCATAGCTTGTAAAGATACAATTATTATGCATTTTTATATACTAAAAATTGAAAAAACGTTAACGCTAAAAAAGGCTATCGAATTGATAGCCTTTAAAATTAAATTATTTAAACTTTAATTAGTCTTCTAAATTCGCATCTTCAGAAGCTTTTTTTGTTTTTGCTTTAGCTTGTTTATCAGCTTATAATTTTGTCCATTTTGCTTTTTGTTATTCAGTTAAAAACGTATTAACGGCTGCATCAAACTTATCATGATTAGCTTTCATCTCGGCTTTCATTGTTTTTCTTTCTTCTGGTGTTGTACTGCCTTTCATTTTTTCTCTAATTGCTGTATTTGCTGTAATTCTTTCTAGTGCAGCTGCTTCCCATTTAGATTTTTGATCTTCATTTAAACCTAAATTTTTGGTTGCCCAATTTGCCCCATGCTTAGCTTTATCAGCAGGTGTTGCGTTTTTATTTTGCCCTTTTGTTGCCCCACCTTTAACAGGTGCTGCGGTTTCTTGTGCCATTATTGCACTACTACTTATTAGTGCTATAGCAATTGCTAAAATTGTTTTTTTCATAATTTTATGTATTGATTTAGATTGTTAGATTATGTACAAATTTAAAAGTTTAATTTTAATAAACTGATTTAACATATTTTAAATTTTATTGTACATACATTTTTAAAATCCTAACATCTTGTAGGGGCCTGTTTCTACTATCTGTTTTTACTTTAGCAATTTTATCAACTAAATTTAACCCTTCTATTACTTCGCCAAAAACTGTATATGCACCATCTAAATGAGGAGTTCCGCCAATAGTTGTGTATGCTTTTTGCTGTGTTTCATTAAATTTAAACTTTGATTTTTGATTGACTATTAAATTTATTTGATTTTGAATAGCTTTATTTATTTTGTCTGCACTATCCAATAAATTATTAGTTTTAAAATAGTTATATTTTTGTTTAAGGCTATCACCTTTTTCTGATTTGATAAACTGTTGTGCGCAATTAGAGTAGTATTTATCGTTTATTTTATCTTCATATTTTTTCAAATCTTCAATAGTTCGTATTTTCCCCATCACAATATAAAATTGCGAAGCGCTTGATTCTTTATTTGGATTAATATTATCAGATTCTCTAGCGGCACAGAGTTTACCTTTTGTATGAAACAAGTTAACATTAAACTCGGCAGGTACTGTGTATTTTAAATCACCATGACCTAATGAATCGCCTGGTTTGGCGTTTTTACTTAAAGGGTCGCCAGCTTGTATCATAAACTCATTTATAACCCTATGAAACAATAAACTATCAAAAGTTTTGTTTTGTACTAGTTTAATGAAATTTGCCTTATGTAAAGGTGTTTCATTATATAATTTTAACTTAAAAACACCTAAATTGGTTTCCATAATAATAGTTTCTTTACTCAATGTTTGGGCTCTTCCACCACTAAACAAAGCCCATTGAAAAATTATGAGTGCTAAAAATTTGTTCATTTTAACTATTTTTTATATATTTGTGTTAAACTATTTCTAATTAATAGGTAAAATTATAATTTAAACTATGAAACATCTACTTTTAATAGTAACTTTTTTTGGCTTAACATGTTTGTTTTTTTCAACTTTTAGTTGCCAAAAAAATACAGATTGTACAGCAACTGTTAGAGTTGTAGATTCTACCGGCGCAATTTCACCTAGTTCTGATGTGTTTTTGTATGCATCTGTAAAAAATGGAACCGCAGGAACTACAGTAATTGCCGATGTTAAAGCAAATGGAACAACTGATGCAGGTGGTGAAGTAAAATTTACATTTAAGTTACCAGCTATTTATGATATTAAATCTACCCGTGTTGTTGGCACAAAAACATATGTTGCAACAGGTATTATTAAATTAGAAGAAGGAAAAAATGTTGATAAAACAGTTACTTTAAAGTAATTAGTTGTTGTTTAAACACATTTTCAAAATTAATTTTAACTTGCTCTTTTATTATTTCTAAGTTTACGCCAAGTATTTCTGCAGCTTTTCCGTAAACGTATTTAATTGATAAGTCAACATCGTCTGTTTCTAAAAAAATATAGCCTTTTCCTATATTCTTAATTACTTTTGAAGCGTTACTATCGTAGCCTAACAAGGCTTTACCAAATGAAAAATAACAACCATATTCTTTCAAAATCTTTGCAATATTTTCATTATTATTATAACCATGAATTATTACAGGCATTGCGTTATCAGAGGTGTTTAAACAGTTAATTAACTCGTTAAACGACTTAACACAATGTATAATAAGCGGTTTTTTTATTTCATTTGCTAATTTAATTTGTTCCAAAAAAACAAACGTTTGTAAATCAAAATCTACTTTACTTAACTTATCTAATCCACACTCACCTATTGCTAAACAATTTTTTTCAGATACTTTAAATCTTAATTTTTTTAAATCATCATCAACAGTAGCTTTATTAATAAACCATGGATGTAAACCATAAGAGTAATGTTTATAACTTTTAGTTTCATTTAATTCTGCATTTACAATTTCAAGTTGTGCATCGTAAATTTGTGAATGAGTATGAATATTAACAAACAAGTTAACTAATTAATGTTGATTTAAATTTTATTTAATCCCTTAAATATAAAAACAAACCTATTAATTTTAGTGTTACATATTTGTAATGGAAAAAAATAATTATAACAAAGTATCGTCAATAACATTTAATGCATTAAAAGCAATTGTGGGCGAAAACAATATAAGTACACATAAAGAGGATTTAGAAAAATACGGACAAGATGAAACCGAAGATTTAATTTTTTTAGCAGAAGTTGTTGTTAAACCAAAAACAGTAAAAGAAATAAGTGAAATTGCAAAATTATGTAACCAAAATAAAATTCCATTAACTACACGTGGCGCAGGAACCGGATTAAGTGGCGGTGCATTACCTATTAAAGGCGGAGTTTTATTGAGTTTAGAATATTTAAATTCAATAATTACTATTGATGAACACAATTTACAAGCAATTGTTGAACCTGGTGTAATTAACTATAACTTTCAAGAAGAAGTAAAAAAAAGAGGGTTATTCTATCCACCCGATCCTGCAAGTTGGGGAAGTTGTAGTCTTGGTGGAAATATTGCGCACAGCAGTGGAGGACCAAAAGCAGTAAAATACGGTACAACACGCGATTATGTTTTAAATTTAGAAGTTGTTTTAGCAAATGGAGAAATAATATGGACAGGTGCAAACACCCTTAAATACAGTACAGGCTACAACTTAACACATTTAATGATTGGCAGTGAAGGTACGCTTGGAATAGTTACTAAAATTGTATTTAAATTAATACCTGCACCTAAAGCCGATTTATTAATGCTTGTACCATTTAAAAGTGCAGAAAAAGCATGTGAGTCTGTTGCGGCGGTTTTTAAAGCTGGCATTATTCCCAGTGCAATGGAATTTATGGAAAAAGATGCGATTAAATGGAGTATAAAACACGCTGGAGATGTAAATTTTAAAATAGATGATGATTGTGAAGCACTATTATTAATTGAAGTTGATGGAATGGAATTAGAACTACTAATGAAACAATGCGAATGCATTAGTGAAATTATGCAAACATTTAACTGTGGCGAAATTTTATTTGCTGAAAGTGCAGAACAAAAAAACGCCCTTTGGAAAATTAGAAGAAAAGTTGGTGAAGCGGTAAAAAGCAATAGTGTATATAAAGAAGAAGATACAGTAGTGCCACGCGCAGAACTTCCTAAATTATTAAAAGGGGTTAAAGAAATTGGGAATAAATACGGTTTTAAATCAGTTTGTTATGGCCATGCGGGCGATGGTAATTTACACGTAAATATTATAAAAGGAGATTTAAGTTCTGAAATTTGGGAAAAACAATTACCAAAAGGTATTACCGAAATTTTTGAATTATGTAAACAACTAGGAGGAACTATAAGCGGCGAACACGGTATTGGCTTAGTACAAAAACAATATATGCCTATTATGTTTAGTAATTCTCATTTAAACTTGTTTAAACAAATAAAGTTGGTTTTTGATGAAAATTTAATTTTAAATCCAGGTAAAATTTTTTAATTTTCATCTTGTTCTTCTTCAATATCAATTAAAGGTTTTTCATTTACAATTTCTTTACCTAATTTTTTATTATGAATAGATAATAATATTGCAGGTAATAAAATTAAATTGGTAAACATACTCATTAATAACGTTAATGAAACTAAAACACCTAAAGCTACAGTACCACCAAAACTACTTGCAGAAAATATGGCAAAACCAAAAAATAAAATAATACTAGTGTAAATCATACTTAAACCAGTATCAAAAATAGTTGCTTTAATTGCAGTTGATGCACTTGATCCAATTTTTTTAAGTTCTTGGCGATATTTAGTTAAAAAATAAATTGTGCCATCACTACTAATACCAAAAGCTATACTAAAAATTAATATAGTACTTGGTTTAAATCTTATATCTAAAAAACCCATAATTCCAGCCGTTACAATTAAAGGTATTAAACATGGTAATTTAGATAGTACAATTATTCTTACACTTCTAAATAATGCAATACCAACAATGGCAATTAGTACAATTTCAATTATTAAACTTTCTATTAAATTAGATAATAAATAATCATTACTTTTTAAAAACACCAAGCTATGCCCTGTTAAGTGCACATTGTAATCTTTTGGATCAAAAATAGAATCAATTCTTGGTTTTAATTCTGCTAAAAAATCTTTCATTTTTTTAGAGCCAATATCCTTAGCCTGATAACTTATACGAGTAATTTGTTTTGTAGAATCAATAAAATTAGATAAAGCATTATTTTGCCCTTTTAATGACCCTTGAAATTCAGATAGTGTTTTTAAATCTGTTATACTAGGTACTCTATAAAATTTTGGATTACCTCCTTTAAAGGCTTGATAACTAAATTTTATTCCTTCAACTATTGAAATTGGTTTTGAAAGAATTGGATAATCTTCTAACGTTTTTTGAAGTAATTTAATTTTATAAATAGTTTTAGCATTATTCTCAAATATTCCGTTTGGATGTTTTGAATCTAATGAAATTTCAAAAGGTAAAACACCATTAAAGTTATTTTCAAAAAAATGAAGGTCTGTATAAACTGGGTCTTTTGTAGGTAAATCGTCAACTACATACCCATTCATATCAATAAATTTAGTGCCAAAAATTGCAATAACTGTTATAATTGTGGTTACTATATAAATTTCCTTTCTTTTCTTTTGAACTAAAAAATTTATAATTTCTAATGTCTTATTAATTCGTTTTCCTTCCTGATGTTTAATTGCTTTTACTTTAGGTGAAGGTAAAACACTTAATACTATAGGAACTAAAATAAGAGTTATAAAATAAGTTGTCATTACACTAATTGATGCAACTACACCAAACTCAACTAACATTGAACTTTTAGTGAAATATAAAACAGCAAATCCTATTGCAGTAGTAATATTTGCTAAAAACAACGAAATTCCAATTGTTTCAACACTACGTTTAATTGCTTTTATTTTATTTTTATGTGCGTTAAATTCACTTTGAAACTTATTTATTAAAAATATACAGTTAGGTAATCCTATTACCATAATTAATGGTGCAATTAACCCTGAAAGAACAGTAATTTTATAACCAAACATCTCCATTATTCCAATACTCCAAACTACACCAATAATTACGATAACAAGAGAATAAATTACAATTACAAAACTTCTAAAAAACAAAAACAATATAATGGCTGTAACTAAAACAGCTAAAGCTAAAAACAATGTCATTTCTTTTGAAACTTTAGCCATTAATTGTGAACGTATATATGGCATTCCACTATAATGAATGTTTACATTATGTTTTTTAGAGAAAGCATCACCAAGATTTTTTATCTCTTTTACCATATCAAGGCGATGTTTACTATCTAAATCTTTTTTATGAAAAGTAATTGCTGCTAAATTTGCACCAGTTGTTTTGTTGTATATTATACCTTCATAAAAAGGTAAATTGGTAATTACTCCTTTTAACGAATCAAGCTCTTTTTGGTTTTTAAAAGGTTCTGTTATATCTTGTTTAATTTCAAATTTCTCTAATGAATCGTTTTTAATTACATTATAAACTAATGGAAGTGATAAAACCTGTTTTACTCCATCAATTTTTTTTAAATTAAGACTTAATTCATACCAATCTTTAAATTTTTCATACTTAAACAAATCTTTATCAGCAAACCCAATAACCATAACACTTCCATCTTCACCAAACTGCTTTTTAAACTTTTGATAAGCTACAAATGTACTATCATCATCAGGTAAAATTTTAGCAAATTCATACGATAACTCCATTTTGTAAGTTTCAAATGCCATAAAAACAGTAAGTAGTAATACGCTTATCGTAAAAACTGCTTTATTTCTTAATAATAAACTTGCAAAACTTCGCCACATAATTTCTAAAACGGGTTGCGAATATACTAATTATAAATTTGTTTAAAAAGCATAATAAAGCTTTTAAACTTATTATAATAGATTAGAATATTCATAAAATTATATAAAACAGCTTTCTATTGATTAAAATACACGTTTTATTGTGTAAAACATTAGTTTAACCTTTTTAAAATGTAGTTGTCTGTCTTATCTTTTTTGTAACTTTGTAACTATGAGAAAGTTATTCTTAATAATTTTTACATTTATCGTTTTAGTTGATTTATCATTTGCTCAAAATAATAATTGTGCAAACGCTCAACCTTTTTGTACCGGTACTCCAGTAAGTTATCCGGCTGGTACAAATGCTGGTCCTGCTCAAGCTGGTCCAAATTACGGTTGTTTATTTTCTCAACCAAACCCTGCGTGGTTTTCATTACAAATTGCTACTCCTGGTCCATTATCTATTGTTATGCAAGCAGGTAATGATATTGATTTTATACTTTGGGGGCCATTCCCTACCCTAACAGGAATTTGTGGGAATTTAACAGCAGCTAACATTGTGCCCAATTCTGGTGGAAATTCAGGTTGTAGTTATTCCGGTTCAGCTACAGAAACGCTTGTTATAGCTAATGCACAAGTAGGGCAAAACTATATTTTAATGATTACTAACTATTCAAATGTAAATCAACAAATTAATTTCAATCAAAATAATTCTAATAACCCTGGTGCAGGCACTACAAATTGTGGCATTTTATGCTCTTTTACTGCAAATGCAACATCTACAGTATGTTCAACTGGAACTGCAACATTTGGAGTTGTAACAGGTACAAGTGTTACAAATGTAGTTTGGAATGGCCCTGGAGGGTTTAATTTACCAACCGGTAATGGGTCTTACGCTAATATTCCTGCTTCTGCAAGTGGAAATTATACCGCTATTGCAACAACTACAGGAACTAATCCTGCAACAAACACTTGTGCGTTAACTAAAAGTATTACAGTAAGACCAACGCCAACACCAGTAGTTACAGGTGCAACCGTTTGTGCAAACTCGGCTGCAAACATTAGTGTAGCCGGAGGAGTTGCTGGTTCTACTTATTCATGGATTGGCCCATCTGCTTTTTCTTCTAACATTCAAAATCCGAGTATTCCTAACGCTCAAGCACCAAACAGTGGTGTTTATACAGTTTCAATTACCACAAATGGTTGCACAGGGTCTGGAACCGGTAATGTTCTAATAAAATCAAACCCAACAATTACAGCTAATAGTAGCGGAAATTATTGTTTCGGGCAAAGTATAACCTTAAATTCTAACGGAGGTAATACTTATAATTGGACTGGGCCAAATGGATATACTTCGGTTTCGCAAAATCCAATAATTAGTGTAAATTCATTAACTAACAGTGGCACATATACTGTTTTAGGAACAGTTAATGGCTGTACAAATACAGCTGTTACAAATGTTACCATTAATCCTTTACCAACAATTAATGTTGTAAGTAGTGGTAATGTATGTGCTTTAACTTCGTTAACTTTAACTGCAAGCGGTGCTAATGCCTATACTTGGGTAGGACCAGGAAATTTCACCTCCAATAATGCGGTTAATACTTTTTCTAGTGCGCCATTAAGTTTACATGGAAATTATACAGTTACTGGTATAGATGCAAACGGATGCGTTAATACAGGCACATTAGCACAAACTATATACACACTCCCTAACTCAGGTGCAACAGGAAGTAGAGCTTGTTTAAATGAACAACTTAGTTTATTTGGATCAGGAGGTGCCACTTATGTTTGGACAGGGCCAAATGGATTTGTTTCAAATTTACAAAATCCAATAATAAACGGCGCAATGAATGTAAATCAAGGAACTTACTCCGTAATTGTTACAAGCGCTAACGGATGTGTTCGTTCAACAACTACAGAATGTTTTGTTTTTCCATTACCAACAATTTACTATACAGGAATAGGTGAAGTTTGTAAAGGAGAAAAGTTTAAATTTAAAGCACACGGTGGTTTAGACTACAAATGGTTAGGTTCATTTGGTGAAATAAATAGAGATTCTATTTTAATTGTATCTAGTGATTCGCCAAGCGTACAAACAAGTTATACTTTAGTTGGTGCAGATGGAAATGGTTGCGTGAATACAACAGTTGTAAATCCAATAGTAATAGGCTTACCAAGCACTAATATTTTATCTGATAAAAAAACAGGTTGTGTACCATTATGTACAAAATTTAACGCTATAAATACATCCGTTAATGTTACTAATATGAATTGGTTAGTGAGTAATGGTGCATCGTTTAGCGATTCATTAAATATTTACCAATGTTTTAATGAACCTGGAAAATATAACATTACAGTAAATATGGTTAATGATAAAGGCTGTAAAGGTTCATCTTCATATACTGTAGAAGCCTATCCAATTCCAGTACCAGATTTTAGTTTTGAACCAGAAAATCCAACTGAAAATAATTTTGAAGTGTTTTTTAATAATACAACTAATAACACACCTATTCAAAATTTAAATTGGGATTTTTACAGTAATGGAATAGCAACATCAACAGCTTCAAACCCATCATTTAATTTTCCTGAAATTGGAAATTATTTTATAAAACTTAAAACTACAAGTGTTTATGGATGTGTTGATTCTATTGTAAAACAATTAACAGTTGTACCAGATCCTACATTTTTTGTACCTAATGCCTTTACTCCAAATGCAGATGGAAATAACGATACATTTTACGCAAGTGGAATTGAAATAGAAAAATTTAGTATGGAAATTTTTAGCAGAGGTGGCGAATTAATTTTTAGTAGTAAAGATATAACTAAAGGTTGGGATGGAACTTATAAAGGAAAATCAGTTCCTACTAATGTTTATGTTTATAAAATTATGGTTGTTCACAAAAACAGTAAACAAAAAACATATGTTGGGCATATTACTTTAATGAGATAAAATGCAAAAATGTACAATTTTACATTTTAAAGAACTTACTACACCTCAAATACACAGTATTTACAAATTAAGAAACAATGTTTTTATAGTTGAACAAAATTGTTGCTATAATGACGTTGACGATATTGATTTAATTAGTTACCATTTATTAATTGAACAACAAAACACTTTAATTGCATATTGCAGAATATATAAAATTAAAAATTATTTCCATATAGGACGTGTAGCTGTTGATTTTAATTACAGAAAAACTGGCATAGGAAAATTAATAATGCAAAAAGCAATAGAATTTAGTAAAAAACAAAACTCAAAATCAACAATTAAAATTTCAGCGCAAAAATATTTAATTAAATTTTACAACAACCTAGGCTTTATTACTATTGGGAATGAATATTTAGAAGACGGAATTCCTCACATAAAAATGAATTTAATAGACAAATAATTTTTTATAAATTGGCAAACACTATTTAATGTTGTTTTTATTTAAATTAAAATTTAAACATTTTAAATTTATTGAACCCTATATCCACTAAAAAACATTACCTTTACGCACAGTTTATTACAAACTGTTATGTTTACAAACACAAAATACATTTTTGTAACCGGCGGTGTTACATCATCATTAGGTAAGGGTATTATTTCAGCCAGTTTAGCAAAGTTATTGCAAGCACGTGGCTATACAGCAACCATTCAAAAATTAGACCCATATATTAATGTTGACCCCGGCACATTAAATCCTTATGAACATGGCGAATGTTATGTTACAGATGATGGTGCCGAAACTGACTTAGATTTAGGACATTACGAACGTTTTTTAAACACACCAACCTCTCAAGCAAATAATGTAACAACCGGAAGAATTTACCAATCTGTTATTGAAAAAGAACGTAAAGGCGAATTTTTAGGTAAAACTGTACAAGTAATTCCACATATAACAGACGAAATTAAAAATAGGATTAAATTACTTGGCAATACAGGTAAATACCAATTTGTAATTACCGAAATTGGTGGAACCGTAGGTGATATTGAAAGTTTACCATACATAGAGGCTGTTCGTCAATTAAAATGGGAGTTAGAAAACGATTGTTTAGTAATACACTTAACATTATTGCCTTATTTAGCAACATCTGGCGAATTAAAAACAAAGCCAACACAACACTCAGTAAAATTATTATTAGAATATGGTGTACAACCCGATATTTTAGTTTGCCGTAGCGAACATCCTGTAACTAAAGATATTAAAAAGAAATTAGCCTTATTTTGCAATGTAGCTCAAGATGCAGTTATTGAAGCTTTAGATGCAAGTACAATATACGAGGTTCCATTATTGATGGAAAAAGAAAATTTAGATTTAATAGTACTTAAAAAATTAAATATTACAGAACCAACTGAATTAAAATTAGATGCTTGGAAAAATTTTTTAACTAAACTAACAAATCCTACAAAGGAAATTCATATTGGGTTAATTGGAAAATATGTAGAGGTAAAAGATTCTTATAAATCCATTTCTGAAGCCATTATCCATGCAGGATCAGTAAACGATTGTAAAGTAATTGTAGATTGGATACATAGCGAAAGTTTAACAGAAGAAAATGTAAAATCCCGAATAGGAAATTTAAAAGCCATTTTAGTTGCTCCTGGCTTTGGAAACAGAGGTATTGAAGGTAAAATTGCCGCTATTAAATATGCTCGCGAAAACAATTTGCCATTTTTAGGTATTTGTTTAGGAATGCAATGTGCAGTTATTGAATTTGCTCGAAATGTTTTAAATTTAAAAGATGCACATAGTCGTGAAATGAATCCTGCAACCAGTAGTCCCGTAATAGATATATTAGAAAACCAAAAAAGTGTTTCGCACATGGGTGGAACTATGCGCTTAGGAGCCTATACTTGCGATATTGAAGAAGGAACTTTAGCCTATAAAATTTATGGTAAAAAAAGTATAAGTGAAAGACACAGACATCGCTACGAATTTAATAACGAATATAAAAAACAATTTACCGAAAATAACTTAGTTTTAAGCGGTACAAACCCAAACGCTGGATTAGTTGAAATTATTGAAATACCTTCTCATCCTTTTTTTGTAGGTGTTCAATTTCATCCGGAGTATAAAAGTACAGTTGAAAACCCTCACCCATTATTTGTTAGTTTTATTAAAGCTGCAATAGGTTAAAAATGAATTTAATTGAAATTGGCTATTTTAGTAAAACACATGGCTTAAAAGGACAATTACATTTTAATAGCCAAATTGAGTTTGATGAAGATGCACTTAACGTTATTTTTATAGATTCAACTACTGGTAAAGCACCTTATTTTATTGAAAAACTACAATTCGCCAATAAACTCTATATTGTAAAACTTGAAGACATTGATGCTATTGAAGAAGCAAAAAAATTAGTTGGAAAAAAAATTTATATTGATAAAGCTTTTGTAATTACAAATGAAACAGAAACCAATTGGCTCGAATATGAATTAATTGATGTTAAGCATGGTGTAATTGGTATAATAAATTCAGTGAATAATAATGGTGCTCAATTAATTGTTTCAATTAATTATAAAGAAAAAGAAATGCTTTTACCTTTAGTTGATGAATTAATTGATAAAATTGATACAATAAATAAAAAAATTTATTACAAATCTCCAGATGGGTTAATTGAATTGTATTTATAAACTAAAATCAACAAGCATTATTATTATTAGTTAATATCTTAATTAAACAACAAATTATATTTTTAGTAGCTTTAAAAGTTTTAATTTAAAATGAAAAAATTTACATATACTGAAAAAAAAGATACTCGTTCTGGATTTGGGGCTGGTTTATCTGAACTTGGAAAATCTAACCCAAATGTGGTTGCATTATGCGCTGATTTAACTGGTTCATTAAAAATGGATGCATTTCAAAAAGAACATCCTGAAAGATTTTTTCAAGTAGGAATTGCGGAAGCAAACATGATGGGTATTGCTGCAGGTTTAACTATTGGTGGTAAAATTCCTTTTACCGGAACTTTTGCAAATTTTAGTACTGGAAGAGTTTATGATCAAAT
>CAZAPH010000024.1:31054-32215 GCA_964487105.1 uncultured Akkermansia sp.
TGCAGGTTTAACTTTGGGCGAAGATGGTGCAACACATCAAATTTTAGAAGATATTGGTTTAATGAAAATGTTGCCTCATATGGTTGTAATTAATCCTTGTGATTATAATCAAACAAAAGCTGCAACTATTGCTATTGCCAAACACCATGGACCTGTTTATTTAAGATTTGGAAGACCCTCTGTTCCAAATTTTACCGATGCTAATCAAATTTTTGAAATAGGTAAAGCTGTTGTATTGCAAGAAGGAACTGATGTAACAATTATTGCTACTGGTCACTTGGTTTGGAAAGCCATTGAAGCAGCCGAACAATTGTTTGAAAAAGGTATTAAAGCTGAAATTATAAATATCCACACCATTAAACCGTTAGATAACGCTGCAATTTTAAAATCAGTTTCTAAAACAAAATGTGTTGTAACTGCCGAAGAACACCAAATGAATGGTGGCTTGGGAGATAGTGTAGCGCAATTATTAGCACGTGAATTACCTACTCCACAAGAATTTGTTGCTGTAAATGATAGCTTTGGCGAAAGCGGAACTCCTGATGAGCTAATGGAAAAATATGGCTTAAGTGTAAACGCCATTATTGATTGTGTAAATAAAGTTCTTTTAAGAAAGTAAATAATGAAAAATAGCTTTTATATTCCTTTAATTTTATTCTTTTTTTCGTGTAATATAGAAATAAAAGAAGATAACATACCTACAAGTAAACTAGAAGCGTTAGTTAATATAGCGGCTGATTCTACTTCTAATGAGCCTGAAGTAAAAAATCAAGAAATAAATACTGAAATACGTTTAAAGGCAAGAGGCTCTGAACCTGGTTGGTATGCGGAATTTTATGATTATAAAGTAATTTTAGTTTTAAATTATGGTAAAGATAGTTTAACTATGCAAGGTGATTTTACAGGCTTAACAAAATCTAAAAAATTTGAAGGAAATTATAGCGAAACAATCAATAAAATTAATTACGAACTTGAAATTAAAATTAAAGAAGAAAAATGTATTGAAGAAGCAAGTGGCGATAAAAAAGAACAATCAATTACATTAACGTTAAATGGCAAACAATACAAGGGTTGCGCAGGAAATAATTAAACTGTTAAGAATTAGTAAAGTTTTGTTGCAAACCAAAATCTACTACTACACTTGTGATTAAAAGATATTAT
>CAZAPH010000025.1:0-327 GCA_964487105.1 uncultured Akkermansia sp.
TATGGTTATTCGTTTTTTGGTTTTATCATTTTTTTTATTTGCGAATTTGTTTGAAGTTGTGCGTTTTGAATGCGTTTAGCATAATTAATTGAGGCTATAATTTCTTTTTGTTTTTCTTCAACTTCGGTTTTTTGTTTTTCGATATTTAAATTTTGAGATTTACTTTTTTTATAATTTTTAAAGGCAATGTAGGCTAAAATTGTTACGATAATAATTACAATCGCACCAAACCACAACGCATACTGTTGGCGTTGATTTTGTTTCTTTTTATCTTCAATGTCTTTTTCTTGAAGTTTAATTTGTGCATCTTTTATTTCTAATAAATAT
>CAZAPH010000025.1:337-30514 GCA_964487105.1 uncultured Akkermansia sp.
GCTTTCATTGATTGGTAGCGTATGGCATTGTTTTCTTTTTTTTCTGATAAATATTGTTCTTCTAATTCCCTAGTAGCTTTAAAATTTACTATTGAATTTACTGACTCGCTATACCTCACTATACTGTCTAATAATAAAGAAGCTTCTTCAAAATTACCCATTTTAGAATGCGCTTTCGCTATAAGTTTAAGATTAAAAAGTATATTTTTTGAACTATTGTTTAAGCTTTCGATTTTAAGGGCTTGTTGAAAATAATTAATGGCAGCCTCATTTTTATTTTGAACTATATACAACTTACCAATTTCAGTATAATATTTACCAATAAATGATTCTGAGCCAATTTCTTTAGACAATTTTAATCCTTCCATTAGACAATCTTCTGCTTTAGAATATTTTTTTTGATTTATAAAGTAAGCACCCTCATTCGAAATTACCGAAAGTAGTGTTAGGTTATCCTTTGAACTAACACATCTTTGTTTGGTAATATTTATATATTTAGCAACAGAATCCCATTTCTTCTTATTTAAATACGTGGTTGACTTTAAGCAAAAAATCAAGTTATCCATATTGTTTTTTAGTGGTAAGTTATTTAATTCTATTTCATTTAAATAATACAAAGCTTTATCATATAATCCGGTATTAGTATTAATTACAGCCAAGTTATAATAATTTGAAGCTAAACTCGAAAGGAAATTGCCTTCTTTGTTTAATTTGGCAGATTTTGTTAGATAATAAATAGCACTATCATTGCGAAATATTTCCATGTAACAAAATCCTAAATTTGCGTATGTTGAAGCCAAAGAATAATCATCTTGATTTTTACCTTTATTTATTCCTAATAATTTATGGTGTTGAAGAATGCTTTTTTTAAAATTACCTTGTTCACCGTAAATAGCTGCAATGTTATTTCTTGCGCTAATAATTCCTTTTTTAAATTTAGCTTTTTCAAAGTAACCGGCGCTTTTTTCAAAATAGTATGTTGCTGAATCGTATTCTTGTTTATAATAATGTTGTCGTCCAATGTAATTATAAATGTCGCCCAAGCCTTTTGGATTTGGTGATTTTTGCAAAAGTAAAACCCGTTGGTTGTGATATTTTGCTGCATTCTCAATATCTGATGAAAACTCGTAGTGAATGGATAACTGATTTAAAGCTTCAATTTTAATTGAATCGTTTGGCGACTCAAGCACTAGTTTTTTAAGGCTATCAATTTTTGTGTTAGCTAGTATTACATTTAATACTATTGTAAAAATTAATGTAAATAATAATTTCATCATCCAAAAATTAAACTAAATACTTCTTCCATTTTTGAGGCAGATAGTATTTTTATTTTGTATGAATTTACATTAATTCCTTTTAAGTTATAACTACTTACAATTATTTTTTCGAAGCCTAATTTTTCAGCTTCACTTATGCGTTGCTCTATTCTATTTACCGGTCTTATTTCGCCAGTTAAACCAACCTCTCCTGCAAAACAAACATTTTGTGGTATTGGTAAATCTTCATTACTACTTAAAATAGCGCAAACCAAGGCTAAATCAATGCCTGGGTCTTCTACACGTATGCCTCCGGCAATATTAATAAAAACATCTTTTACCCCTAATCTAAATCCACAGCGTTTTTCTAATACCGCCAGTAACATGGATAGCCTTCTCAAATCAAAGCCAGTGCTGCTGCGTTGTGGGGTTCCGTATGCGGCGGTACTTACTAAGGCTTGTGTTTCTATTAACATTGGTCTATTGCCTTCCATTGTTGCACTAATGGCCACACCGCTAGTTGGTTCGTTTCTGTTAGTAATTAATATTTCACTGGGGTTACTAACTTCTCTTAAACCATCGCCATTCATTTCGTAAATACCCATTTCGTTAGTGCTTCCAAAGCGGTTTTTTGTAGCTCTTAATAATCTATAAACATGGTTTCTGTCTCCTTCAAACTGTAAAACCGTATCTACCATGTGCTCTAAAACTTTTGGTCCGGCTAATGTTCCCTCTTTTGTTATATGCCCTATCATAAAAACAGGTGTGTTGGTTTCTTTAGCAAAACGCAACAATTCTGCCGCACACTCACGTACTTGGCTAACACTTCCCGGACTGCTATCAACATAAGCCGTATGTAGGGTTTGAATAGAGTCTATTATTACCAACTCAGGTTCTATTTGTGTTATTTGTTGAAAAATGTTTTGCGTGTTTGTTTCTTGTAAAATATAACACATTTCTGTTGTAACACCAATACGCTCTGCACGCATTTTTATTTGCTGTTCACTTTCTTCGCCACTAACATAAAGTATTTTTAAATTTTTTAATCGCAAAGCTAATTGTAGCATTAAAGTAGATTTACCAATACCAGGCTCACCACCAAAAAGTACTAAACTACCAGGCACAATGCCTCCACCCAAAACCCTTGAGAGTTCTTTACCTGGGGTTGCTAAACGAGGGTATTCTATTAAACCAACATCTTGCAGTAAAGTTGGATTGTTTGATTTTAAATTAGCTTGTTTATTGCCAGTAAAAAGTTGTAATCGGTCGTTTTTTGATTCCTTTTTTACAACTTCCTCTACTATTGTATTCCACTCATTACAACTATTACATTTACCCATCCATTTATCTGATTGGGCGCCACAATTTTGACAAAAAAATGTTTTTTTAACTTTGTTATTATTAACTGCCATTTCGTAACAAAATTACTTTTTAAAATAGTAAAATGTGGCTATAAATTGTAGTAAAACGGAAATTAAATTTAATTACTTAGGAAACAATGTTGTGCTTAGGTAATGTTTATTGCTTATGTGTTTTATTGATTAGTTTTAAAAGGGAGCTATTTTCTTTAAGCACTTTATTATACTCTTCGAGTAACGAAAAATAACGTTCCTTAAAATTATTAGATTCATCATTAGAAAATTGAACTCTTTTTACTTTCTCTAATTCTTTTATCTTATTGCAAAATTCATAGTTAATAATCCTTTCAATTTCAAGTAACAATTCAATGTTTATTTTTCTTTTATGAAAAATATTATATAAATGTTGTCTTGAATAACCTATCCTTTTCGCAATTTTACTTATTGGGTAACCACTTTGTCTAATAGCGATTTCTAAAATTTCTCCATGATGCTTTGACATTATAGACAAATAAATTAACATTAATGTAAAATATAATATACATATTAATTGGCATATGTGTAAAATTTTATATTTTTGAATAAAATACAAAACCATGAAAAAAACACTAATTATACTATTTGTTATTTTATCAGTTAAAAACATTAATAGCCAATTTTTAAAATGCTTAAATGCAACTAGTAGTGTTGTAGTAACATCTAGCTCAACTTATACTCCTTTTAATAACGAGTGTATGTTTGATAATAGCGGAAGCCAATATACACTGGTAAATCAATACATTCCAACAGCTCTAACTCCAACCTTATTTTTCAGAGTCAATTTTATATTTATTATTGACAGTGTAATTCCATGCCCAGTTACTTCAACACCAATTAATTCATTACAAACGGCCGCGCTAAGTACAATCAATGATCTGAACAACTATTATTCAGGGCTTGCTAATACAACACCACATTTACCAGTATTAAATAATACAGGGACTTTAACTGATACAAAAATTCGTTTTCAGTTAAATAATGTTTATAAAATTCAACATGCAAATGCCCCCTCTCTTATAAACCCAGTTAATATTTATCCCTTCACTAATGATAAAGCAGTTAATGTTTATTTTATGTATTTAAATCCTTCTAATATTGCTCTTATTGGAACGGGGTCTGCGGGATTAGCTGATGGATTTATAAATATGTACAACACTTATGCTGCACCATCATTTACTGGGGGCAATTTTTATTCAGATTTATTATCACATGAGTTTGGCCATGCATTAGGAGCTTTGAGTGATCATTACACAACCAATACAGTTGTACCAATCGCTGTACCATCAGCAACTTACCCTGGTAATGCTAATTCGCCAGGATCAGGAAGCGCCTACATTCCAGATGATGCACCTTTGGATATTTTACAAAGCTATAATTGTTATAACACTTCAGATCCAACCTATCCTTATCGAAACAATAATTTAATGGGTAATAGTTTTTGTCGTAATCATTTAAGTGCAAAGCAAGCAGCAGCATTTCATTATCTTGTTGCAAAGGGTATAACCAAAAAATATACACAATTCACAAATGTTGCTTACCCATGGATACCTTCTGTGTTAGGTTCAACTCCTATTACTTTAACTGGTTCACAAACCTTTACAGGAAGTATTTCTATTTCAACACTTACAATACCAAGCGGAGCAAATATATCTGTCTCAAATGCTACAATTGCTGTAGAAGATTATGGGAAAATAATTATTGAGCCGGGTGCTAAACTTACATTAAATAATGTTGTTATTTATGAAAAATATAGAGAGTGGGAAGGTATTGAGGTAAGAAGTATGCCTTATCAGTTGCAACCACCAGAGCCCATTACCTCTACCATGACTCCTTTTCCTGGCACTGGAATATTATTTATGAATAATTCTTGCATTGTAAATGCAAGAATTGGTTTATTAATTGGAAAGAGAAATTATATAGCATCTAATGTTCAAACCTATGAAGGAGGCGGAGTTGTAAAGCTAGATTATTGTACTTTTGTAAACAATCGCACACATATTTTATTTGATGGATATTTTCCAATTTCTAATAATACTATTATGAATGCAAGTTCTATTAAAAATAGTGTTTTTTTAACAAACGAAGGCGCTATGGTTTCTAATACACGATTCCCAACGCGTAATATGGTAAAACTGTTTGACAGCAAAAAAGTTTATTTCACTGCATGTAATTGGGAGTATTACAATCGTGATGAGTATGCGTGGAATGACACTATTTTTGGAATTTATGGTTACAAAACGGCTGTAAACTTAACCAAAATGGGAGCGAGTGCTTCTCGCTTTTGGCCTTTGTTAGATTATGGCGTTTTTCTTTTAGACCCTAGTTTGCCAAGCAATATTGAAGATTGTGAGTTTAGATGCCCTAATGGCATTTATATAAATGAATCTCATTTAGATAAAATTGTAAGAAACACCTTTAGATTCTCATCATTTATTAATAACCCATATGACGCATTTGGTATTTATATGCAAAATTGTAATAAATATAAAATTGAAAACAATCTTTTTTTTCCTAATTTAATTGCAAATAAAGTGGGTAAAGTTGGCATAATTATTAACAATAGTGGGCCATACCCTAACAAAGTATATAATAATACCTTTACTAATTTAGAGCAAGGT
Source organism: uncultured Akkermansia sp. (assembly GCA_964487105.1). Classification (GTDB taxonomy): domain Bacteria; phylum Bacteroidota; class Bacteroidia; order B-17B0; family Aurantibacillaceae; genus Aurantibacillus. The sequence continues at coordinate 5,609 of CAZAPH010000025.1, forward strand.
ATTTGGTGTCAAAATCAAAATTATGACCCAAGTAGCCCTACTAACGATGGTTTAGTACTCAATTGTAACGATTTTTCTAATGTAGATTTTAATATAGGTGTACAAAAAGATTTTATACCCGCCAACAATACGGGTATTGCAAAAGATCAAGGTGATATTTCAACACCTGCATTAGGAACAAGAAACACCTATAATACACCTTCTTGTTTTAACGAAAATAAATATTACAGCTTTACGCCTTTTGAATTACCTCCGCAAATTTCGCACCCTAATTATCAAGGTACACAATTTAGGGTAAGCCCGCAACCTACATGTAGTGATAATTATGAGATTTTAGATATTCCTACTGTTCTACCACCCGCAACAAAATCAACATACTGCGCCAACACCAGCACTTTACCCGCATCTAAAAGCGTTCATATTGCTGAGGTTACTAATATAAGTAGTTCACTTAATAACTTAATTAGTGAATATAATCAAAACTTAGACGATGGCAATACCATAGAATTATTAAATTTTGTAAATAGTAATGCAAGTGCCGGGCAGGTTAAAAACCGTTTAATAAATGCGCCATTTTTAAGTGATACAGTTATGCAGGCATATTTTAGTAAATCAAATACTCCTCCTGGTCATGCAAAACAAGTACACGAAAAAAATGCACCTGTTAGCCCTTCTGTTTGGGAGAGTATTGTTAGCCGCAATTACCCTAATGGCATTTTTAATCAAATGCAGGCAGTGCAAAATACACCAAACTTAAGCCCAAGAAATAAGCAAATGGCGCAACAAAGTATTTTGAAAAACGAATTAAATTATGCCAACATGCACTATGCACAAGCAGTTATCGCAGATTCAAGTTTAACATATAACACCAAGGATACACTAAAATCAATAATAATAAATAGTAATACTGCAAATACCAATTTACAAATAATAGAATTAGAATTTGACTCCCATAACTATTTAACAGCAATTGAATTATTGCAACAATACAAACAAAACGCCAGCACACAATATGAGTTAGATTATGCAGATTTTATGATAGAATATGCAAGAGTTTTAAATAGCAATGAGGGTGTATATGGTGTTTTAAACCAAGTAGAAACTATTAATTATTTTAATACTGTTGCTTTAAATTATCTGCATCCTTGCACCATAAAGGCTCAAAATATACTTAATTTACTAACAGATAGAGCAATAAATATTCAAATATTAAAGCCTATTTTTGAAGGAAATAACAGATTAGTTAACCAATTACAAGTAGATGAAGATAGTAATTTAAAAACTCCATTTGAAATGGTTAAAATTTATCCCAATCCTGCAAGTAAACAATTTACTATAAGTAACCCAACTAATGAAATATTAAGTTTAGCAATATATAATACAAACGGCCAATTAATGCAAAAGTTAAATATTAATAGCACTCAAATAAATATTGCCTGCCAATTATGGCCAAGTGGAATTTATTTTGTAAATTTAATTAACCAAACAGGGCAAATAAAAACACAAAAATTAATAATTGAATAAACAAGTTAAATATTATTTAATTTTAATAGTTATACTACTTATAAGCAATTTAAAAGCTCAGTTTACATTTAACAACTATTATTCAAGCGGTAAGTTAAGTGGCGCAAATCATGTGCAGGTATTGCCAAACAATAGTTATTTGTGTACAGGATACTTTAAAGATAGTTTAACAAGCCAACAAGGTATTGAATTTAGGAAACTAGACCAAACAGGGAGTACCATAATTAGGAAAAGATATCAGGTAGGAACAGAAGACTTTGCCACCTATCTAAACAATAAGTATGTTATTGAACATAGTAATACAAGGTTTTTTGTTTCAGGAGCAACTTATACCGGAACCTTAATGACAGTATTGTTTGTTGCAGTTAATCCGTTGACATTAGATACCATATTTTGCAAAAAGTATATAGATGGCAATGAATTTTATTTTGCACATACATTTAAAATTAATCAAAATGAAATTTGGTTAGTTGGGAACAAATTTAACTCGGTAACTAGTTTACCTAATAGGCCTGTTATTTTTAAATACGATACCTTAGGAAACTTACTATCAATAAAAGAATTTACCAATTATACTAATTATGATTGTTTGGCAATTGATTATGATGCAGCCAATGGGCGTTTGTATTTTGCTGGCAATAATTTTAATGTAAACCCAATGGGATATAATATCTCTTGTATAGATACAAGTGGTGTAATTATTTGGAATAAAAACATAACAAACGATGATTATTATTATAGATCAATTAAAGTAATTGATGGTGAGTTAATTTGCGCTGGAAATAAAATTACCAAATATGTTTCAGTACATCCATTTCATAAATTAACTATTGTAAAATATAATGTAATTAATGGAAATTTAATTGATAATAGACTCTATGGCATTTCCTTTAAGAACAATACTTTTACTTCTATTTGTAAATTGCCATCCAATCAATTAATTTTAAGTGGTAAATATAATTACAACGAAAATTCGAACACATTAAAACACGGGGGCTTTATTTTAAAGATAAATAATAATCTAGATAGTGTTTGGATGCGATTGTATACGAATTTCCCTGATATAATTGAAGAAACATTTTTCGACATAAAGCAAACGGCAGACAATGGCTTTATAGCTTGTGGTGCACCAATTTATGCACCAACCCCTCAAAGCCAAAGTTGGGTAGTTAAAACAGATAGTTTAGGTATTGCACCCGGTGCAATTACAGTTAATTTAAACGAGCAAAAATTAAACGAGTTTAATACCAGTGTTTACCCCAACCCATTTAAAACAAGTATCCAAGTTAATACTAACACGTCATTAAAATTAAATTTACGTGTTATTGATGTATTAGGTAAATTGCAATACGCACAAAATTTAAGCCAAGCCACTACTAAAATTGATTTGTATTTTTTACCATCCGGCATTTATTTTATATCTTTTTTAAATGAACAAGGGCAATCAAAAACTATTAAGTTAATAAAGCAGTAAATCTGTTCATTTTCAATTCTCCTTGCAAACACTTATATTTGATTTTATAAACTTAAATTATGGCGTTAAGCAAACTAAAACTAATTGTGCTTTTTGTGTTTTTTGTTACAATTACCAAAGCTCAAAAATTTACTCAATTTGCAAACGATACTTCAAAATTTGTTAAAGACTTAACCGTTTACTTTTTTGATAATGCTGCAAACAAAGAAGACGCGGTACAATACACCGTTATGATTGATAGGCTTTGGAAAGAAAATGTTATTGCTGGTTACTATAAAGAAGTTGCAATTTCAACAGCAAATGCCATGCTAAATAAACGCATGAAACCTTACCCCTATTTTTATGGATACTTTAATACACTAATTAATTGTATTGAAGCAAAACAAAGTGTTGAAAATTTTAAAAACTGGCAAAAATGCGTTGATAAAATTTTGAAAGCAAAAACTAATCGCGGTGTGCAAGAGTATTTTGAAATGAGCGAGAATATTTTTAAAAACAATGCGTTTTATAAAACACCAAGTTATGTTTATTATTCTGTTGAACCTAATTTTACTTTTGAATATGATTCGGTTCCTAAAGTAGTATTTAATAATATTACTTTAGTTGGTATTAACCCACGCGGCGATAGTATTGCTATTGAAAACACAAACGGTATTTATTTTCCTACAAACGGTAAGTTTGTTGGGAAAACAGGTAAAGTTAGTTGGGAGCGCGCAGGACTTGGCGACGATGTTTTTGCAACACTTAAACGTTATACGATTGATTGTAAAACTGGCAATTATTCTAGTGATAGTGCAACATTTACAGGCAAACAATATTTTGATAAACCAGAATTAGGAAAATTAAACGACAGAATTATTACACAAAATAAAGAAATTACTTACCCACAATTTGATTCGTATAGTAAACGCATTGTACGAAAAAATATTTATCCCGATGTTGATTATGAAGGTGGATTTGGAATGCGCGGAGATAAGTTTGTTGGTTCTGGTACAGGAGCTAACGCAGCTAAAATTATTTTTAAAAGAAATGGGGTAAAATTTTTAGAAGTAGGCGCAAATGCTTTTTCTATGAGTAAAGAAAAAATTGCTGCAAGTCCTGGTATAATTAAATTTTTTCTAGAAAAAGACTCTATATATCATCCCGGTTTAAGCTTTTTATACCAAGTTGAAAAAAGAAAAGTTACTATTTTAAGAGGCGATGATGGTTTACAAAAAACACCGTTTTCAAATACTTTTCATAAAATGGATATGCATTTTGAACAATTGGTGTGGAACATAGATGAACCCTTAATGCAATTTAATTTTTTACCTACCAACTTTCAAGGCGAAGCCTTTTTTGAATCACAAGATTTTTACACACGCGCTAAAGCAGATGCTATTAAAGGGATGGAAAATGTAAGTCCTTTAATTAAAGTGGTTGACTATTATAATGCAAACAACAAACCTCAAAAATTTACTGTAGTAGATTTAGCTAAATACATGAAATGGTTAGCTAATGATTTAAGGCCTATAATTTTTAAAATGGCCATTTTTGGCTTAATTTATTTTGACCCTCAAACTGATGTTATTACTGTTAAAAATAAATTATTTGAGTTTGTAGATAATGGTAAACATAAACACGATTACGATATTTTAACATTACACTCTGTATTGCCCGGAAAAGATAATGCAACCATGAACTTAATGAATTATGACATTACAGTACGCGGTATCAAATCTGTACTATTAAGCGATACCCAAAAAGTGTTTGTTTTCCCTAAAAATGGCGAATTAATTTTAAAGAAAAACAGGCGGTTAGATTTTAGCGGTACTGTTGCTTCAGGAAAGTTTGAATTTGTTGGTAAAGATTATATTTTTGATTATGATGCTTTTAAAATAAGCATGAAAACCATCGACTCTATTAAAATTTATGTTGAAGCCTTTGAACCCGATATTAATGGCAACATTCCTTTTAAAAAAGTACAAACTTTAATTGAAAATGTAAACGGCGAGTTACGAATTGATGCGCCAAAAAATAAAAGTGGTTATAACAAAGCGCCTACTTTTCCGAGTTTTACTAGCTTTAAAGACAGTTACACTTATTATGATAAACGCTCAATTTACAAAGGTGTTTATAATCGCGATAAGTTTTATTTTAAACTCGACCCCTTTAATATAGATAGTTTAGATAACTTTAGAAACGAAGGATTACGCTTTGAGGGGAATTTCTCATCAGCAGGAATTTTCCCAACGTTTAAAGAAATCTTAACTCTACAAAAAGATTATTCACTAGGTTTTATTCGTCAAACTCCGCCAGGTGGTTTTGATGCCTATGGAGGTAAAGCAAAGTATAATAATGAAATTAGGTTAAGTAATAAAGGTTTACGTGGCGGTGGCGAACTTGATTTTAGCAGTAGTCATTCTATTGTTCCTGATTTAATATTTTTTCCAGATAGCGCAAATGGAATTGCAAACACATACGATGTAAAAGAAAGTGATTCTCCCGAATTTCCAGTTGTACATGGCGATACCGTTAGATTACATTTTATGCCGTATAAAGAAGTTTTACAGGCCTACAACACGCGATCGCCTTTTAAAGCCTATAAAGAAAAAGTGAGTTTTAGAGGAAGGTATGATTTAACTAATAAAGAGTTAACCGGAAACGGAAAAGTAGATTTTGAAAAAGCTGATTTATCAGCAGGAAAAATTTTATTCGTTAAACGTAGGTTTTTTAGTGATACTTCTAACTTTCACTTAAAAGCCTTTGACGAAGAGGGCTTTACCTTTAGTACCGTAAATGTAAATGCAAAAATAGATTTTGATAAACGCGAAGGCGAATTTATTTCAAACGGTAAAGCAAGTTATGTAAAGTTTGATAAAAATCAATACATAGCTTATATGGATAGATTTAAATGGTTTATGGATGCTGAAGATATAGAACTAGGCGATACTCAAAAGAAAATAGATGTTGATGCCTCAGAAAGTGGATTAGATTTGGAGGGGCCGCAATTTATAAGCATACATCCTAAACAAGACTCGTTAAGATTTTTTGCTCCAGGTGCAAAATATAATTTACGTAAGTATATTATTGATTGTAAAAATGTACCTTATATAGATGTTGCCGATGCACGCGTTTTCCCTGATAATGGTGATGTTAAAATTTTTAAAAACGCCGTTATGGATACTCTACGACGATCAGGCATTCTTGCAAACACAGTAACAAAATTTCACAACATACGTAATGCTACAACTAACATTTACGGAAGAAGAAGTTACTTAGCAAGTGGCGAGTATCAATATGTTGATGAAAATGAGAAGCCTTACTTAATTACATTTAAAACCATTAAACCTGATACATCAGGGCAAACCATTAGCGAAGGTGAAATATCTGAAAAAGCTAACTTTAAATTTAACGATTACTTTAGTTTTGCCGGCAAAGTATATTTACAAGCAACACAGCAGTTTTTAACGTTTAATGGAGGTACTAAAATTGTACACAATTGTTCTAAAATTGGAAAATCGTATTTAAAATTTAGTGGTGAAATAAATCCAAAAGACATTTTAATTCCTATAGATAAAGCCGCTGCAGATATTAATGGTGCGGCTGTGGGTACTGGATTGTTTTTTAATCCTGATACAAACAAAGTATTTTCTGTATTCCTTTCATTACAAGGCGCCCGTAGTAGTAAAGATATTATTGAAGCCGACGGTGTTTTAAGTTACGACAAAGAAAACCAAATGTATGAAATCTCAAATAAAGAAAAATTAGCTGAGATGAGCTTACCAGGAAATTATGTGAGTTTAAATACCGAAAATTGTGTTGTAAATACCGAAGGAAGATACAATTTAAGTAAAGATTTAGGGCAAGTAAAATTAAATTGTGTTGGTAATGCAGCCCACAGTACTGTTAATGATAGCGCATCATTTAATTTAATGATGATTTTTGATTTCTTTTTTGATAACGGCTTAACTAAAAAAATGGCAAAAGATTTTGAAATTTATTTAGGGAATCTTACCCCTACACCTTTTGAAGGTGATTTATTTAACCATGGGTTAATTGAATTATTAGGTAAAGAACGTGGAGATAGAGCTTTATCAGAATTAAATTTATATGGTAATTTTAAAAAATTTCCTGATGAGTTAGAAAAACCGTTAGTGTTAAATAATGTATCGTTAGAGTTTAATTCAAAAACTAAATCGTATTTATCTAGTGGTAATATTGGTGTTGGTAATATTGGTAAAACAGAAATTTTTAGATTTTTACCCAACAGTATAGTTGAGGTTAAAAAAAGTAGAGCAAAAGATAAAGATATCTTTAATATTTATTTAGAACCCGATGGTTTAACTTGGTATTTTTTCTCTTATAATAATGGTGTTTTATTAGTTGAAAGTAGTAACGAAAGTTTTAACAAAGAACTAAAAGAAATGAAAAGCAAGGCTAAAAAAATGGATGTTGAAAAAGGGCCTAGTTTTAAATTTGATTATGCGCGTGGTAGAAAAGATAAATTTTTAAGAGAATTAAAAATGAAAGGCGCCTACAATAATGAAGAAAAGAAAGAGGAAGAAGAATAAATTAGCAACTTATACATTATTATTCAATCTTTATATTCACTCGTTTTAAATCCAAATTGATTTATTTCTTTGTGATGCACTATCTCGTATTTTTAAATTTAAAGCTTGCGCTATTGATTTTGCTTTTTCAATTATTTCATTCAAGTTTTGCGACTCGTGAATAATAATTCGTCTGTTTTTATTATATACTAATGATAATTGCAGTAAAGATGAATTATTAAAATCTTCTATAGAACAGGTTTCACATTTTGCATACAATGTTCTAAAAATTAATACATAATCAATTATTGGTAACGTTACGCATTGTTTTTTAAAAACAAAAATCCAAAATAAAGTATTTTTTTGATTAAAACACTTTTGTTCTAAATCTAAAATTATTTCTTGTTTAAAAAAAACATTTGATGCTGCGTATTTTCCTTTAACTAACATTACCAAACAAATATAAAACTTAAGTTAGTTAATGTATGATACTTTTGTTACAAAGGCAATTTAAAACAGTTGTGAAAAAAGCATAAATTTTATTTTAATTCTCTTATGTAACATAAGTAGCTAAATAAGTCTTAATTACTATTTAACTTTGTAATAAATAAATTAAATATGTTAGGAATACTAAAAAATATGTTTGGTGCATCAAACAACGAAGAGTTAAAAAACGTAATTAAAAATGGGGCCCTATTAATTGATGTAAGAACCCCATCTGAATTTGCTGATGGAAGTGTAAAAGGCGCAATTAATATACCAGTAGATAGTATAGAAAAACAAATTAATAAAATAAAAAACAAAAATAACATTGTTGTTTTTTGCAGAAGCGGCGCAAGAAGTGCTTTAGCAAAAAGAATTTTAGAACAAAATGGGTTTAAAAACGTAGTTAACGGAAAAACTAAAAACAATGTAAATACATGTTTAGTTGAAGTTTAGTATGGAACATAAAATTAAAGTTGAAAATATTAAATGTAGTGGTTGTGTTAATAGCATTAAAAGCGCATTATTAAAAATAAATGGCGTTAATGCTGTTGAGGTTGATATTGAAAACGAGTTGATTACAATTAATGGTGATGTAGATAGTAACTTAATACTAAACAAGCTAACAAATATGGGTTATCCAGAAAAAGGAAATAATGATTTTTTAAAAAAATCAAAATCCTATATAAGTTGCGCAATTGGTAAAATTAAATAATTATGAAAAAATACTTTTTAAGTTGGAATTATATGCGAGTTATTCGCTTTGTGTTAGGGCTATTTATTGTAATTCAAAGCATTCAAACACAAGAGTGGTTGTTTTTATTAATGGGTATTGGGTTAACATTATTGCCAGTTTTTAATATAGGCTGTTGTGGCACATCTGGTTGTGCAACTCCGGTTTACAAAAGCAAAAACAAAACAGAAGATATATCTTATCAAGAAATTAAATAAAAATGAAATTGTTTTTTAAACAAAATAAATTAATACTAATAGGTAGTATTATAGGTGCAATAAGTGGATTTTTGTATTGGTTTATTATTGGTTGCAGTAGTGGTTCATGCGCTATTACATCTAAACCATTAAACAGTATTATTTATTTTGCTGTTTTAGGTGGATTAATTTTTTCTATTTTTCAAAAAGATAAAAAAACAAAATCAACATGAATTTTAAAGAAATAATTAATCAAAATAAACCTGTATTGGTTGATTTTTTTGCAGAATGGTGTGGTCCTTGTAAAACAATGGCTCCAATTTTAGAAGATTTAAAAAATAGAGTTGGTGATACCGCAAGTATTATTAAAATTGATGTAGATAAAAATCAACAAGTATCTTCTATCTATCAAATTAGAGGTGTGCCAACATTAATTTTATTTAAAAAAGGAGAAATAGTTTGGCGTCAATCTGGCGTAGTTTCGGCAATAGAGCTTGAAAAATTAATTAAAACAAATTTATAAATTATCAATAAAATAATTACAAATTTTCTCCATTAAATGGGCTCTATCTTTTCCTAAAACATTATGGTAATGGCCTGGATAAATATAATAATCTAATTGTATTCCTAAATCAACAGCCTTTTTTTGATACATTACACTGTGTTGCCACACAACTACATCATCTTGAGCACCATGTATCATTAATAATTTTCCTTTTAGTTTATCTACATAATTTAATAAGTTGTTGTTTTTATATCCGTTAGGGTTTTCTTGTGGTGTATCCATATACCTTTCAGTGTACATAATTTCGTAATATGTCCAATCAATTACAGGGCCTCCGGCACATCCCACCTTAAACACATCTGGATTTCTTGTCATTAAACTTGTAGTCATAAAACCACCATAACTCCAACCGTGTACTCCAATTCTATTAACATCAACATAAGGTAAAGATTTTAAATAATCCACACCAGAAAGTTGGTCTTCCATTTCAACTGTACCTAATTGACGGTGTGTAGCTTGTTCAAATGCTTTTCCCCTATAACTTGTGCCTCTACCATCAACAGTAAACACAATAAATCCTTTTTGTGCCATGTATTGATACCACAACTCACCACCAGCCAACCATGTATTAGTAACCATTTGCGAGTGTGGACCATTATACAAATAAATTAATACAGGATATTTTTTTGTGCTATCAAAATCTATTGGTAAAAAAATTCTACTGTATAACTCTAATCCATTTTTATTTTTAATAGTTTGCAATTTCCATGTACCTAGTTTATAATCTGCAATTGGATTTTCTGCATCAAAAATTAACTTAGAAAAGCCTGTTGATATATTATATAATTTATTTTGTCGTGGAACATTACAACTGGTAAAATTATCTATAAAAAATAATTTATTTTTTGAAAAAATACCTGTATGATAGCCTTTATCTTCTGTTAATCGTGTAATTTTTTTACTTTTTAAATTAACCTTATAAACATCTTGATTAATTGGGCTTTGTTCGTTTGCTTCAAAAAACAAATTTTCGTTTTTTTCGTCAAAACCAATTACATTTTTTACCTCCCAATTTCCTTTTGTTAATTGAGCAATTAACTTCCCTGCCGCATCATATAAATAAATATGGTTATAACCATCTCTTCTGCTTTGCCAAATAAATTGTTTGCCAGAAGTTAAAAATTGCATTGGATGTAAAGGTTCGGCGTATTTTTCATCTTTTTCTTCAAACAAAGTACTAATATAATCTCCTGTTATTGGGTTGTATGCGTTTACTTTAAAATGGTTTTGTTCTCTATTTAATACTACAACATAAATTATTTTTTCATCATTACTCCAAGCTATGTTTGTTAAATATTGATCTTTGGGTCCGTCTATTTTTAAAAATACATTTTGATTATTTGTAACATTATAAACACCCACTGAAACGTAATGACTTTTGTTTCCGGCCATTGGGTATTTTATGTTTTTGTTTTTTGCTGGGTAACTTGTCCAATCTATTATCGGATAATCTGTTACATCAGATTGATCCATTTTATAATAGGCTAACAAATTTCCGTTTGTACTCCAAAATGTACCTTTAGAAATTCCAAATTCATCACGGTGTACAGATTTTCCATAAACAATAGTGTATCCTCCATCGTTTGATATTTGAATATTGTTTTTAGTAGTATTTATAAAAAGATTATTCTCCTTTACATACGCAACGTATTTTGTATTTGGCGCTTCGTCTGCACTTTCGTTAGCTAAAGCAGTATTTAAAACTTCTTTTGCTGCGGTTTTAGTAGATAAATTAATTGTAATTTTAGAATCAGTTCTAAATATGGTAAGTTGATTGTTGTCCTCAAATTTAAAAGGCGTTACGTTTAACAATGTGTCGATGTTATTTTTTTTAAGAATATCATTTATTGTTAAAGTAGTAATAGTTTTAATTAACTTATTGGATTTACAGTCAACTAATTTAATTTCGTTATTATCAAAGCAAAAGTAACTTTCGCTGTTGTTTGTAAAACCAATATTTAATAGACGTTTTGGAGCCAAAGAAGTTCTGCCTTTTAAAACAGCATCTTTTATAGTGAGCATTTTGTTTTGTGAAAACAAAAAAATTGAAGGTAAAAGCAATAATAAAACAATCTGTTTTCGCATAAAAAGTTATCTTTATATAATTAATAAAACATCTAAAATAATTATTTTCTTTTTAGTTTTATGCTTTTTTATATTTCATTTTATTAGTTTGTTTGTTTATAACAGCAATACTAAATTCAAATATATAGCAGGAACATATGTTTATCCTTATTTTCATCAAAACTGGGACTTTTTTACCTATCCTCCAAAAAACAATTATAAATTAATTGTAGAGTTTGAAAATAAAACCGAAGATGTTTTTGCCTCCTTGGTTTATAAACATCAAAAAAACAGATTAGCCGGAAATGAAGGTTTAGTCCTAACATTATCCAATTTAATTCATTATTTTGTACAAAACTATCCATTACCAACCGGAGAAGTTAAAAACAACGAAAACTTTAACTTAATTTTAATTTTTTTAAAAAATTATTTGCGGGATAAACCTATTAAAAAAGTTATATTAGTAACTGAAAATATTGAAACAAAAGAACAAAAAATTTACTACAAAAAATTATGACTCAAATTAAAAAAATAGATTTAGCCTTGCAGGGCGGCGGGGCGCACGGTGCTTATAGCTGGGGTGTTATTGACAGATTGTTAGATGAACCTAAAATAGAAATTGATGGCATTTGCGGAACCAGCGCAGGTGCAATGAATGGTGTTTGTACTATATATGGCTTAAGTAAAGGAGGAAGAAATTTAGCAAAACATACCTTAGTAAAATTTTGGCATAAAATATCAGAGGCCGGAAAACTTTCACCATTACAACCAACCTGGTTAGATAAAATGTTAAGTCCGGGTAATATGGATTATAGCCCTTTATACAAATTATTTTCAGTAACATCAGAAAATATTGCCCCACAACAATACAACCCTTTAGGCTATAACCCATTAGAAAAAATTTTAAATGAATTAATTGATTTCGAGGAATTACAGAAAATTTCTCCTCCAAAATTATTTGTTTGTGCAACTAATGTAAAAACATGTAAAGCAAAAGTTTTTGGACCAACTGAAATTACATGTAAAGCTGTTTTAGCAAGCGCATGTTTGCCTTATTTATTTGATGCTGTTAAAATTGATGGTGAATATTATTGGGATGGCGGTTATATGGGCAACCCTCCTTTGTGGCCATTAACCAAAGGAACTGTAGGAACAGATGATATTTTATTAGTAAAAATTAATCCTTTTAAAATTGATGAGGTGCCTTCAAACAGCGAAGAAATTAAAGACAGGGTTAATGAAATTAGTTTTAATTCTTCGTTAGCTTTAGAAATTGATCATTTAGAATTTATAAATCAATTAATTGATAAAGGCGTAAATTTAAACGGTAAATTAAAAAAGATTCAATTACATAGTTTAAGTGCTGACAATACTTTGTCTAATTTAAATTTATCTAGTAAACTAAACACCACATGGGATTTTTTAATGCATCTTAAAAACAAAGGCTACGAAGCTTGCGATAGATGGATTTCTAAAAATTACGAAAACATTGGTAAACAATCTACCTATACACTTTAAATTATGCAACGTTTATTTATAGATAAAAAATTTACCATAACTACATGGGAAAATTTAAAACCATATTTTGATAACTTATTAAACAGAACATTAAATACAGTTTCAGATTTAAAACAATTGCTACTTGATAGTAGTGAACTTGGGGCTGTAATAAGCGAAAATATGGCTTGGCGCTATATTAAAATGACTTGTGATACAAATAACACCGAATTAAGAAATAGTTTTAATGATTTTGTACAAAATATTGAGCCTCACATGGCGCCTATTACAAATCAATTAAATATTAAAATAAATAATTGTAATCATAAATCAGAATTAAACTCCAATGCTTATAAAATTTATTTTAGAGGAATTAAAAACAGTATTGATTTATTTAGACAAGAAAATATAGAGCTTAATACTAAACTTCAAGAACTTGAACAAAAATTTGGAGAAATAAGTGGTGCTCAATCAATAGAACACGATGGAAAAACTCTAACAATGCAACAAGCTGGAGTTTTTTTAAAAAACACTAATAGAACTATTCGAGAAACTATTTATAACAAATTACAAACCCGAAGAGCGTTAGATGAAGACGCTTTAAATAATTTATTTACAGAATTAATACAATTAAGAAATAAAATTGCTGTTAATTGTGATTTTAAAAACTTTAGAGATTACAAACACCAAGCCTTGGGGCGGTTTGATTATACAGTTAATGATTGTTTAAACTTCCATAATTCTATTCAACAACACGCTGTTGCTTTGTTAAATGATTTACATAAAAATCGAAAGCAAAAATTAAAATTAGAAAATTATAAACCTTGGGATACAAGTGTTGATGAAGAAGGGCTAACACCTTTAAAACCATTTGAAAACGCAAACGAATTAATTGAAAAAACAATTCAATGTTTTAATAAAATTGATCCCTATTTTGGTGAATGCATATTAACAATGCAAAAAATGAATAGGTTAGATTTAGATAGCCGTATAGGAAAGGCTCCAGGGGGATATCAATACCCGCTTTATGAAACAGAAGTTCCTTTTATTTTTATGAATTCAGTTGGTTTATTAAGGGATTTAACTACTATGGTTCATGAAGGCGGGCACGCTATACATTCATTCTTATATGAAAAGCAAGAGTTAATTGATTTTAAATCGCCGCCTAGCGAAGTTGCTGAATTAGCCAGTATGAGTATGGAATTAATTAGCATGGAACATTGGAATGTATTTTTTAATAACGAAGATGATTTACGACGCGCTAAAAAACAACAATTAGAAAGTGTAATAGATACCCTGCCATGGATTGCAACCATTGATAAATTTCAACATTGGATATACACAAACCCACAACATACTTTAGATGAACGAAAAGAAAATTGGTTAAAAATTGTAAATGAATTTAGTGCAGAAACTATAGATTATACGGGATTAGAAAACAATTTAGCGCGTAAATGGCAAATACAATTACACTTATTTGAAGTACCTTTTTATTATATTGAATACGGATTTGCACAATTAGGAGCTATTGCCATGTGGAAACAATATAAACAAAACCCCAACCAAGCAATTATAAATTATAAAAAAGCTTTAAGTTTAGGCTATACGGCTACAATCCCTCAAATTTATGAAACAGCCGGAATTAAATTTGATTTTAGTCCAGCATATATTAACGAACTAATGCTGTTTTTAAAAGAAGAATATCAAAAATTATAAAATATTGTAGTATCTTTGGTTATGTTTACATTTGAACAATTAAAAGACTTGAATGATCGCAGTGGCGAGTTAAGGGGGTTTCTTTGACTATGATAAAAAGAAACATGATTTAGAGTTATTAGAAGAAAAAACGCTTGATCCAAATTTTTGGAACGATTCAAAAAAAGCTGAAAAAATTTTAAACGACGTTAAACTTTTAAAAAGTTGGACTCAAGGCTATGATACACTCAAAGCACAAGTAGAAGATTTAAATACACTTTATGAATTTTATAAAAGTGGAGATGCAACCGAACAAGAAACTCAATTAGAATACGATAAAACATTAGTAGCCCTTGAAGATATAGAGTTTAAAAACATGTTGCGTGGCGAAGAAGATAAACTTAGTTGCGTATTACAAATTAATGCAGGCGCCGGAGGTACTGAAAGTTGCGACTGGGCAGGAATATTAATGAGAATGTATTTAATGTGGGCAGAAAAACAAGGTTTTAAAGTAAGTGAGTTAGATTATAATGCGGGCGATGTTGCCGGAATTAAATCTGTTTCTATTCAAATAGATGGTAATTTTGCATACGGTTATTTAAAAGGTGAAAATGGTGTACACCGTTTAGTTCGAATTAGCCCTTTTGATAGTAATGCAAAAAGGCATACAAGTTTTGCTTCCGTTTATGTTTATCCTGTAGTTGATGATAGTATTGAGATTAACATCCACCCTAACGATATTGAAATGAGTACTTCGCGTAGTGGAGGGGCTGGAGGCCAAAATGTAAATAAAGTTGAATCAAAAGTACAATTACTTCACAAACCAACGGGTATTGTTGTTGTTTGTCAAGTAGAACGATCACAATTAGGTAATAGAGAGCGGGCAATGCAAATGCTTAAATCGCAACTTTACGAATTAGAAATGCGAAAACGTAATGAAGCAAAAAACGCAATTGAAGAAGGAAAAATGAAAATAGAATGGGGTTCACAAATAAGAAGTTATGTTTTACACCCATACAAAATGGTAAACGACCATAGAACAGAATTAAAAATTACAAACGCAGAAGCTGTATTAGACGGGGATTTAGATGAATTGATAAAATCGTATTTAATGGCTCTAGGCGGTAAACAAACCAATAAAAAATAATGCAAACGGTTAAAGCAAAAAAACACTTAGGGCAACATTTTTTAAACGACGAAACTATTGCCATAAATATTGTTAATGCATTATTAAACGAAGATTCAACTTCAACTATTATTGAAATTGGGCCAGGAATGGGCGTTTTAACTAAACATTTAATTAATTCAAATGTAAAATTTAAAGCTTTAGATGTTGATGAAGAAAGTATAAACTATCTTAAATTAAATTACCCTAATAATGCTAAAAATTTTTTATTGATAGATTTTTTAAAAGAAGATTTTAATGAAAAAGATAGTTATAATATAATTGGAAACTTCCCTTACAATATTTCAAGCCAAATAATGTTTAAAGTATTAAAACATAAAAACCAAATAAATATTGTTGTTGGAATGTTTCAAAAAGAAGTAGCTGAAAGAATTGCGGAAAAACCAGGAAGTAAAACATACGGTATTTTAAGTGTGTTATTACAAGCATATTACGATATTGAATATTTATTTACCGTTCACGAAAACGTATTTACTCCGCCGCCAAAAGTAAAAAGTGCGGTAATTAAACTAAAACGAAATACTATAAACAAATTAAACTGTAACGAAGAATTATTTGTTAAAGTTGTAAAATCTTGTTTTAATCAACGTCGTAAAATGATTCGTAACTCCGTTCAAGCTTTACTTCAAAATAAAACAGCCCAACATCCTCTTTTTACATTAAGGCCCGAACAATTAAGTGTTACACAGTTTGTAGAATTAACTAATTTTGTAGAACAAAACTTACCTCATAACTAACATGAATTTTATTCTTAAATTAATTGTATCTGCATTAGCAGTTTTTATTGTAGCACATATTTTGCCTGGAGTTAGTTTAACAAACTATTTTTCAGCCATTTTAGTTGCAATAGTATTAGCTTTTTTAAACACTGTAATTAAACCCATTTTAACACTATTAACTATTCCGGTAACTGTAATTACTTTAGGATTGTTTTTATTAGTAATAAATGCTATAATTATATTATTTGCTGATAAAATAGTTAGTGGCTTTAGTGTAAATGGCTTTTGGACAGCCTTATTTTTTAGTTTAATTCTCTCCTTTATTACAGGAATTTTAAACATGATTTTAGGCGTTAAAAAAGAAGATAAAGATTAACCGGCGGTTAACGAAAAAATAAATTTGGTTCCTTTACCTATTTCGCTTTTTACAACAATAGATTTATTGTGTGCATCAATAATGTGTTTAACAATTGATAAGCCTAAACCTGTGCCGCCCTGCTCTCGGCTTCTTCCTTTATCTACTCTATAAAAACGCTCAAACAAACGTGGTAAATGAATTGCTTCAATTCCATCGCCATTATCTTTTATTTCAATTAAAACTTCATCGTTTAAAAAATTAAATTCGGTTATTGTTTTACCGTTTTCATTCCCATATTTTATACTATTTGTAATTAAATTTACAAATACTTGTCTAATTCTAAATTTATCGGCTTTAACTAATATAGGTTTTTCGTATTTTTTTGCTAATTCTAATTTTATGTTTTTTTTATTCGCTTGAATTTCTAGTGAATGATAGACGTCTTTAATTAATTGAGCAATATCAAAAATTTCATTATCTATAATTAGTTCGCCGGTTTCTAATTGTGTTATTGTTTCTAAATCATCAATAATTTGTATTAATCTTTCGGTGCTTTTTTCAACTCTTATTAAATAATTTAAATTAATGGTGTTGTCGTTTATTCCTCCATTAATTAAAGTGTCTATATAACCTTGTATATTAAATACAGGTGTTTTTAATTCATGAGATACATTTCCTAAATATTCTTTTCGATAACTGTCTAAATTTTTATAATAATCATTTTCAGTTTTTTTTAATAAAATTAAGTCCTCAACCCTATTAGTTAAGGTTGTTATGGCGTCTGGTTCATCTAACTGATTAATACTTTTAGGAATTTCTTTTGTAAATAATTTTTCTTTTATTCTTTCGTTTAAAACATCAATACGTTTGCTAATTTTTAAAAAATAGAATAAATACATTAAAGTAAAAGCCGTTAAAAAACTTAAAAATAGTACCAATAAATAAATGGCAAATTCAACTTCTCTTTTAAATAATAAATCTAATAGTAATACAAATAAGGTAATTATTATTGCGCCTACTGCGCTATATTTAAATAAAACATTACCAATATTAAACTTATTCATAAAAAACAAAGTTACACTTATTGCTAAAATTATTCTAAATTCAAAAACATTTTTATCTTTGTAGTATAATTATGACTGTTGCGGTTTACGCTCGTTCTACTAACGACAATGCTCCTCAATACATAGAGTTAATAAATAACACGCTTATTCAAGAAAACATTAAGCTGATAGTGTATTTACCCTATTTAGAGTTTTTAAAAACTCAATTTTCTTTTTCAAAACCAATTAACACCTACACAACTAGCGAAGAGCTTATTTCTAAAGCAGATTATGTCATTTCTTTAGGAGGCGACGGAACCATTCTTGAAACATTAGATTTGGTAAGAAAATCTGGAATTCCTGTTTTAGGTGTAAATACAGGTAGATTAGGCTTTTTAGCTTCGGTAAATAAAAACGATTTACAAAAAGCTTTACATCTTTTGATAAAAGAAAAATTTACCCTTGATAAACGCGAATTAATTGAGTTAAAAGAAGGGGGAAATTGTTTTGGTGATGTAAATTATGCATTAAACGAATTTACAATTCATAAAAAAGATAGTGGCGCCATGATTAATATAGAAGTTTATGTAGATGGCGTTTTTTTAAATTCGTATTTTGCTGATGGCTTAATTGTTAGTACCACAACGGGTTCTACAGCATATTCATTAAGTTGTGGTGGCCCAATTATGGTTCCAGATTCAGAAAATTTTATTTTAACACCAATTGCACCCCACAATTTAAACGTTAGGCCCATTGTAATTTCAAATAACAAAACCATCGAATTAAAAGTAAGCGGAAGAAGTGATTTTTATACCCTTTCCTTAGATTCTAAAAGCACTAAAATTAAGGCAGATACTGTAATTAAACTAAAAAAAGCAGATTTTAGATTTAACTTAATTAATTTAGAAGGGCAACATTTTTTTACTACGCTAAGAAATAAACTTTTGTGGGGAATTGACAAAAGGCAATAATTCTATTTAAAAAAGTTTATACTAAAGCCATTTAGGGTTACATTTACTAATCTTTAGTATAAAAATTATGAAAAAAAATTTAATTACTATTTGCTTATCAATTTGTTTATTTCAAATTAATGCGCAAAATAGTTTTTCAAAAACTTGGTCTTCAATTCAAGAGTCTAACATCCAAAAATCAGGTCAAAGACAAATTATTCCTCAAAAATATTTAACATTTCGGTTAAATGTAAGTAGCTTGAAAAGCACCTTAGCCTTAGCTCCAAACGAAACAACAACACCAATTCATAAAAGTGCTTGCGAAATACTTTTACCGGCTCCAAATGGTCAATTACAAAAATATAAAGTAGTTGAAGCACCAATTATGCACCCAGACTTAGCTGCACAGTTTCCTGATATTAAAACCTATAGCATAAAAGGCGTTGATGATATTTATGCAAACGGTAAAATTGATGTAACAGAATTTGGTTTTCATGCAATGGTATTAAGTGTTAACGGCGATTTTTTTATAGACCCTTATTGTTTACAAAACACTGAAGATTATATTACTTATTATACTGCAGACTTTATAAAGCCTAACCACTTAATTTTACCCGAGGCTGGTGTGCTTGAAAATACAGAAAAACCAAAAACAACTCAAAACACATTTCCTGAAAATAAAAATCAAACATTATTAAGTACTCCTCCTGCAATTTGTGTAGGCACTCAATTAAGAACCTATCGTTTAGCTGTTGCGTGTACTGGTGAATACGCTGTAGCAGCAACCGGTTCAGCAACACCAACCGTTCCGCAAACTTTAGCTAAAATTGTTACAAGTGTAAATAGAGTTGATGGTGTTTATGAAAAAGAAGTTTCAGTAAGATTAGTTTTAGTACCAACTGAAACAATGGTAATTTTTACAAGTGCAAGTACTGATCCGTTTAGTGGAAACAATAACGCAAGTGTTTTAATTGGAGAGAGCCAATCTATCATTACAAACACAATAGGAACAGCTAATTTTGATATTGGTCATACGTTTAGTACTGGTGGTGGTGGTTTAGCTGGCTTAGGAGTGGTTTGTTCTAATTCACAAAAAGCAAGTGGTATAACCGGAAGTCCTAGCCCTGTTGGTGATCCTTATGATATTGATTATGTTGCTCATGAAATGGGGCATCAATTTGGTGGTAACCACACCTTTAATTCTACAACAGGAAGTTGTGGTGGGGGTAACAGAAATGCGGCTACAGCTGTTGAACCAGGGAGTGGTATAACTATAATGGCGTACGCAGGTATTTGTGGTACAAACGATTTAGCCGCAAATAGTATTGCTTATTTTCATGCAATTAGTTACGATGAAATTGTAAACTTCACAAATTCTGGTGGAGGAAATAGTTGTGCAGTAACATCAACAACAGGTAACAACCCGCCAACCGTTAGTGGATTAGCTTCTTATGCAGTGCCAGTATCAACACCTTTTTATTTAACAGGATCAGCCACAGACCCTAATGGAGACCCTTTAACATATTCGTGGGAAGAAACATCTGTTGGAACTTCTGGAAATTGGAATTCTAATGTGAAACCCTATTTTAGATCTTACACGCCTACAACAACCGTAACAAGATATTTCCCGCAACAAAACCTTGCATTATCTGGTAATTTTACTGGAGTTAAAGGCGAATTTATGCCTAGCACTGCTCAAAATTTATCCTTTAGGTTTACTGCCAGAGATAATAAAATGGGCGGTGGCGGTGTTTGTTATGCAAACACAAATGTAAATGTTGTGGCAGGCGGTGCTTTTAGTGTAACTGTACCAAACACTACAGGTATTACTTGGAATACCGGAAACACAGAAACAGTAACCTGGAATGTTGGATTAACAAACACTACACCCATTTTTTGTGACACTGTTAGAATATTAATTTCATTAGATGGTGGAGCAACTTATTCCGTTTTAACAAACTCTACCCCTAACGACGGAATAGAAAGCGTAACATCACCTACTGTTGCAAGTACAATAACAACATGCAGAGTAAAAGTAGAAGCTAAAGGAAATATTTTTTATGATATTAGTAATAATAATTTTACTATTAGCAACTCACCAGTTGGCATTAAATCTAATAGCCTAAATCAAGTTGGTTTAAGTGCATTTCCAAATCCTTTTAATAATCAATTAACTATAGTTGCAGGAAATCTTAATGCTAATTTTCAAACCACATTAAAAATAACCGATGTTTTAGGAAAAATAATTGCACAATTTGATTATCAAAATAAACCTATATTAAACGAAATTATCGAAACAAGTCATTTAAATAAAGGTGTTTATTTTTTAACCGTTGAGAATAACAATAAAAAATCTATTTCAAAAATAATTAAAGAGTAATTTTTTATCGAACAAATTATTAGTTTAGACCTTTCAACTGTGTTGAAAGGTCTTTTTTATTGTATTTATAAGCTAAAATGATTAAATTAGTATTCTTTAAAAATGATTGATAAACCTTTATTAGAAGTAAAAAACCTAGTTACCCAATTTAGGTCAGAAGATGAATTTGTTAAAGCAGTTGATGACATTTCATTTACATTACATCAGGGTGAAACAGTTGGAATTGTAGGAGAAAGCGGTTCTGGGAAATCTGTAACTTCTTTGTCTATAATGCAATTAATTCCTAACCCTCCAGGTAAAATTACAGGTGGCGAAATTATTTACCACACCAAAAACAACCAAACGGTAGATTTAGTAAAAATTGATAAAGAAAACATGCGTCATTACCGAGGTAATGAAATCGCAATGATTTTTCAAGAACCAATGACTTCGTTAAATCCAGTTATTACCTGTGGAAATCAAGTTTTAGAGTCGATATTATTACATCAAAAAATTTCTAAACAACAAGCAAAAGAAAAAGTAATTCAACTTTTTAATGAAGTTCAATTACCTACCCCTGAAAGAATATACAATAGCTATCCACATCAATTATCTGGCGGTCAAAAACAAAGAGTTATGATTGCAATGGCAATGAGTTGTAACCCTAATGTTTTAATTGCAGATGAGCCAACAACAGCCTTAGATGTTACCGTTCAAAAAACCATATTAGAACTAATGCAAAAATTACAAGCACAACATAATATGGGGATTTTGTTTATTACACACGATTTAGGCGTAATAGCCGAACTAGCTGATAGTGTTGTGGTAATGTATAAAGGCAAGATTGTTGAAAAAGGCCCGGTACTTCAAATATTTAGTCAACCTCAACACCCTTATACAAAAAGTTTATTAGCTTGTCGTCCTCCATTAGATAAAAGATTAAAACGTTTACCTGTAGTAAGTGATTTTATGATAAGAACTGAAGAGGGTGAAATTGTAGAGCTTGATTCTAGTATAAAAGATACCATAAATTCAGTAATAATTACACCGCAAGAAAGAGAACAGCAACATAAAGAACTATACCAAAGGGACAAAATTTTAGAAATACAAAATGTAAAAACATGGTTTCCTTCTAAAAAAACAATATTTGGTAAGGTGTTAGAATATACCAAAGCAGTAGATGATGTTTCGTTTGATGTTTACGAAGGCGAAACGTTAGGCTTAGTAGGCGAAAGCGGCTGCGGTAAAACAACATTAGGCAGAACTATCTTAAAATTAGTTGATGCCCACGATGGAAAAATTTTTTACAAAAGGCAGGAATTGTTAAGAATGAAAGAAGTAGATTTTAGGGAACTAAGAAAAAACATGCAAATTATTTTTCAAGACCCCTACTCTTCTTTAAATCCAAGAATTACAATTGGAGATGCAATTATGGAACCAATGCAAGTTCATCAACTTTATAACTCAACTAAAGAACGAAAAGAGAAAGTGTATGAATTGCTTAAAAAAGTAGGATTAGAAGAAAAACACTTTAACAGATACCCGCATGAATTTAGCGGTGGCCAAAGGCAACGTGTTTGCATTGCTAGAGCATTAGGACTAAGCCCACAATTTATAATTTGTGATGAAAGCGTTAGTGCGTTAGACGTGAGCGTGCAGGCACAAGTATTAAATTTATTAAACGAATTAAAAAAAGAATTTAAATTCACTTATATTTTTATTAGTCATGATTTAAGTGTTGTAAAATTTATGAGCGACAGAATGGTAGTGATGCAAAAAGGTAAAATAGAAGAGATAGCTAATGCTGATGAAATTTATTTTAATCCAAAAACTGAATACACTAAAAAATTAATTCATTCCATTCCAAAAGGCAGCCTTGAAGATATTAAACGTTTACATGAAGAAAAAAACAAAATGCTATTTAATGCTTAAACTTTAAGCGTTTAATAAAATTTCATTTGTGTTCGATTTAATTTTTTCAGCAATTTCATCTAAAGGTAAATCGTTATCATCTGTTCCAAAAGGGTCTTCAATTTCTTCACTAATTAACTCTAAAGAAGCAAAAGCATAAAACATAATTATTACTATTAAAACACTCCAATAACCGGTAGTTAAGCCAAATGTAAAAGGCATTGTAATTATATAAATAAAAACAATTTTTTTAATAAAAATACTATACGAAAAAGGGATAGGTGTATTTTTAATTCTTTCACAAGCACCACAAATCTCTGTTAACTCATCAATATTTTTGTTAACCAATAAAACTTCATTAGTTACTGCTTTTAATTGTAAACACTGTGTATAAATGTATTTAGTTAATTGAGCGGCTATAAAATTTGGTTTATGCATTGCTTTTTCAAATTCGCTTTGGTTAATCACATCACTTTCTCCATCTAAACTAATTGATTTATTATCCCGCAAATGCTGTTTTAACACAAAAGCATAATTATTTACTAAAAACACAATATTTTTTCTTTTTTCAACTTCGTTTACATCGATAATAGCGTTTAGTTTTATTACTAAATTTCTGCAATTATTTAATAAACTGCCCCAGGCTTTTCTTCCCTCCCACCATCTATCGTATGCAGTATTAATTCTAAAAACTAAAGTTAGTGAAATAACAAAACCAGCTATTTGATGAAACAACGTTAATGAGTTGGGGAGTTTATTTTTTAAATAGGTTTGTTCAATATAAGAAATTAAAGCAGTAAAAATTCCCATTAATAGTAAAGCTGGAGCTAATCGCCTTAACGAATCACTTTTGTGAAATTTTAAAATTAATTTTAACCAATCTTTAGGGTTATAGGTAACCATAGACTACCAAAATACAAATAAATTTTAAATTGAAAATAATATATTTAGTATCTTTATAGACCAATAAATGCGGTTTGTTTTACATATAACTTTCCTTTTTAATCTTTGTGTATTTTTTTCACAAGCACAAATTAAAAAAGACACTCTTCAAAAAGTGAATCTATTAAAAAAGAAAATTGAAAGTGAATTTGATATTAAAAACTATAAATCTGACCCACACGATAGATTAATTTTTGAACTTAACCATACTGGATTTTTAAATTTAACTCCAACAATTAAACAAGATAATTTAAAATCTATTGGGTTTAATTTTGCTTTTATGTTTGATAAACCAATTGGCAATTCAAATTTTAGTTTTGCTTATGGGCTGGGGTTGTTAAGTCATAATTTTCATAGCAATGCTGATTTTGTTTATGTAAAAGACAGCATAAAAACAGGTTTATTAACCACATTAAAACCATTTGATAGGCCATATACTTTAAACAGGTTTGCTCAAAAAATATTGGAAGTACCTTTAGAATTTAGGTTTAGAACTAAAACCGATAAACAATTTAAAATACATTTAGGAGGTAAAATTGGTTATGTGGTTAATGATTTTAGGTCTATAAAAGATAATGATGGAAAAATAAGATTATATCACATTAAAAATATAAACAAACTAAAATATGACGAAAATTTTAAAATTGGTTAAAAACTATTTTGTTTAACATCTA
>CAZAPH010000026.1:0-301 GCA_964487105.1 uncultured Akkermansia sp.
CAAAAAATAGTTTCTTGTAATTGTGCGGCTCCAGAAGTTTGTATGACTTTATTTTTATCAGAATTTCCTTTAGGTACTGTAATTCATAACATTGAGTTACGCCCAGGTCAAGGTGCTGCAATGGCACGTTCTGCTGGTTCATATGCACAATTAACTGCTCGCGAAGGTAAATATGCAGTTTTACGCATGCCTTCAGGTGAAATACGCATGATATTAGTAACGTGTAAAGCAACTATAGGTTCTGTTTCTAACCCTGATCATAACCTTGAGGTTATTGGTAAAGCTGGTAAATGCCGCTGGT
>CAZAPH010000026.1:311-20018 GCA_964487105.1 uncultured Akkermansia sp.
ATCATCCAATGGGTGGTGGCGAAGGTCGTGCATCAGGTGGTCATCCACGTTCTCGTAAAGGGTTATTAGCTAAAGGCTTAAAAACACGTTACAAACAAAAATCAAGTAACAAACACATTATCGAAAGAAGAAAAAAATAATAATAATTAACGTTTAATGACCATCCTTTATGGTGTGGTTCAAAACAAAAAAAGAAAAATGGCAAGATCATTAAAAAAAGGACCTTTTATCGACCATAATTTGGCAGGAAAGGTTGACAAAATGAACGCAAGCGGCAAAAAGTCTGCAATCAAGACTTTGTCGCGTCGTTCAACTATTCCACCAGAATTTGTAGGGCATACTTTTGCTGTACATAAAGGTGCAAAATTTATTCCAGTATATGTTACTGAGAATATGGTAGGGCACAAATTAGGAGAGTTTGCGCCAACCCGTGTATTTAAAGGTCACGCTGGCCATAACAAAAAATAAAATATAAGGTTATGGGAAAAAGAAAAAGATTAGTAGCTGAGGCTCGCAAAGAAGCAAATAAAACATCTTATTTTGCTAAATTAAATAGTTGTCCTACATCACCTCGTAAAATGCGTCAAGTAGCAGATTTAGTTAGAGGAATGGATGCATATCAAGCTTTAAATGTGTTAAAATTTAACACCCGCGAAGCCTCTACTCGTTTAGAAAAATTATTAAAATCTGCAATCGCTAATTACGAAGCTAAAAGTAATACACGTGCTGAAGAAGGTGTGTTATTTGTAAAATCAATAACGGTTGATAGTGCTTTAATGCAAAAAAGATTACGTACAGCTCCACAAGGTCGTGGATACCGTATACGTAAACGTTCAAATCATGTAACTTTAGTTTTAGATACAAAAAAATAATATTAAGAAATGGGACAAAAAGTAAATCCAATAGGCATTAGATTAGGAATCATCAAAGGATGGGACTCTAATTGGTATGGTGGTAACGATTACTCTGAAAAAATAGTTGAAGACGATAAAATTCGTACCTATTTAAAAGCTCGTTTAGCCAAAGGTAGCATTTCTAAAATTGTTATTGAACGTACTCTAAAAGTTATAACTGTTACAATTAACACTGCTCGTCCTGGTATTATTATCGGAAAAGGCGGTAAAGAAGTTGATAAGTTAAAAGAAGAGTTAAAAAAAGTAACTAAAAAAGAAATTCAAATAAATATTTTTGAAATTAAACGTCCTGAGTTAGATGCACGTTTAGTTGCAGATAGTATTGCACGTCAAATAGAAGGACGTATTTCATTTCGTAGAGCAGCTAAAATGGCAATGGCTAGTACAATGCGTTTAGGTGCTGAAGGAATTAAAATTAAAGTAAGTGGTCGTTTAGGCGGTGCTGAAATGGCGCGAACTGAAGGTTATAAAGAAGGAAGAACTCCATTACACACTTTACGTGCAGATATTGATTATGCAGTTGCTGAAGCACATACATCTTATGGCCGTATTGGCGTAAAAGTTTGGATTTGCCGCGGTGAAGTTTATGGTAAGAGAGATTTAACTCCAAATGGAGGCGGTTTACGCGAGAAAAAACAAAATAACGAAGGCGGAAACAATAGAGGTGACCGCAAATTTAACCGCAAAAAAACGGATAAAAAAGCATAGTTTTTAACTAATAAAAAATTAAGGTCATGTTACAACCGAAAAGAAGTAAATATAGAAAATCACACAAAATGAAAATCAAAGGCGACGCAAAGCGTGGCTATGAGTTAGCTTTTGGTTCATTTGGTATTAAAGCAATGGATGAGTGTCGAATGACAGCTCGTCAAATAGAATCTGCTCGTCAGGCACTTACACGTCACATGAAACGTGAAGGACAAGTTTGGATTCGTATTTTTCCAGATCGTCCGGTAACTGCTAAACCTGCAGAGGTACGTATGGGTAAAGGTAAAGGTGCACCTGAATATTGGATGGCACCAGTTAAACGTGGTAGAATTTTGTTTGAAGCTGAAGGTGTTCCTTTAGAAACAGCAAAAGAAGCTTTGCGTTTAGCCGCACAAAAATTACCAATTGTTACAAAATTTATTGTTAGAAGAGATTACGTAGAGAACGTATAAGCTAATCAACTTAATTAAAACCGTTACTTTAGTTAATTTTGATTACGAACTTTTTAATAAAAAGAAGTAAGTAAAAAAAGTAAAAAAATGAAAAATAAAGAAATCATAAATTTAAGCGATGCCGAACTAAGTGAAAAAATTAGCGAAGGTAAAACAGCTTTAAATAAAATTAAACTAAATCAGGCAATATCACCAGTTGAAAATCCTGCAAAAATACGTACAGATAGAAGAGCTATTGCACGTATGTTAACGGAAGTAAGTAAACGTAAAAACGCAGCTAAAAAATAATTTTGAGCCATGGAAAGAAATTTAAGAAAAGAAAAAATTGGAATAGTAAAAAGTAACAAAATGGATAAAAGCATTGTTGTTGCTGTGATGCGTAAAGTAAAGCATCCAAAATATGGTAAATTCTTAAACCAAACATCTACTTTTGTGGCTCATGATGAGAAAAACGAGTGTAGCATTGGTGATACAGTAAAAATCCAAGAAACACGCCCTTTAAGTAAAACTAAAAATTGGCGTTTAGTTGAAGTTATTGAAAAAGTTAAATAATTTGTTAATCGTATAAAAATAAAACAAAAATGGTACAAAACGAATCAAGATTAACAGTAGCAGATAATAGCGGCGCAAAAGAAGTGTTGGTTATCCGCGTATTAGGTGGTACAAGAAAGCGTTATGCTTCAATTGGAGATAAAGTTGTAGTTACAGTTAAACACGCTTTACCAAGTGGTAACGTAAAAAAAGGTACAGTAAGCAAAGCAGTAATTGTACGCACTAAAAAAGAAATAAGAAGAGCAGATGGTTCATACATTCGCTTTGATGATAATGCAGTAGTTTTACTAAATGCAACTGATGAAATCCGAGGAACTCGTATTTTTGGGCCAGTTGCTCGTGAATTACGTGATAAATCATTTATGAAAATCATTTCATTGGCACCAGAAGTGCTGTAATTAAAAAAATTTATTAGAAATGGCAAAGTTAAAATTAAAAAAAGGAGATACTGTAAAAGTATTATCTGGCGAATCAAGAGGTTCTCAAGGTAAAATTTTAAGTATCGATATTAAAAAAAGCCGCGTAACTGTTGAAGGCGTTAACATGGTTAGTAAAAGCGAAAAACCAAATGCTAAAAACACAAATGGCGGAATTGTTAAAAAAGAAGGTTCAATTCATATTTCTAACTTAATGTTAATCGAAGGTGGTAAAACAGTAAGAGTTGGACGCAAATTAGATGAGAAAACTGGTAAATTAGTTCGTATCTCTAAAAAAACAAAGGAGGTAATTAAATAATGGCAACAACAACTTATCAACCCCGTTTAAAAACTAAGTATAAAGCAGAAGTTATTCCTGCATTGAAAAAACAATTTCAATACAAATCTCCTATGCAAGTACCTAAATTAGAAAAAATTTGCATCAACCAAGGGGTAGGCGATGCAGTTTCTGATAAAAAATTAATCGAATCAGCTGTAAAAGAAATGACTACAATTACTGGTCAAAAGGCTGTTCCTACATACTCTACAAAAGATATTTCTAACTTTAAACTTCGTAAAGGAGTTGCAGTAGGTGTACGTGTTACATTACGTGGCGATAAAATGTATGAATTTTTAGATCGTTTAATCGCTTCAGCTTTACCACGTATTCGTGATTTTAAAGGTGTTAATAACAAAGGATTTGACGGAAACGGTAACTACACTTTTGGTGTTACTGAACAAATCATTTTCCCTGAAATTGACATTGATAAAGTAAGTAAAATTACAGGTATGGATATTACTTTTGTAACATCAGCACCTACAGATAAAGAAGCTCATGCTTTATTAACAGAATTTGGAATTCCATTTAAAAAGTAATTAAATAAATAATGGCAAAAGAATCAATGAAAGCCCGCGAGGTAAAAAGGGCAAAATTAGTAGCTAAATATGCAGCTAAACGTGAACAATTAAAAAAAGATGGAAATTGGGATGAATTACAAAAATTACCAAAAAACTCTTGTAAAGTACGTTTACGTAACCGTTGTAAGTTAACTGGCCGCCCACGTGGATACATGAGTACCTTTGGAGTAAGCCGTGTAACCTTTAGAGAAATGGCTCTATTTGGCTTAATACCGGGTGTTACCAAAGCAAGTTGGTAAAATAAAATAAAATACTTGCAAGGGTAAGTAAAATTTAATATATTTGCGCCCTTAAAAATTAAATAAATGTTTAATATAATTACTTTTTCTTTTAGGAGAAGTAACATATAAACCAATAAAATGACAGATACAATATCAGACTACCTTACGCGTGTACGCAACGCAATTAAGGCAAATCACAGAGTTGTTGAGGTTCCTGCCTCCAACTTAAAAAAAGAAATAACTAAAATTCTTTTTGAAAAAGGCTATATCTTAAATTATAAATTTGAAGATACTGCTAACAAACAAGGTTCAATTAAAATTGCCTTAAAATACCATCCTTTAACTAAAAAACCTGCAATTAGCAGTTTAGATAGAGTTTCTAAACCAGGTTTAAGAAAATATTCTGGTGTAGATACTATGCCTAGAGTATTAAATGGATTAGGTATTGCCATCATTTCAACTTCTAAAGGGATTATAACCGATAAAGAAGCTAAAAAATTAAATGTTGGTGGTGAGGTTTTATGTTATATTTCATAATTTAAAAGAGAGGAGAAGTAAAACATGTCACGTATAGGAAAAGCCCCAATTACTTTACCAAAAGGTGTTGATGTAACAGTTAACAATGGTTTAGTAACAGTTAAAGGAACTAAAGGTACTTTAACACAAAAAGTTGATTTAGATATAACAGTTAGTATTGATAACGGTGTAGTTAATGTTACACGCCCTACTGATCAAAAACGTCATCGTTCATTGCACGGTTTATACAGAGCCTTAATTGCAAATATGGTAAAAGGTGTAAGCGAAGGTTATAAAACTGAACAAGAATTAGTAGGTGTAGGTTACCGCGCAAGTAATAAAGGACAATTGTTAGAGTTAGCCTTAGGTTACTCTCATAACATTACTTTTGAATTACCTGCTGAAGTAAAAGTTACAACAAGTTCAGAGATAGGTCAAAACCCAAAAATAGTTTTAGAAAGCGCAGATAAACAATTAATAGGCTTAGTTGCTGCTAAAATCCGTAGCTTACGTAAACCAGAACCATACAAAGGTAAAGGTATTAAATTTACTGGTGAGGTATTACGTCGTAAAGCTGGTAAATCTGCTTCTAAAAAATAATTAAATAAATTGTAAATCATCTTAAAAAAAAGTAAAGATGGCACTGAATAAACAAGAAAGAAGAATAAAAATAAAATTGAAGTTGCGCAAAAAAATTAATGGCACAGCTTCATCACCACGCTTAAATGTATATCGCAGCAATGCTGAAATTTATGCGCAATTAGTTGATGATAAAGCAGGAAAAACTTTATTAGCAGTTGGCTCAAACGATAAATCTGTTTCAACTGCAAAAGCAACAAAAATTGAAAAAGCAAAATTAGTTGGCAAATTAATTGCTGAAAAAGCAGTAGCTAACGGAATAAAAGAAGTTGTATTTGATCGTAATGGTTTTTTATACCACGGTCGTATTAAATCGTTAGCAGAAGGAGCTCGCGAAGGTGGTTTAAAATTCTAAAAAATATTAAAATGTCGAAAGAAGTAGTAAAACGCGTTAAATCAAGCGAAATCGAATTAAAAGATAAATTAGTTGCCGTACAACGTGTAACTAAAGTAACTAAAGGTGGCCGCCACTTTAGTTTTGCAGCTATTGTTGTAGTTGGAAATGAAAAAGGAGTTATCGGTCAAGGTTTAGGTAAAGCTAACGAAGTTACTGATGCAATAACAAAAGGTATTGAAGATGCTAAAAAAAGCTTAGTAAAAGTTGCAGTTTTAAACGGCAC
This sequence comes from uncultured Akkermansia sp., assembly GCA_964487105.1. Lineage (GTDB taxonomy): Bacteria > Bacteroidota > Bacteroidia > B-17B0 > Aurantibacillaceae > Aurantibacillus. Next base: position 6,268 of record CAZAPH010000026.1, read on the forward strand.
TGTTCCTCACCCTCAAGAATGTAAGTTTGGTGTGGCTAGAGTATTTTTAAAACCAGCAGCACATTGTACTGGTGTAATTGCCGGAGGTGCAATGCGTGCTGTTTTAGAAAGCGTTGGTGTTACTGATGTATTAGCAAAATCAAAAGGAAGTAGTAACCCTCATAACGTAGTTAAAGCAACTTTAGATGCATTAATGAAAATGCGTGACCCAATTACAGTTTCTCAACAACGTGGAATAAAATTAGATAGAGTATTTAACGGTTAAAGAAGAATAATATGAGTAAAGTTAAAATTACATTAGTGAAAAGTTTTTCAAAACGCACTCCTGCTCAAAGAGCTACTTTAAGTGCATTAGGTTTAAGAAAAACATTACAAACCGTTGAAAAAAATGCTAATCCTGCCATTAATGGTATGATTAAAAAAGTTGAACATTTATTAAAAGTAGAAAATATTTAAAATAATGAAATTAAGTGGATTAAAACCTGCAAAAGGTTCAGTTAAAACAAATTTCCGTCGTGGTCGTGGTCAAGGTTCTGGTGGTGGTGGTACTGCAACGCGTGGTCATAAAGGTGCTCAATCACGTTCAGGTTATTCTGCAAAACGTGGTTTTGAAGGTGGTCAAATGCCTTTACAACGCCGTTTACCTAAATTTGGATTTAAAAATATTAACCATATAGAATATCGTGGTATAAACTTAGATACAATTCAAGCATTAGTTGATAAATTAAAAATAACTGAAGTTACTTGTGAAACTTTAATTAAAAATGGTTTAGCAAGTAAAAATGACCTTGTAAAAATATTAGGTCGTGGTGAATTAAAATCAAAAGTAGATGTTAAAGTACAAGCCTTTACTGCTAATGCAAAAGCTGCAATTGAAGCAAAAGGTGGTGTTGCAACACAAGTTAAATAATATATGAAACGTTTTTTAGATACACTTCGTAACATTTGGTCCATACAAGAATTACGCCAACGCATTGTAGTAACGCTTGGTTTAATTTTAATTTACCGTTTAGGATCATATGTTGTATTACCTGGTGTTGATACTGATGTACTAGCTAAATCTGCTAATAGTAGCGATGGAGGTGGTATTGTAGGCTTAATTAATATGTTTGCCGGAGGTGCTTTTTCAAGAGCATCAATATTTGGTTTAGGTATTATGCCCTACATTACGGCTTCAATCATTATTCAATTGTTAGGTATGGCAGTTCCGTACTTTCAAAAATTACAAAGAGAAGGTGAAAGTGGAAGAAAGAAAATTAATCAATATACAAGGTTTTTAACTATTGCAGTTACTGCAGTTCAAGCACCTGGTTATATAGCTTCAATTAAATCCACTGCACCTTGTGCTTTTACTGATTTATCAACTATTTGGTGGGTTCAAACAATTTTCATTTTAATTACAGGTACAATGTTTGTAATGTGGTTAGGAGAAAGAATAACTGACAAAGGATTAGGAAATGGAATTTCTTTAATAATTATGATCGGAATTATTTCTCGTTTACCATTTGCGTTTAGTGCAGAAATTCAAGCACGCATGTCTGGTAATGGTGGATTAATTATATTCTTAATTGAAATTGTAATTTTATTATTGGTAATTGTTGGTTCAATTATGTTAGTTCAAGGTACAAGAAGAATACCTGTACAGTTTGCTAAAAAAATAGTTGGTAACAAACAATATGGAGGCGTTCGCCAATACATACCATTAAAAGTTAATGCTGCAGGGGTAATGCCAATTATCTTTGCTCAAGCAATAATGTTTATTCCAACTGTATTTGCTAATTTTTCCGCAAATTCTGCAGGTATATTTTCGCAACGTTACGGCTTTTGGTACAATTTTGTATTTGCAATTTTAATTATTGTATTTACTTATTTTTACACAGCAATTATGGTTAATCCTAATCAATTGGCTGATGATATGAAACGCAATGGAGGTTTTATTCCTGGTGTTAAACCTGGTAAAAAAACAGCAGAATTTATTGATCAAGTAATGAGTAGAATTACTTTACCGGGGTCTTTATTTTTAGCTGCAGTTGCTGTTATGCCAGCATTTGCCGAAAAAATAGGCGTTAACTCAGCTTTTGCAGATTTTTATGGTGGTACCTCGTTGTTAATTTTAGTTGGTGTAGTTTTAGATACTTTACAACAAATAGAAACTTATTTATTAAACCGTCATTACGATGGCTTAATGAAAAGTGGAAGAATTAAAGGAAGAGGCGCAAATGCAATGATGGTTCAACAAGGTTAAAATTAAATGGGTAAACAAGCAAATATTGAAGTTGACGGTACAATTGTAGAAGCATTGAGTAATGCAATGTTTAGAGTTGAATTAGAAAATGGTCACATCGTAATTGCGCATATTTCAGGAAAAATGAGAATGCACTACATAAAAATATTAACAGGAGATAAAGTGAAGCTAGAAATGAGCCCCTATGATTTAACAAAAGCAAGAATAACTATTAGATATAAATAAAAAGTAATTTAAGTTTAAAATTTGAAAGCAATGAGTTGAAACTTTTAAATTTTAAATAAACATTTAAGAAAACAGAAAATGAAAGTAAGAGCATCCATAAAAAAAAGAAGCACAGAATGTAAAATTGTGCGTCGTAAAGGAAAATTGTACGTAATTAACAAAAAGAATCCAAAATTTAAACAAAGACATAAATTATTTTATCTTTGCAAACTTTTTAAAAATTATATAGAAAAATGGCTCGTTTAGCTGGTATTGATTTACCAAAAAATAAAAGAGGAGTAATAGGGTTAACCTATATCTATGGAATAGGCCCAAGCCGCGCTAAAAAAATATTAGATGAAACAGGAATACACTACGATAAAAAAGTTAGTGAATGGTCTGATGATGAGCAAAATGCAATTCGTAATTTAATAAACAATAGCTTTAAAGTAGAAGGTGGTTTACGTTCTGAAGTACAATTAAACATTAAACGTTTAGTTGATATAAACTCTTACCGTGGTATTCGCCACCGTAACGGTTTACCATTACGCGGGCAACGTACTAAAACTAATGCTCGTACACGTAAAGGTAAACGTAAAACAATTGCAAACAAAAAAATGGCTGCTAAGTAATAACTTAACAACTATAAGTTTCAAACTTGCAGCATAAAACTGCAAATTGATACTAAAAATAAAATTTAAAAAAATAAAATAGTATATAAAAAATGGCAAAACAAGCATCAGCAGCTAACAACGCTAAAGCAGCAGCACGTAAACGTACTGTTAAAGTTGAAGCTACAGGCGAAGCACACATAAACGCAACATTTAATAACATTATCATTTCTTTAACAAATACTGCAGGTCAAGTTATTTCTTGGAGTAGTGCTGGTAAAATGGGTTTTCGCGGTTCTAAAAAAAATACACCTTATGCAGCGCAAATGGCAGCAACAGAGTGCAGTAAAGTTGCTTTTGATTATGGTTTACGTAAAGTAAAAGTATTTGTAAAAGGCCCAGGTGGTGGAAGAGAAAGTGCTATCCGTTCAATTGCAGCATCGGGTATTGAAGTTACAGAAATTATGGATATTACGCCAATGCCACATAATGGTTGTCGTCCTCCAAAACGTCGTCGCGTATAATTTAAAATAAATAGCCTCCCAATTTTTAATTGGGTTGGAGTTGTTAAGCAATTGGCTTTTCAACTTAAATAATAAAATAACCGGTAAAAAATTACCACAAACAAAAAAACAATTATTTAAAATGGCAAGGTACACAGGTCCTAAATCAAAAATCGCCCGCAATTTTAATGAACCAATTTTTGGTCCAGATAAGGCGTTAGAAAAGAAAAATTACCCTCCGGGGCAACATGGCGTTAATAAAAAACGCGCAAAACAATCTGAATACGCAATTCAGTTACAAGAAAAACAAAAAGCAAAATACACTTACGGTATTTTAGAAAAACAATTAGCTAAAATATTAGATAAAGCAGCTCGTGCTCATGGTATTACAGGTGAAGTTTTATTACAACTTATAGAAAGCAGATTGGATAACGTAGTTTACCGTTTAGGTATTGCTCCTACACGCCGTGGCGCTCGTCAATTAGTTTCTCATGCACACATTACAGTTAATGGTAATGTAATTAATATCCCATCTTATACATTAAAAGCAGGTGATGTTATTGCAGTAAGAGAAAAATCTAAATCATTAGAAGCAATAGTTAATTCAGTTGCTGGAGCTGTAAACAAACACGCATGGTTAGATTTTGATAAATCAAGCTTAAGTGGTAAGTTTATCAACCGCCCTGATCGTTCTCAAATACCTGAAAATATTAAAGAACAATTAATTGTAGAGTTATACTCTAAATAGTAAATAAATTATTAATAAACATAATATAACTTAATATATGGCAATTTTAAATTTCGTAAAACCAGACAAGGTTATTATGATTAACTCAACCGAAAGAGAAGGACAATTTGAGTTTAGACCACTTGAACCTGGCTTCGGTATTACTATTGGTAACTCTTTACGACGTATTTTATTATCGTCTTTAGAGGGGTATGCAATTACAAGTGTTAAAATTGAAGGCATAGATCATGAATTTTCAACAATTAAAGGTGTTGTTGAAGATGTAACTGAAATGATTTTAAATTTAAAACAAGTTCGTTTTAAAAAACAACTTGATAATAGCGATAACGAAAGAGTTACTGTTCATTATGCTGGTCAAGATAAATTTACTGCCGGAGATATTGGCAAGTATGTTAATGGCTTTCAAGTGTTAAACCCAGATCTAGTAATTTTTAATAGCGATTCTAGTGTTCGTTTAAAAATGGAATTTACTATTGAGCGTGGCCGTGGATATGTGCCTGCTGAAGAAAATAAATCTAACAGTGCACCTCATGGAACTATTGCAATTGATAGTATTTACACACCTATTTTAAATGTAAAATATACTATCGAAAACTATCGTGTTGAACAAAAAACGGATTATGAGCGTTTAATTTTAGATATTGTTACAGATGGTTCAATACACCCAAAAGATGCTTTAAAAGAAGCTGCTAAAATCTTAATCTTCCATTTCATGTTATTCTCTGATGAGAAAATTACTTTAGAAACTGAAGAAAAACGTAATGAAGAAGAATTTGATGAATCTAGCTTACACATGCGTCAATTATTAAAAACTAAATTAGTTGATATGGATTTATCTGTTCGTGCTTTAAATTGTTTAAAAGCTGCAGATGTTGAAACATTAGGTGAATTAGTTTCATTTAATAAAAACGATCTTTTAAAATTCCGCAACTTTGGTAAAAAATCTTTAACAGAATTAGAAGATTTAGTTATTACTAAAGGGTTACAATTTGGAATGAATATTGCAAAATATAAATTGGATAAAGACTAATAACAAATTAAAGTGTTAAATGTATTTTAAATTAAACACTTTAATCTAAATAAAATTAAAAATGAGACACGGAGATAAAATTAATAACCTAGGCAGAAAAACAGCTCACCGTCATGCTTTAATGAGCAACTTAGCTATTGCCTTAATTACAAACAAACGTATTTTTACTACCTTGGCTAAAGCAAAGGCTTTACGTACATACATTGAACCAATGATTACTAAAAGTAAAGATGATACTACACATAGTCGTCGTGTTGTATTTGCTGATTTAAGAAGTAAAGAAGCTGTTACTGAATTATTTAAAAACATTGCAGTAAAAGTTGCTGATAGAAAAGGTGGTTATACTCGTATTATAAAAACAGGTAACCGTTTAGGTGATGCTGCAGAAATGGCAATGATAGAATTTGTTGATTTTAACGATATTTACACAAACGGTAAAGCAAGTGCTGAAGGTGCAAAAGCTAAAACAACTCGCCGTAGCCGTTCTGCTAAAAAAACTACTTCTAAAAAAGAAGATAATTCAACAGAAACAAAAACTGAAGAATAATTTAAAATTCTTTTTAAAAAGTCTTAACAGAAATGTTAGGACTTTTTTGTTTTATCCCCAAATATACAGTTGATTTCGTAGCGAAAGACAAAAGCTCTGCAATACATTAGGAAAACACAGAAGATACTGTAAAAAATAGCTTAAGATGTTTTGATTCCCACAATGTGATCATTTACAAATACTGGAATTCCAGTTTATACTTGGTTTAATAATTAACAATTGTTAATTTATATATTTAACATTGCGATATTTATTGAAAGTAAGTAATTTCATCTTTATAAAATAAATATGGTTTTAAAAATTTCTAATCTAAGTAAATTATATACCGATGGCACAAAAGCGCTTTCAGGTGTTAATCTTAATATCCAAAATGGTATGTTTGGTTTGTTAGGGCCTAATGGTGCTGGTAAATCATCTTTAATGCGTACAATAGCAACTTTACAAGAGCCAAGCGAAGGAAGTATTTTTTTAGATGACTTAGATGTTATCAATAAAAAAGAAGAAATGCGAAAAGTTTTAGGTTATTTACCTCAAGATTTTGGTTTTTATCCAAAAGTAAGTGCCGAAGATATGTTACAACATTTTGCAATTTTAAAAGGAATTTCAAATAAAATTGAACGTAAAGAAATTTGTGATGCTTTACTTAACCAAACTAATTTATATGAAGTTCGTAATCGGTATATTGGTGATTATAGTGGTGGAATGCGCCAACGTTTTGGAATTGCACAAGCACTATTAGGTAACCCTAAAGTTGTTATTGTAGATGAACCTACAGCAGGGCTAGACCCTCAAGAACGTAACCGTTTTCATAATTTATTAAGTGAGGTTGGCGAAAATATAATTGTTATACTTTCTACACATATAGTAGAAGATGTAAGAAACCTTTGTGATAAAATGGCGGTAATGAATTTAGGGCAGGTAATGTTTGAAGGCAAAACTTCAGATGCCTTAGAATTATTGAACGGAAAAATTTATTCGATAACAATTGCAAAAGAAGAATTAGAAGAGTTTAGAATGCAACATAAAGTTATTTCAACAAAAGTTTCTGAGGGTAAAATAATTGCTCATGTTTATAATGATTCATTACCCAATTCTAAATTTACTAGCGTATAAGCTGATCTTGAAGTTTTTTATTTTTCGTTTATCAACTTAAACAAAATTTAAGCTATGTTTAAAGAAATATTTTTATTTGAATTAAAACAATGGCTAAAACGGCCTGCATTTTATATTTATTTTGTTGTTTTTTTTGCAGTGTCTTTATTAATAGGCGCTACAATATCAGGCTTGTTTACTGGGGTAGTAACAGATACTAATTCATACATTAATTCTGCTAGTGCAATAGCAGGAATTTTAACTTCATTTAGTTCTGATTATTTATTAGGCTTAATTACTATACTTGTAGGTGTTACGTTAATGGCAGGTTGTGTTCAAAAAGATTTTCAATACAATTGTTTTTCATTTTACTTTACAAAACCAATTTCAAAATTTAGTTACCTTATTGGAAGGTTTAGCGCATCATTTTTACTTACAATAATTGTAATGCTTGCATTATTAATTGGTTTGTGGGTAGAGTTATTATTTGCGCCTAATAACAATAACCAATTAGGTGAATTTAAATTCATGAATTTTTTTATGCCTTTTGTAATGTTTACCTTATTAAACACATTTACTATTGGCGCTTTGTTTTTTAGTTTAGTTACATGGTCGCGTAACATAACTAGTGGATATGTAGGAAGCCTTGTTTTTTTAGTTATTGCAGGTATTGCAAGAACTATTACAAGTGATATTGAAAATAAAACATTAGCTGCTATTATAGACCCATTTGGGCAACAAGCTTTAGGCCTAGTTACGGAGTATTGGACTCCAAACGAAAGTAACACTAGAATGATACCTTTTAGTAGTTATATTTTATACAATCGTTTATTTTGGTTTGTATTATCTTGTGGATTAGTTGCGATTACTTATTATAAATTTAATTTTAATCAATTTTTAAATCCGGTAAATTTATTTAGCAGAAAAAACAAAGAGCGAACTTCTCAACCCTCTAAACTTGTACAATCAATTGGGCATTTACCTAAAGTTACCCAAGCATTTAATAATGCGTTTGCATGGCAACAAATTATTTTTTTAACAAAATTTGAATTCAAAAAAATAACTCGCTCAATTTTCTTTTACATAATGGCGGTATTGGCTGTTTTGTTAACCATTTTAATTAGTGCATTTTCAGGATTGATTTATGGTACAGAAACATGGCCAGTTACTTATACACAATTAGATTTATTAGGAGGTATTTTTACTTTTTTCTTAATGGTTATGGTAATTTTTTATTCTGGTGTAACCATTTGGCGCGAACGCGATAGTAAAGTTGATGAACTTATTGGGGCATCTCCAATTTATAACGTAGTTATTTTTATTTCTAAATATTTTGCAATAATGGGCCTTGGTTTATTGATGTATTTAATTTGTATAATTACATGCATTGTTTTACAAACTACAAAAGGTTACTATAATTACGAGATAGATCTTTATGTAAAAAGTTTATTTGGATTGAGAATGTTAAGTTTATTGGTTGTTGTAGCGCTTTCTATGAGCATCCAAGTTTTTTTTAGAAATAGATATTTTGGATTTTTAACAATGGTGTTAATAATGTTAGGATTACCAGCTATTTTAAATGCTTTTGATGTTAATTTAGATTTATTGAAATTTAACTCAAGTGGAGGACAAATGCCATATTCAGACATGAATGGTTTTGGACATACAATTGGCACATACCTTTTATATAAATTTTATTGGCTTGGTTTTGTAATTATAGTTTGCACCATTGCTATAACTATGTATAGAAGAGGTAAAGAAACAGTTTTTAAAACAAGATGGAAACAAGCTTTTAAACAATTAAATTTTAAGTATGTAACTGTTTTAATTGTTGGTGTGTTTTTATTTGTAAGTTGTGGTTCGGTTATTTATTATAACATTCGCGTATTAAACCCTTATAAGTCTAGTACAGATTATGAAAAAATACAAGCAAATTTTGAAAAAAATTATAAAAAACATCAAAACGAACCACAGCCAAGAGTTGTAGAATCTAACGTACAAGTAGATTTGTTTCCTGATGAATTAAAATGCGATATAAAGGGATTTTATTATTTAAAAAATAAACAAAAAGAAACAATTAAAAAAATATATATCAACATAAATAACGAGGCTAAAATAACAGAGTTTAACTTTAATGTACCATCAAAAAAAATAATTAATGATGTTACCAATGGATTTTATGGATACGAACTCAATAAAGAATTATCACCCGGAGATTCAATAAAATTTAATTATAACCTAACGTATGAACCTAAAAATTTCATAATGAAAAAATCACAAACAGAAATTGTTTATAATGGAAGTTTTATTAATAGTAGTATTTTACCATCTATAGGTTATAGTTCTAACGCAGAACTAGAAGATAATACTACTCGAAAAAAATACAATCTTAATCCTAAACAGCGCATGGCTGCTATTAATGATACTAGTGCATATGCTAACACCTATATATCAAATGATGCAGATTGGATTAGGTTTGAATGTGTGGTTTCAACCAAAGAAGGACAAACAGCAGTTGCACCTGGTTACTTACAAAAAGAATGGAAAAAAGACAATAGACATTATTTTCATTATAAGATGGATTCGCCAATTCTTAATTTTTATTCTTTTTTATCTGCCAATTACCAAATTAAAAAAGATATATGGATAAATCCTCTTGATAAAACAAATAAAGTAACTATTGAAATATATTATCAAAAAGGACATGAGTATAATATAGATAAAATGATTAAAGGAATTAAAAAGTCTTTAGATTATTATACCAAAAATTTTAGTCCATATCAACATAAGCAAGTAAGAATATTAGAGTTTCCGCGTTATTCAACATTTGCACAATCGTTTCCAAACACAATTCCATTTTCTGAAAGCATTGGTTTTATTGCTAAATTAAATAATCAAAATAACGAAGAAGTGGATTATACTTTTTATGTTACAGCTCATGAAGTTGCACATCAATGGTGGGCACACCAAGTAATAGGTGCAAATGTACAAGGTAGTACTTTAATGTCGGAAACCATGAGCCAGTACAGTGCGTTAATGGTTATGGAAAAAGAGTATGGGCAAGCAGCAATGCGTAAATTTTTAAAATATGAAATGAATACGTATTTACAAGGGCGCGCAATGGAAAATAAAAAAGAAGTACCAATAATGCTTTGCGAAAATCAACAATACATACATTATAATAAAGGAAGTGTAGTAATGTATGCTTTAAAAGATTATTTAGGAGAAGATACATTAAACGCAGCATTACGCCGTTATATTAAAAAAGTAGCTTTTCAAGAACCACCCTATACAACAGCTAATGATTTTTATGCTTTTATTAAATCAGCAACACCTGATAGTTTAAAAGAAACCATTAAAGATTTATTTGAGCGTATTGTGGTGTTTAATAATAAAGTTAAAAACTGGTCATATACAAAAACAGCTGAAGGTAAGTTTAAAATTACAGCAAATTTAAATTGTAATAAAACCCAAAATGATAGTATTGGTAAGGCTAAAGAGGTAATGCCAAACGATTGGATTGATATAGGAGTTTTTGCTAAAAACGAAAAACATCAAAATTCATATGGAGAAATAATTTATTTAAGAAAAATAAAAATAAATACTAAAGAACAAAAACTAGAATTAATTGTAGATAAAGAACCGTATATGTTTGGTATTGATCCATTAAATAAATTAATTGATAAAGATACCGGAGATAACAGTATGGATAAAAATGGTAAGCATATAGGTGGCGGAATTGGTGAGGCAGGGGCAGTTGTAGTTAAAACGGAATAATTTTGATTTAACCCAGAATATATTGCTGTTTTTGTTACTAAATCACCAGTTTAGTTGTTGTTTAATAAAACCATCCAAGCTTCTTTAACCTTTTTTATTTCAAGTAAACTTTGTGCAAATGAATGTTTAATTTCTTCTGATGCAAAACTAGGTAATGATTTTTTGTAATTATCTATCTCTTCTTTTGTTGGTAATGCTTCTACACTTGCTAATAATCCCAAATTATTACCGGTTAATACATTACTTTGTTTAATTTCATTTGGTATTGCATCAAATCCTACACAAATTGTTGTTACTGGTTTTTCAACTTCAAACAAAGCTTGTTCGTTTGCTCTGCAATACCAATTATCGCCCATACGGGCTACTAAATCTATTTTTTTTGTATCTATTTGGTTTTGCTCATTAAGTACACTTTCATTAATGTGTATTTTAATAATTTCGCATATAACTAAATTGCCCGCACCGCCTTGTTTCCCTAGTTCTTTAACTTCTAAAACTTTACACTCCAATTGTACCGGACTTTCTTTAACCCTTGGTGGTGTTACTAAATCCGATTTTAATTCTGTTAAACCAGCTTTGTAAAATTCATTTACACCTCTTTCAAATGGGCTACTTGTAACACTAACTTGATGTACAATAGTATAGTTTACAATGTTTATTACACACTCAGGTATTTCTAAAACATTTAATAATGAATCTTTTGGTGCTCCAGTTCTACCACTATAGGCAGGCGAAAAAACAGCAATTGGTGGATTACTAGAAAAAATATTAAAAAAACTAAATGGTGCTAAATTAACTTGTCCGCTTTTACTAATTGTACTTACAAAACAAATAGGGCGTGGAGCAACTGCATTTTGTAAATATTTTTGTAAAATTTGTGTGCTAATTTCTTTTGGATTTATACTTAACATATTAATATTGATTTAAACTTAATAAAACAAGAGTACAAGCTTCTTCAAATTGAATATTGTTTGCGCTAAGGGTAGGGTAGATGCTAGGGTTTTCGGTTGCTGGATTAAAAATTACGCGTTTTGGACTTAAAGAAATAATATATTCAAGCCACTCTGTTTGTTTGGCTGGGTTGATGTATAAAGTAACTGTATGTATGTTTTTAAGAATTGGTTTATTAGTAATTATTTTGATGTTTTCAATACTTCCATCTTTAACTCCAATTGGATAAACGGTATGCCCGTGTTTAATGAGTTGAGTTGTAGCTTTAAAGCTGTATTTTTCGGCATTTGCCGATGCACCAATTATAACCGTAGTTTTATTCATTATTTTACAAAGTTATAATTAGTTTATTTAATTGTTAATTTTTGATTTTAAAAATTTATTTGTAGGTAATAAACTTTGCTGTATCCGTTTAGCATATCTAATGCTTGATAAAATTTCGTTTTGTTTTTCTTGTATTTGCTGTTTTTGCGTTTCTAATTTTGATTTTTGATTATGAATTAATTTTTTTTGTTTTTTTATTACAATAAATTTATTAAAAATATAAATTGTAAAGGCAAGTATAATTAATAAAATTACATTTAAATATTTTTTTTGACTTTGTTGTTGTTTTATTTTGAATTCTACTAGTTGTTTGTTTTTATTGGCTTTTAAACTATCTGCAATAACTTTTTTTTCAAATTCCATTTTGGTTATTGATTGTAAAATTGCTTTTTGAACAGCTTTATTTTGTAAACTATCATTAATGGTATTGTATTTTTTAAAATTATCATAGGCATCAAAATATTTTTTTAATTTTTTATTTATTTTATAAAGCCCTAATTGAGCAACCTTTTCACCTTTTAAATTACTAATTTGCTGAGTTAATGTTAATGCTTTATTTGCATAAATTTTAGCTTGATTTAGATTGTTATTTTGATACTCTAATTGATGTAAATAATTGTAATTGTTAATTTGGTTCACAATATCACCCATATTAATAGAAATAGTTAACGATTCTAAAAAATAATTTTTCGATAGTTTTATTTCATTTAATTCAACATAGCAATTACCAATTAATTGTAAAGTATTGGCTAAATTTGCTTTATTATAATCTTTTCTGTTTTCTATAACACATGCATTTAATAAGTTTAAAGCCTCTTTATATTTTTTTTGTATTACATATACTTTGGCTATATAAAAATGTGTTATTGCAACACCTTTTTTATTATGGTTTCTTTTGTTTATTAGTAAACATTTTTTATAAATAGCTAATGCTTTATCAATTTCACCTTGGCTCAAATAAATTGTTGCAATATTGTTGTATGATGTATATGTGCCTTCATTATCATTTATGTTTTTTTGAATTTGAATGCATTTTTCAAAATACTTAATTGTTTGAGGTATATTCCCTTTAATATAGTTAATTATAGCGATATCGTTATAGCAGTATGATTCATATTTTTTTTCTTTTAAAATTTTAGAATAATAGATTACCGAATTGTAGGTTTCAATTGCTTTTTCATAATTACCAAGTGTTCTGTAACAGCATGCTAAATTATAATAGGTATGGCATGCGTTAATGTAGCTATTAGCTTCGGTGTATTTTACAATCGACATTTTAAAACATCTAACCGAATTTTCTAACTGATTTTTACTTTGGTAAACATAACCTAAATTATTAAATACAGTGCCTTGGTAAATGTGATAATTTAATTTATTAGCAATTACTAAAAGTGAATCCCAGCTTGATACATTTAAAACTCCCAACTGTTCGTATAAATGTATTTTCGCGAAAAATTTTAATGAATCGTTTTTAGAAGTGTTTAATATATTGTTTAACGAATCTAAAATTTTAGTTTGAGCTTTAAATTGAAAACTCATAAATAAAATACAAACTAAACTATACCTTTTGAGTGTTTTCATTTGTTTTGTATTAAGTTTTTATTCAAATAATGTTTATTTGGTAATAAACTTTCTTGTATTCGTTTAGCATATTTTATGCTATCAATATTCTCTTTTTGTTTTTCATCGGCCAATTCTTTTTGTTTTTCAACTTCATTT